>JBGSMU010000120.1:0-32338 GCA_041739955.1 Gallionella sp. | reverse complement strand
GGCGATGCCAGCGGAGGCGGACAGGCGCGCGTTGATCGGCTCCAGCGCCTCGGCCAGCATTTCACCCGGGATGCCGTCCGGTGCCAGGGCGTCGCCGATGGCTTCCCATTGCTGCACGTCCACGTGGAGCGCGGCGGCGCGTTTGGTCTTGTCGTCTGCCTCGGTTGCACGGCGCGCAGCGTCCTCCAGCATGCGAATCGCGCCGGCCTGATTGTTCTTACTGTGCTTCAAGGCGTCGATGCTGGCCTTGATGGTGTTGACTGCTTCCACGCTTGGGGCTTCTGCCAGCGCACCGTTCTCCAGCTCGGCGAGCGCAGCGGCGGCCGCATTCGCCTCGGCAATGTCTCGCTTGCCGTTGTTGACAGCGTTCTGCAATACGGTCAGCGACTTCTCGTATTCAGGCAGCTTGGCACGCGCCTCCGGATCTGCGGTATGGGGTTCGTGAATGTAGCCAATCAGTCGGCCATCCTTCATCTGCAAAGCGCACTGGCAACCCGGACATTCGAGCGGTTCGATGCGCGTTGCACCTTCGGCCTTTGTTTTGATGTCGGCGACCTTGGCTTCCCACTGTTTCAGTTCGGCCTCGTCGATGTTCAGCTTGTCCTGGATGCTGGCGAAGCGGCTGGCCTTCTCGTGCAGTTCTTCCAGTCGTCCGGATTGCGATGCCGCCTGCTTGACATTGCCTTGCAACTCACCGAGGCGGCCTGTTTCGTTCTCGATTTCCGTCTCGATCGCGACCAGGTCGGCGCGGGCCTGTTCCAGCTGCGTGGCGTCCACTTCCTGTTTTTCGGCCTGATATGAGGCGGCTTTGTTGCTGCCGTATGTCTCGCCGCCGGTGACGGTCTTCCAGCTGGCCTTGGCTTCGCGCGCCTTGCCTTGGGCTTCCTTCTGGCCGGCATCAAAACCAGCGCGCAGGAACGGCGCTATCTGCTCGACCTTCTTGGGTTCGCAGCTGCGTTTCAGCATGCGCTCGGTGATGGCTGCGCCGTTCATCTTGAGACCCGTGAGGCCGAACAGGAACGAACGGCGCTCGTTCGGCTCAAGGCTGGCGAAGCGCTGGGCATCCAGCACGTAAGGCAGTGCGGCGTTGTCGCAGTGGTTGCCCTTGCCGGAAGGCAGGATGATGGAATACGCGGCCAAGTCCATGCCATCTACTGCGACCTCGGCGAACCCAGATTCTTGACCTTCGGTGAGCAGCGCGCCGTATTCCTTTTTCAGACCGACGCGGACGCTCTCGCCCGTAAGCGCCATGCGGACGGCTTCCTGCAAGCTGCTCTTGCCGGCAAAGTTGCGGCCGGCGAACATGGCTACTGGCTTGGACAATTTCACATCGACGGCGCGTGCGCCGATGAAGTTGGCTGTTTGGATGGATGTGATTTTCATGCTGCGGCTCCTTGCTCTTCGTGCCATGCGCGGAATCCGCGAATCCACTCGATTACGAGGGCGCTGCGCACAATCGGGCATTCGCTCTCTGGCTTCCCTTCGGATGCTGCGGTGTAGCCAAGCTCGTAGTGCTCCTGCAGCTCTTCATCTGTCGGGGCAACGTCGCCGGGGCCGGGCAGGGCTTTCGCTTCGCCGTCTATCGTGTTGCCGTCGCCCATGCCTTTACCGTCGCCGTTCGGGTCGTATTCGTTGCCGAGATCCATCGCACGCTGATCGCTTTCGCCGCGAACCTCATCCATGCCGCCGATGTGCTCTGCTGCATTGGCCACAACCACCAGAACCGCCTTGCCTGCCACGTCATACAGCTCATGCAGGTTGGCGGCGCCGGAGCCGAACTTCACAACGGCTTTAACGCCGTCTTTGATGGTGATCTGGTCAAGGTCGCCAGCCACTACGATGCGACCTTCTGCGGCCAGCAAATGCACGGCCATCTTGACGTTCGATTCCACGCGTGAGCGCAGGCGGTCAATCACGTCGTCCTGTTTTGCCTTCGACAGCTTTACCCAAGGGTCGGGCAGCAGCTTGATTTCAGTTACCAGCACAGAAAGCATGTCTTTGCCAATGCTGTCGGCGGTCATGGTGCGAAAGTCTGGTGTTGGTGCGTTCATCGTGTTTCTCCTTGTGGTTTTGATTGATTACTCGACGCTTGCGCCGGAGCGGGGACGGCGTGTACTGCCGCCTTCTGGCTTCGACTTGTTGGCGATGGCCGTTTCGATTGCCTTCTGCTGGCCTTCATCCAGACCGCGGGCGATGTCGCGCGCCGTGTCCAGGTCGTCGGCTTTGACTGCGGCGATGGCATCTTCGAAGGTTGGCGCTCCGTTGCCGCCAGAGTTGCTTTGCGTGGCTGCACCATCACCCACTTGCGCATCTTGTGCGGCGTTTCCGGCGGTGGAATCTTGGTCGGTGATTTCCCCGGTTGCCTTGTCTACGTTCTCCGCTGGGCGCAGGCTTTCGAGGTCAACCGAGAAGCCGCCGTCATTGCCCTGCTTCATGTCGATCACGTCGCCGAGTTCTTCCGCTGTCATCAGACCCATACCAAGCTCTGGCGCGTATGCGCGCTGCCAGAATGCTGCGGCGCGATAGATGAACATCTGGTCGGGCATCGTCTTCCATTTGGAGCCGTTCTTTGAGTCCCATCCTTCCGCGCGCACCATTGCCCAGGTAACGTAGATACCGTTCAGGCGTTCACCGGTTTCGCGCTCGACAGCCCACGCACGGCATCCGAAATCAGTTGCTCCGGGTTCGCCCTTCCACTCATAGCGCAGCGACGAATAACGGCCGCTGGCGTTGATCGTGGCAATCAAGAACTTGGACGACCAGCCGGGCGTGCCGTGCACGATGTAGAGGTTCTGCATCACCATCAGCGGGTTCGCGCCGATGCGCTGGGCCATGTCCATCGCGATCATGCAGTTGGCCAGATTGCCTTGGTAATTCTTCGGCACCAGGTCGGACTGAGAAAACGCCTTGCTGACGCGCTGAATCAGCTCGAAGGATTGAAGGTCAAAGAATCCGGCGCGGACAACCGGCATGCTGGCCTCGCGTGGCGCCACTTGCTGACCGCGCATTGCGGCCACGTCGGTGCTGTTGGGTTTAGGTTTGGTTGCTTGGTCATTCATGGTGCGTCTCCTCGTGGTGGTTAAAATTAGTCGTGGTAGTGGCAGCGGGCGCTGTAGGCTGGGCAATACTTCTGGCTGCACAACATGCTTTTCGGGTTGGGCGGAAAAATCCCGTCCTTGAGTATCTTTGCGGCGATCTCAATCAAGCCGGGGTATTCATCAGTGCCGAGCAGCGGCGTTTTCACGTCCGCCACTTCGCCAGTTGCAACTGGCGTGTCCTTGGTGGTTTGCAGGCCGATGATTTCGGCTGGTGCGTCTAGGCGTTCGCCGCTGGCTTGCTCTGCCATCAGCGTGTAGATGCCGAGCTGAATGTGGTGACCCTTGGTGGTGGCGCGGCGACCACCGTCTGCGGTTTTCTCAGTGGCGCAGCCGCCACTCTTCAAGTCGGATATACCCTTGCGACCATCCTCAATGATGCGGATACGGTCAGTGGTACCGGTGACGCGCACCACGCCGTGCTCGGTGCCGATGTCGAGTGCCTGGCATTCAAGCTCAACAGCTGCGTAGTTGCGCGTCGGTGCTATCTCTTGGCAGTAGCGCGAAGTAAGACGAACAGCAAGGCTGTCAGCTTCAACCGGAGTCAGGCTGTCATCCCAAGCGACCTCATGCTCTGGGTTCTGCAGTGCAGCGCGGGCGGTATCGACGGCGGTTACCACATCGATCTGCTCACCGGATAGCGTCGAGCTATCGAACGCAGCCGTGCCGGCGTGGATGGCCGTGCCAAGGCATGCGTTGCCGGATGACGGCATGCGTAGACCGACGATGTTCTGGAAGTACCAGCGGTGGGCGCAGTCAAAAAGCGACGGCCATGAACTGGCGCGAATAGTGGCCAGTGGTTGTTGGGACTCGTTCATTGCTGCTCTCCTTGATGGTGGTGGTGGTAGTAAGAATTGCTCTCAGCCTCGCGCATCACCTCGTCCTCGTAGTCCATGCGCCCGACGAAGCCGTAGAGCAAAAGCAGGACCAGGAGCACAAGTACCGTCTTGGCGTTCTCGGATGTGGTGTTGGTTTTCATGCGCAAGCCCTTTCGCGGTGTGTGAATTCGGAGGAAAAGCCGACGTTGCGCGGGTCTTCCAGTTCGACGATGCGGCTCACGTCGCTGCCGCTGGGGATGACGGCCACCCGGGTGATGCTCAGTCGGTTCCAGCCTTTGAGGATTCGGGTAGCGATGAGCTTGGCCATGTCGGCCGCGTCCTCGGTGGCGAGGTTGATGAAGTAGTCGGCTGGATATTCGCGGCCGCCTTCGGTGTCACGCACCAGCAGCACGCGGGCGCGGTGCTTGAATGCGGCGGCCCGGTTGTCTGCTGCCAGCCCTGTGCTGGCGCGGCGGAGTTGCTTGATGACTTGCTGTGCTTGCATGATCGTCCCCTTGTTTGGTATCCCTCACCGCGCGCCTTCCGATTTTTAGCCTTGTGCGCACAAGGTGCGGCTGCTGTCGTTTGTTGGGAATTCTTAAAATGCGTGTAGCGCATCTATGGAGTGCATCATACGCATATTTATGTATGCGTCAAGCGCATTTTTATGCGCAAACGAAAAAGCCCGCATGTCGGCGGGCTTGGGCGAAAAGAAAAGCCCGCTAGAAAGCGGGCTGGATTCGGTTATTGGGGGCGGTGATTATCGGTGCGAGTCTTTTTCTTCCTGAGCTTCGTCTGCTCTCCATTGATTTAGCATTGCTTGGGTGCAATACATAAAATTCCGCTGTAGCTCTGTAATTAGCCCATCGTTTGGGTCTTTGAGGCGCTTAATGATGCCTTGCTTGTTCACCAATTGGGTAGATTTACTGAACGCCTCCATGCGGCAGGTATCAATAACAGTCTGGCGATCTTCTGGGCCGTACTTGTCATTTGCTTCATTGATCTGTTGTTCGTCTCCACCCAACATCCATCCGGAGTGCGGGTCTTTGAATTTTGGGATTTTCTGTGTCTTTTCGTTGATCGGCCACATGACTTTAGCGCCTGACTCGTCAATGAAGTTTTCATCAGGAAAGGCGATTGTCGGTGCAAGCAGCAAAACCAACAGGCAAATTCGTTTCATAATTCAGCGTTCCTTTATTCGGCCTCGAGATCAAAATGAGCTAATGCCACACAGCGACAATAACCCTCCGCGTCCACGCAACACCTACCTTCACCAGGATGCCCTGTCTTGGGTGGCGGCTCATTCCATGAGAATGTTTTTCCGTCATTGGCCGCGCAAGCTGGACATGTTCGCTCATCTCCGGCAGTTTGCCATCTGTAATGGGTGATGCCGAGTCCTATTTGCCGCATCCTGTCATCGATAGAACGTTGCTTGTTGTGTTTTATCAACCATTGTTTCCGCTGGGCTCGTTCAGCTTCAATTTCTTCTTTTGAACGGCGCGGTTTTCGAGGTTTCTTGGGCTGGCTTTTAGTCTTTTGCTGACTAGCTCTAACCACTACTCGAGGAGATGATAAAAGGCTCTTTGTCATATCGACCGTCAATTCATCAAGCATTTGCTCGGTTGTTTTTTTCTTGCGTGGTTTGAGGCCAAAAAGCCATGACAAAAATCCCATATACCACCCTATAGTTTCACGAAATCGTCCGGCTTGAAGTTCGGACACCACGCGCAATCCTGCGCCACGGCCATCGCCTGAATCTGGTTTGTGGCACTGACCGGACTGCCGGCATCCAGCTTGAAATGGATCTCGCCGAAGCGCACCAGGAATTTACACGGAAACCGGTATTGTGAAAACTTCTCTGGCTTGGGATTGAAGAGCTTGGGAAAGCCGGTGGCCATCGAGATCGTCGGCATCTGCATGTCGCTGCCCGTCCATCGAATGCGCTCATCGCCGCCAGCAAAGGGGTTGCGGACGTAGCTGTGGCAGTGTGCTCGCCAGTCGTTGCAAGCGCAGGCGGTCAGGTAGCAATTGGTGACCTCCTCGGTGCGGAGTGCGCTGTGCAGCAGCTTGCCGCCCGCATAGAGCTGAGTGCTTCTCAGTCCCTTGATGTAGCGCAGCAGCGCCAGCGCCCGCGACATCTGGACGCGATCAGCGGCAAATGCGGCCATGTGCATCACCGAATTACCGATCTTGTTTTCTGAATACTTGCTGGCCAGCTGCGCCAGCGCGACAGCGGCTCCGTAATTTGGGGAGCTTGATTTCGAGAATGCCACAGTGAGCGGATGACTGAGCGAGTCGGCGATCAGGTCAACCTGGCTGGAAGCTCGATTCGCTGGCAGCGTGTTCATCTTTTCCGGTAGCGCCTGTGCTCCACCATCGTGCCGATGATGTCGATGTGGGTCAGGTCGGAGCGCATGGGCGGATAGTCTTCGTTGAGCGGAATCAACTCGAACACTTGCTGGCCGGTTTCATTTAGACTGCGCGGCCTGTATTTCTTGAAAGTCGCCTCGTTCTCTCCATTCTTGGCGACGACATAGTCGCCAGGCATCGGCGCCACGGACGGGTCGATGATCACGGCGTCACCTTCCCTGAACTCCGGCATCATGGATGTGCCTTTGATGCGTAGTGCAAATGCGTTTTGTGAGAGCTCCAGGTCGGTCAGCATCCATTCGGATGCGCCGCCTTGGGCGTAAGAATCTACCGCTTCTGTCATGTGTCCGGCCTGCACGTAACTGATTAATGGAATCCTCCGCGTGCCGATCATTGCCGACTCAATGTTCTGTGAACCGGTAGCAGGACCAGAAAAAAGGTCTGCTACCGTACACCCGAGCGCCGTCGCTATCTTCTGCAGCATTTCATCGCTATATCCCTGCTTTCCACGTTCCAGGCGTGAAATGTTGCCAACGTCGCTTTCTATGCGATTGGCCAACTCAAGGATTGTCCAGCCACGCGCTTTGCGTAACCGACGAATGTTATCTCCGACGCTCATGTTGGAATTATCTGCGCCAAGTTGCGTACCGCGCAAAGCGTGTTGCGCATTTACAAATTCCGGTTTAAGATGCGCCACACGCATATTTTGTTCGAGGTCCATCTATGAGCACTCCCCTTCGTTTGGCACGTGAAAACCGTGGCCTGACTATTCAACAAGTTGCTGACTCGGTTGGCATCGACCCCGGGAATCTGAGCCGCATTGAGCGCGGAACTCAGGTGCCGTCCAAGGACTTGGCCGAGAAGCTCGTCAATTTCTTCAATGGCGAGATCGACGAAATCCAGATCATCTACCCAGAGCGTTTCGCCAGTGATGACGACACCGACGGAAGCCAGACTACAGACGAGGGGGACAAAAAAGCCCGTCTGATGTTCCTTAAGCTGGCCAAGCCTGATGTATTTGAGGCTCTGGAGGCAGAAGACGGAAAGGCTGTCTGATGCAGTACGCCGCACGAATCCGGCTGGATATAACCGAGGCAGAACGTCAGCTCGCAGAGTTTTCCGCGTTACTTGAGCATCTTCCCAAAACTCGCCTTGAGCAAATCCTTGGCGATTTCGATGACGCGTTTCTTGATGTCGTCCTCGGAGATTGTGTAACCGCAACCGCAGCAGATGGCGCCATTGAAGTCCTCTATCCGGCTCGGTTGGGTCTTGCATTTGAAAGTTTTGTGTCCGCACTGCGGGCAGGCGAAGTCGATATTTTGAGTCACGGAGGCTCCCTTGTTGGTTGATGACGATGTGGAAATTCGATTCTACCGGCATTTGAGCCTCCCCCTTTTTTGGTTTTACGCAGATTAACAACGAGGAGTAGAAATAGCATGCGCAATACATCGCACAAGACATGGATCGCCACTTGCCTCGAACACGTCAACGCCTGGCGCAAGCGCAGCGGCTGGAGTCGGGAAAGCGTCGTGCAGGCCATCGTTGCAGCCCACGAGCGAATCGACGGCCCCGCAAATACCGGCATTCGGTTCGAACCCCAGACGCTGGACACTTTCGAGCGCCAGAAGGTAAACGCCGACCGCGTGTTCCGCTGGCTGGACGATTCCACCAAAGACAACAACCTGCTGCCTACCAATTTCCTGCCATCGATTCTTGCCGCCATGCCCATCGAAGTCCGGCTGCATTGCCTCGACGACCTGTTGCGCCCTCTCGGTATCGCCGGCCGCCCTGTTGGCGAAGACCTGCACAACCTGAACGCCGTCGCACTGCTGAAATCCATGCTGTCGGAGAACAGCGAAGCCCAGCAAGCCGTCGCCGAGCTGGTGGATGGCCAGACGCGCGAAGAGTTGCTGACCGCCCAGCGCCAGCTGGCCGAATCTGCCGAGGCGACACAGCGCGCGCTCGCAGCGGTCGAGGCTGCGCTCACGGAGGCCGACAAGTAATGGCCTCTTTTTTTTGCCCGCGCACCTACCTAAAAACCCTGCTTTCACCAACAGGAACACCGTAACTGGAGACTGAGCCATGCAGACAAATGTTCGTGAAACCTCCCGTAATTCCCTACTCGCCCACCGAATGACAGGCCAGTCCGCGCAACAGCGCAACCGCATCCTGGCATTCATCAAGGCGCGAGGCGGAGACTGGAGCATTGGCGAACTTGCGCAAGAGCTCACGCTGCAGAAGTCCACGGTAAGCGCAAGGCTCAACGAGTTGCTGAACGATACGAAAGAGCTGGTCGAGGCCACACGGCGCCGCGACAGGATTTCTGGCATCACGATCAGGCCGGTAGGCATACCGCCGATACAAAAGGAGCTTTTCCAGTGACTCAACTTCCCTCACCGCTCACGTCGCCAGACTGCGACCTGCGCGACTTTCCATTCATGCCGCTGGATGTTGTGCGGCTGCGCGACAGCGATATTTCTGCAATTTCAAACGGTGACGAGTTCCGGTGCGCGGTTCTTCTCTGGTGCGCGTCCTGGCATCAGGTTCCGGCCGCCAGCATCCCAGACGACGACATCGTGCTGGCTCAGTACGCTGGATTCGGTCGCGTGGTGAAGGAATGGAAGAAGGTGCGCGAAGGCGCGCTGCGTGGCTGGGTTAAATGTGCGGATGGCCGACTGTATCACCCTGTTGTAGCCGAGAAGGCAAACGAGGCATGGGCCGGACGCCTCGCCTATCGCTCCAAGAAAGAGGCTGATCGTCTGCGTAAAGCCGATGAGAGAGCCAAGAAAAGCGGTAATCCTTCCAGCGGAACAGGTGAAGGAAATCCAGCGGACAAACCGAAAGTGTCCGACGGACACGGCGAGGACTTCCAGCGGACAGGTGAAGGAAATCCAGCGGAAAACGCTCTGATAGGGAAAGGGAAAGGGACAGTGGATAGGGACAGTGGACAGTGGACAGAAGACAGTATTAAAACAAGAGCAGCGCAAGACTCTGAGAGCAGTGACCAGTCACCGGTAGAAAGCGCCGCGCCGCCGCCAGCCTATGAACAACTTGCAACCCAACTGCAAAAAGCTGGTGTGACCATCACCAGCAGCCACCCGAACGTGATTGCGTGGGTAGGCAGAGGGGTTACTGGCAAACAGGCAGCTGATGCCATCGCTATCGCCAGACAACGAAAACCCGACGGCCCCATTCCAGCCAACTACCTCGTGCCGATCATCGAAGAGATCCTGAACCCGCCGGCCGCAAGCACCGCCAAGACGTCCGGTGCATGGCGGTTCAGTGACGAGGCAACGCTTGCCAAGGGCAAAGAGCTGGGCATAGAACCGAACGTCGGGGAATTCATGGAGCCTTACCGAGCTCGGCTGTCTGTCGCGATCGAGCGCAGAAGGGCGGAGGCGTGACATGCCCGGACTGCACGAAAGCGGAAGCCAGCAAGTTCAGCGGCACTTACACCATGACGTGCGTGAAGTGCTGCGCCAGACTGGTGGTTTCAGCGAGGCCGATGGGAAAGGCGCACCAGGACGGAATGCTGATGGTGATAAGCAAGGTTCAAGGGTCGCCAGCCCGTCAGCGGATTCTGGATTGCATCAAGGAAAACTATTCAACACCAACACCGAGGAGCCGGAATTGCTAACTTGCACAAAATCGCAAACTGCTGTCACGTTCATCGTGCCAGGAACGCCCGTCGGGAAAGGTCGGCCAAAGTTCGCCCGTCGCGGAAACTTCACGGTGGCCTACACGCCGGAAAAGACCGCCAGCTACGAGAACCTCGTCAAGATTGCGGCACACGAAGCCATGGGTGGAAAGCAGATCATCGAGGGCGCCGTGGCGGTGATGATCAACCTGTACGTGACGCCGCCGGCCAGCTGGAGCCAGAAGAAACAACGCGCGGCATTGGCGGGCGAAATCTTCCCGACATCGAAACCCGACATCGACAACTGCCTCAAGGGAATCATGGACGCCTGCAACGAGATCGTGTGGCGCGATGACAAGCAGGCTGTCGACGTGGTGATGAAGAAACGCTATGCCAGCACAGCGCGTGCGCAAGTTGAGGTTCGTGCGATATGAACGGACGGTATCGCTGCCCGCTTGGCGCTCTGCAGCCATCCAAACCAGACCCGGAACAGGTCAAGCGTGAAGGATGGCGAGAGCAATCGATTCTGGTGGTATCGCTGGAAGATCAGAGGCTGGATTATTTTCAGCGTGAGTTTGTGAAACAAATAGGGGAGAAATTGTATGGCGCAAATAGCAACGGCTGAGGCACTGGAACCGCTTTTCGATAACGCACACGGCGCACTGGTGTTCGCGTTCAACTTTTCCGGTCAGACATTCGACCGGCCACTGATGAACCGACTGTGTTCTCCGGCAGTCGGAACCGGAAAGGGGCTTGTTGGCCTTGATGGGGCAGCGCAGGCGGGCATGATTCGCGCCGAGGTGCAGAGGCTAGGGAAACTGGCCGAAGCCATCCTGATCGCGCGCATAGCCCCCCACACAACCCCGTGCAGCTGCCGCTCCATCTGCTGCTCTGGCCACAAGCCGAACAAGGAGTGGACGGACGCAATCTGCTACCTCGCCGACCATGTACGCACGACAGCACTGGCTGGATGCACTGCGAACGGGTTGATGCGTCGCGAGTATGTCGTGCGGTACTTCACCAAGAAAGAGCAGCGCGTCACCTTGGAGCTGCTTGCTGAGAAATACGACATCGACCGGAACACAGTTAGCGCGCATGCAAGCAAAGTTGCCTCGTGGTTTAGCGGTGTTCCTGCCCGCAGTGGAAAGTCTGCCGTGCCCGGTATGGAGCCGCTGGCAAAGGATGCTGTTGAAGCTCGATTGGTTGAAATTGGGATGGTTGGATAAAAAACTTCTTGACGACTAGGCAAAACATGCCGAATATAGCATCCATAAACGTAGTCCCCGTACTGCGTCCAGACCCCGGATAGTGAAAACTTCCGGGGTTTTTCGTTTCCGCGTCTCCTCCTTGAAGCGGTGGGTAATCCCGTGTCCAGTCACAAGCTGGGCGCGTGTTTTACTTTTCAGAGGACAGTTTTTTCCGGCTATAAAACAGATGGCGACTCCCGAAATTGGCACCAGAGCGGTTGAGTCGCTGATTCCCTACGCACGGAACAGTCGCACCCACTCGGATGCTCAGGTCGCACAGATAGCCGCCAGCATCGACGAGTTCGGCATGGTCGGTGCAATCGTGGTACGCGATGGGGTGATCGCCAAGGGTCACGGCACACTCGCAGCAGTTCGCAAGCTCTACGCTGCTGGCAAACATATCTACCCGCCGCCTGGCCGCGCTCAGAAGGCCGAGCCGTTCCCTGATGGTACGGTGCCGGTGCTGGACGCATCCGGCTGGACAGACTCGCAGTTTCGTGGCTTCGTCATCGCAGACAACAAGCTGGCCGAATTGGCCGGCTGGGACACTGAGCTGCTGTCGCTCGAGCTTGAAGAGTTGAAGTCGGACGGTTTCAACCTTGATCTGCTCGGCTTCGATGCTGTCGATCTGGGAAACCTGCTGGAGCCTGAATCTAAGGCCGGTTTGACCGATGATGACGAAACGCCAGAGCCGCCAGCTGTTCCGGTATCGCAGTCGGGCGACGTGTGACGCTTGGGTGACCACCGCGTCATGTGTGGCGACAGCGTCAGTCTTGACCACGTTGCACGCTTGATGGACGGCTACAAGGCCGATCTGATCGTCACCGACCCACCGTACAACGTCACCGACCCACCGTACAACGTCGCCTACCAAGGCGGCACGGCCGACAAGCTGACGATTCAGAACGACTCCATGTCTGACGAGTCGTTCTACCGCTTCCTGTTCGATGCCTATGCGGCCATGTTCTCCGTGGCTAAGGATGGCGCTGGCCTGTATGTGTTTCACGCTGACAGCGAGGGCATGAACTTTCGCAAGGCAATGATCGACGTCGGATTCAAGTTGGCGCAGTGCTGCATCTGGGTGAAGCAATCACTTGTGATGGGGCGGCAGGATTATCACTGGCAACACGAGCCGGTGCTGTATGGCTGGAAGCCCACTGGGGCGCACCGCTGGTACAGCGACCGGAAACAAACAACAGTCTGGAACTTCGACCGGCCAAGCCGGAACGATGTGCATCCAACCATGAAGCCGGTGGCGTTGATCGAGTATCCGATCACGAATAGCAGCCGTGGCGGCGATGTGGTGCTCGACCTGTTCGGCGGCTCTGGATCTACGCTGATTGCCTGCGAGAAAACAGGCCGACACGCTCGACTGATGGAGCTGGAGCCGCGCTACTGCGACGTGATCGTCACGCGCTGGCAGAACTTCACCGGCCAACAAGCAAGGCTGGGCGAGTCGGATATGACATTCGCCGACATCGAGGCAGCCCGGAAAGGCGACGAACATGGCACGACCAAGCTTTCAACCAACAGCTGAACACCGCGAGCTTGTTGAACAGCTGGCAGCGTTCGGCATCCCGCAGGACGGCATTGCGAATTTCATCAAGGGAAAGAACGGCGACCCAATCACCGAGCGCACGCTGCGCAAGTATTTCCGCCACGAGCTTGATTGCGGTGAAGTGAAAGCCAATGTCAAGGTAGCAAAGGGGTTGTTCAAGAATGCGACAACGGCAACAGACAGCCATCCGGGAGGAAACCCGACATCGCAAATCTTCTGGTTGAAGACGCGTGGAGGATGGAAGGAAGCGCCGAGGCCGCTGGAGCTTACTGGTCCTAATGGCGGGCCTGTTGAGCAGAGGACGACAGTGATCGATGAACGCAAAATCAAAGCCGCGGTCGCCAAGCTCGAAGACGAGTATTGACCCATTCCTTGAGCTATCCGTAGCCAAGGCGAAGTGCGAAAAAGACCACCTGTTCTTTACCCGCTACTTCTTCAAACATCGTCAGGGCATCAAGTTCCGCGTCAACTGGCACCACCGGCTGATTGCCGACACCGTGCAGCGCGTCATCGACGGCGAATTAAAGAACGTCGTCATCAACGTGCCGCCCGGTTCGTCGAAGACTGAGATTGTCGCCATCAACCTGATGGCTCGTGGCCTCGCGCTTAACCCGCGTGCGCGCTTCCTGCACATCAGCTACTCGGACGACCTGGCGCTGTTGAACAGCCAGACGGCGCGCGAGATCGTGCAGTCGGATGAGTTTCAGGCGCTGTGGCCGCTCAAGATTGCCGACGACGCCAAGTCGAAGAAACGCTGGAACGTCGAGGTTGACGGGAATAAGGCGGGCGGCGTCTATGCCGTTTCGCTAGGTGGTCAGATCACCGGTTTCCGTGCTGGCCACATGACAGAAGGCTGGCAAGGCGCCATCGTCATCGACGACCCGTTGAAGGTCGAGGACGCCTACAGCAAGACAAAACGCACCGCTGCCAACCGCAAGCTGGTGTCCACGGTGAAGAGCCGGAAGGCCAACCCGGACACGCCGATCATTGTGATCATGCAACGGCTGGCAGAGGAAGACCCGACGGGCTTCATCAAGGCGCAGAAGGTTCCTGGCGAGTGGGAATTCATCAACATCCCAGCACTGCTTGACGACGAATATGTCGAAGAGCTGCCGGAAAAATACCGCGACCTAATCGAGGACAGCGCGCACGACGATCAAGGCCGGTTCAGTTACTGGCCCTACAAAGAGCCGCTTGCCGACCTGCTGGAACTGGAAAGCAAGGACCGCTACGTTTTCAGTGGCCAGTACATGCAGCGCCCGTCCCCGCTGGGTGGCGACATCATCAAGGGGCAATGCTTCGGCAGGTATGCAGTCGTACCTCCGCTGCGTTTCCGCAAGATATTCGCCGACACCGCTCAGAAGACGGCCGAGCGCAACGACTACAGCGTGTTCGAGTGCTGGGGGCTTGGCGAGAATGGCCGTATCTACCTGCTGGACCTGATTCGCGGCAAGTGGCCAGCGCCTGAACTCAAGCGTCGCGCCATCGCCTTCTGGAACAAGCACAAGGACACCAGCGATTTCGATTCTCCGCTGCGCCAGATGGTAGTCGAGGACAAGTCGAGCGGAACCGGCTTGATTCAGGACATTCAGGAAGCAGGAGCCATCCCTGTGAAGGGAATGGGCCGCGTTGCCGACAAGCTCACACGCGTCATGGACGTGGTGAGCTACATCGAGTCCGGTCTTGCCTATATCCCGGAAAACGCGCCTTGGGTGAATGACTTTGTGTCCGAGTGCGAGGCCTTCACGGCGGACGACACGCACGCGCACGACGACCAGATAGACCCGATGGTCGATGCCATTAACGACATGCTGGCCACGAAGGGCAGCATCTACGACAACCTGTAGCAAGGACAACACACATGGCAAAGGAACGCACCGTCAAGTCAGCAGACGCCGCCCTGTCCATGACGCGTCAGCCGATTGGCGATGGCCTTGAGAACGTGGTTGCCGGTCTCGGAACAGAGCGCGACAAGCGTTCGTATTCTGTCTGGGGTGACCCGCGCGTCCTGACCCGGCAAGAGCTTGAGAATATGTACCGCGGCAGCTGGTTGGCGAAGAAGATCATCAACATCAAAGCCGAAGACATGACGCGCGCATGGCTGCACGTGATGTTCGACGGCGAGGAGTTGGGCACGGTCATCACGCAGGCTGAGAAACGCTTTGCAGTTCAGCGCAAGGTCAACGAAGCCCTGCGCTGGGCCGGTCTCTACGGCGGCTCGCTGATCATCATTGGCACCAAGGAAAAGAACCTCGAAAAGCCGCTGGATGTGCGCAACATCAAGAAAGGCGACCTGAGTTATCTGCACGTCGTCGATCGCTGGCGTGTCTCGGCGGCGGGCTCCCTGAATCGCGACCTGAGCAGCTCGAATTTCGGCATGCCCGATATGTATACCATCGCCGAATCGACGGTGCGCGTACATCACACCCGGGTGCTGCGCTTCAATGGCGAGAAGTTGCCCTACTTCGCCTGGCTGCGAAACGCCATGTGGGACGATTCGTCGCTGCAGCACGTCATGGACAGCCTGATGAACTGCGATACCACGACGCAAGCCGTGGCCACAATGCTGTTCGAGGCGAACATCGACGTGGTGAAGTCCGACTCGCTGAACGAGATTCTGGCGCGCAAGGGTGGCGAGGATCTGCTGACAAAGCGCTTTCAAGTCGCTGCGCTGCTCAAGAGCTTCAACCGTATGTTGCTGCTGGATGGCACCGAGAGCTTCGAGAAGAAGTCCAACAACTTCTCCAACCTCGACAAGATTATCGAGCGCTTCATGGTCGATGTGTCCGGCGCTGCCGACATCCCTATGACGCGCCTGTTCGGTCAGTCTGCGGCAGGTCTGTCCGCTACCGGCGACAACGACATCCGCAACCATTACGACATGGTGTCGGCCAAGCAAGAGTCTGAACTGCGCCCCCCGCTGGAGTATCTGTACGAGGTGTTGGTGCGTTCCGAGCTGGGCCACATGCCAGACGACTTCCGCTTTGAGTTCAACCCGCTCTGGCAGCTGTCCGACAAGGAGCAGGCCGACGTTGAAAAAACACGCGCCGACCGCGACAAGGTGTACGTCGACATGGGCGTCGTGACCGAGGGACTGGTCGCTCGCGAACTCAAAGAGCGCGGCACCTACAGAAACATGACCGCCGAAGACGTTGACATGGCCGAGGAACTATCCGAGCCGATGGACGAAAACGGCGAGCACGGCAAACCGCCAGCAGCCAAGCCAAAGCCCGGCGAAGAGAACAAGGACGACCCGGTTGCTGGTGTTGAACAAGACGGCAAGCAAACCAAGGGCGAGAAATCCGCGGAGGAATAATGGCCCACATCAAGCTGCGGCATGTTGTCGGCGCAATGCCTCACGGCGCACAACTGCGGAAACGCAAGGGCCGATTGCTCAAGCCGGTGAAGCCGTCCTACAAGGTCGAGCTCTGGTACAAGCAGCAGCTGCTGGCCCTTGTTGGCCAGCTCCGCCAGATCGCCCGCGAGGAATTGCTGCCGGAACTCAAGCGCACCGAGCCACTGTATGCCAAGGCGACGGATGGACTCACGCTGGACAGGCTGCCGCGCCGTCCTCTGGAATCTTCATTCCGCCGCATGGCAGAGCGCGTCGGTGGTATCGAAAAGACCGCCAAGCGACTGGCAGCTCTTGCCGTTCAGCGCAGTGCTGGCATGGTGGACGAGCGCTTGAAGGCTTCCATTAAGTCGTCGGTAAGCATCGACATTACATCGTTGCTGTCGAGTTCCGGCCCCGTCATGGATGCGATGAATGCAGCCACGACGGCCAACATCGAACTGATCACGTCCATCCCTGACCAGTACTTTGAAAAGTTGGAAGACGCAGTCAGAAAGAACATGGAGCGCGGCACCCGTTATGAGGACTTGGCCAAGGAGGTCGAACGCATCGGCGGTGTGACTGAGAGCCGCGCCAAACTGATCGCCCGCGACCAAACAAGCAAGATGAACGGCTCGTTCAATCAGGCGAGGCAAACATCGCTGGGCATCGACAAGTATGTGTGGCAGACCTCCGGCGATGAGCGCGTGAGGGAAGACCATGCAGACAACGACGGCAAGCTGTTCAGCTGGAACGATGCGCCGGCAGAAACCGGCCACCCGGGTGATGACGTGAACTGCCGATGTGTGGCAATTCCGTACTTTGACCTGGACAAAGAAGAGGAGCTACTCGGCCTATGACAAACAGGACAATTCAGGCGCACGACTTTATGTCGCTGACCAGCCGGAAGATGACCGACGAGGGCTATCTGATCGCACCCGGCAATCTGGCGCGCACCGGCGTGCAGGAATACCGAGCTTTCGAGCTGGGTCTGGATGCCGACGGCATAGACCCGATGAAGGTCATCCGACTGCACCGCCCTGCCGAAGAGGTTTTCAACCCCGCCAGCATGGCCAGCTTTGAAAGCAAGCCAATCACGATCGAGCACCCGAAAGAAGCTGTGACCGCTGACAACTGGTCGGAGTTAGCCAAAGGTGAGGTGCGCGATGTAACCCGTTCGGGTGATCTGATGACCGGCACGTTGCTGGTCAGAGCAAAGGACGCAATCGAGGCCGTACAGACTGGCAAGGTTCAGCTGTCAAACGGCTACACCTTCGAACTGGACATGACGTCAGGGCAAACGGCCGACGGCCGCGCCTACGACGGCATTCAACGAAACATCCGGGGCAACCATGTAGCACTGGTGGATGCGGCTCGCTGTGGTTCGGCGTGCCGGATTGCCGATTCTCAAACCAACATCACGAAAGGAAAGACGATGACTGACGCAAAACGAAAAGTCGCTGTCGACGGCATCCCGCTGGAGGTGGAAGACACCGCTGCGAATGTCATCGAAACGCTGGTCGGGCAACGCAATGAAGCACGCGACGCACTGGCCAAGCTTCAACCCACGGCAGCGAAGGCATCCGAACTGCAAACCGCACTCGACAAGGCAAACGCCGAAATCGAGCAATTGAAGAAGGACGTCATCACGCCAGCAGCACGCGACGCGATGGTTGCCGGATGGTCGGCCATGCTTGCCACGGCAAAGCGCCTTGTTCCGGAGATCACCACCGACGGCAAGACCTGCCATGCAATCCGCCGCGAGGTCATTGCAACCGTGTCCGGCAAAGACGCGACCGCCAAGGCCGTGGCCGATGCAGTGCTGGCTGGCAAAGCACTCGATGTTGCAGATGAAGAACACGTCCGCGCCACGTTCAACGCTTTGGCCGCATCGGTGAAGACCGAAGCCGGAGACGCTGCAACTGGCAACGACTCTGCCCTTGCTGCCGCCCTTGTTGGCGACGACAGTGGCAAACAAACCACGAATGAGCTGACCGGCCGTGACAAGTTCATGGCGCAGTCAACTCAAGCCTGGCAGCAGAAGTAAGAAGTAACCGAGAAAACCCCTCAACCCTATAGGAGATTGGCATGTCCAAACCCGACCTGAGTACTTATGGCGGTCGCCTCCGTGACCTCGGTTACGCTGGCCAGATCGTCGACACAAACCCGGTCACGATTGAAACTTTGATCAACGACCAAGCCACCGCCATTGATTTCGGCGTGGCTGTTGCCCGTTCCGCTGCGGACAACACTTGCAAGGCACCTACAGCTGACGGCGATCTCATCGTCGGCATTTCTGTTCGCCATGCGATTCGCCCGGCAGACTCAAGCAACAACGTCAACTACGCCCAGAAGGATGCAGTCCCTGTCCTGCGCGACGGCTTCGTGTATGCAACTGCATACGAGAACGCCGTTCGTGGCGATGGCGTGATTTCCGTGACTGCCCAAAGCGGCAAGCTCGGTTCCGTAACTGGTGGCGCTGCTGGCGCTGGCCGTGTTGCAGTTCCCGGTGCCAAGTGGGAAACCACAACCGCTGCTGGCGCGATCGGCATCATCCGCATCGCTGGCTAACCGTCGCCTGTCGACATTGCATAGAGCCGCCTTCGGGCGGCTTTTCATTTTCCAGAAAGGAAAAACATGCCTACCAAGAAAATCCAATTGGGTGACGGCCGCGTAGTTTCGGTCGATGAAGCCCGTTTCGGCGCATTCGATTCGTTGCGTCTCAATCCGGTAATGGCCGCGCTGATCGCGGACGGTTCCATGATTCAGGGCCGCGACGCACAGGAAGCTCTGTCGTTCATCGTGTCGCAACTCGCTTACACCGAATCTCAGGTGTTCGAGAAGCAATACACGCCGATGCAGTACGAGCAGCTGATTCCAATCACCTACGAAGCTGGTGAGCATGCGGACAGCATCCGTTACGAAATCTACGACTACGCTGGCCGCGGTAAGCGCACCACCGGCAAGGGTCGCGACATCAACCTGGTTGACGTGGCATACGCTGACAAGTCCTTCCCGGTCTTGAACGGTGACATCGGCTACGACTACACCACCGAGGAGCTGCGTCGCACCGCGTTCCTGCGTCGCCCAATCAGCGAGCGCAAGCTGAACGCTGCCATTGACGGTTATCGCCGCCACATGAACGACGTGGGCCTGTTCGGTGAGACTGCCTCCGGTGTCACTGGTCTGTTCAACAACGCCAACGTGCCGCAAGGCAATGCACCTGTTGGCGCATGGCAGACTGGGCCAAAGACTCCGGCGCAGATCCTGTCGGACATCAACACGCTGATTCTGAATGTCTGGTCGAACACGAAGTACAACGACCAGGTGACGGACATCGTGATGGCGCCAGGCGCATACGCCTACATCGCCAGCACACCGCGCAGCGACAACAGCGACAAGACCATTCTCCAGTACATCAAGGAGAACAACATCGCCAAGGTCGAAAAAGGTCAAGACATTCGCTTCCAAGCGGGTTATGACCTGGACACCGCAGGCGCTGGTGGCACACGCCGCATGATGGGCTACGTGAAGTCCGACTCTCGCGTGGTGATGCACGTTCCGTTGCCGTTGCGCTTCTTGGCACCGCAGCTGATCGGCCTCTCCGTGCAGGTTCCGGGCGAGTACAAGTATTCGGGTGTGGAATTCCGCTATCCGAAGTCCGCGTACTACATGGACGGCATCTAAGCAGGCGCTGGCAACACCGGCGGCGGGCGGCCTTCAAAGTCGCCCGCTTCCACTGCAACACCACCAATTCCCACACCCAAAATCAAGGAGCAATGACATGGCACTCGTAACCGTTGAAAACACTCGCGAGCACGAAATCACGCTGAACGTCGTCCCAAAAGGCGGCGAACTTGCGCAAGTAACCATCCCTGCAGCTCGTCAAAGCGCTGACGACAAGAACAAGATCGTGAACGGCGCAGCACAGGTCGATGACGCACTGATCACCGAAGCCAGCAAGAACAAGGTCGTCGCGCAATACTTCGACGAAGGATGGCTGGTCCTGCCAAAGAAGGCAGCACCGAAAGCACCTGATGCAGGCGCTGGCAACACCGGCGGCAACAAGTAAGGAGCTAAACCATGACCCCTGCTGAGTTCAAGGTGCTGTTCCCTGAGTTCAACGCCGAGACCGACGCGCGCGTCCAGTTGTTCATCGACCGGACTGCGCCTCATTTCGACGTTGCGCGCTGGGGCGACCTCTACTCGGATGGGGTCGCCTATTTTGCTGCACACGAGCTGGCTCTGGCCAACGCACAAACAGCGCAAGGCGGCGGTGTTCAGGCCATGACCAACGACAACCTGACTAAGAAAGTCGGCGACGTGCAGGTGACCAAGGACACCGGGCTGCTGAATAAGCAGGCTGACAACCCGTTCTATCGGACGCTGTACGGCCAGAAATACCTCTACCTGCGCAAGCAGGTTGGTGGCGGTGGACTCTCTGTATGAGCTCGCCCGCTCGCGTTACCACGCGGGTGCTCAAGGACATCGACCCGAAGAAGATCGACGAGCTGCGCAGGCGGCTGGTTGGCAGCAACAAGGTCGTGCACGTCGGCATTCCGCAGGGCAAGCATGAGGAAGACGGAACGCCCGTAGCCATGATCGCCGCTGTGCATGAGTTCGGTTCTGGTGATGGAACAATCCCAGAGCGGCCGTTCTTGCGCATTACGCCGGTCAAGCATCGCGAGAAGTACATCAGGCTCAACCGCATCAACCTGGTGAAGATGCTGCGCGGTCAGACCACGGTCGAGACCGCGCTGGGGCAACTCGGCGAAATGGCCAAGGGCGACGTGCAGCAGGAGATCCGTAACGGCAATTTCGCGCCCCTCAAGGCCGAAACCATCCGGCGTAAGGGTAGTTCGAAGCCGCTGATCGACAGCGGGCAGATGATTCAGAGCGTTTCGTGGGAGCTGGGAGACAAGAGCAATGATTAACGTCGCCGAACTCATGCGAGACCCTGACCTCGCCCAAGCGTTTCAGGTCGAGCGGTCGGGCGGCGCTTTCGTCGAGGGCGAGTGGATTCCGGCGGCGCCGGTTGTGACCAACAAGGTCGGCATCGTGCAGCCTGCCAAGCGTGAAGACACGCTGGCGATGCTTCCGGAGGGTGTGCGTCTCGGCAACATGATCGCCGTGTACTGCGACGAGGAGCTGCGCATCGACAACGCGGACACCCAGCGCAGCGACGTGATCGTCTGGCACGGCAGTCCGTACCGCGTCATTGCGGCCAAGCCGTGGCGCGATCATGGCTTCTGGCAGGTCTGGGCGGAGGGCTTCGTGCGATGACTGTAGATGACATCAACAAGCTGATTCGCACCTTCATCCGCGAGACGCTGGCCATGCCTGCCGACTCAGTGAGGCCAGCCAACCAGACGGCCCCAACAGGCAAGCAGACCGAGCAATTCGCCACGGTGCTGGTGACGGTCATCGACGACACCGGGCAGGACGATCGCAAGCTGACTAACGATATAGCACCGGCGCTCACCGTCACCGAAGCACTCGTCGGGCAGCGCAAATTGTCCGTCTCGGTGCAGTTCTTCCGGGTGGATGCGTACACCAAGGCATGCAAACTGAGCACGCGCATGTCGCTGTCCAGTTCGGTTGATAAGCTCAACGCTATCAACCTCGGCTTCGTCAGGGCATCGCCCCCACGAAACCTGACGGCTCTCGTCGACGCCGCATGGGAGGCCCGCGCGCAGATTGATCTTGAGTTCTATCTGATGGCACAAGAAGCACAGAGCATCACGACCTACGGCACGTTCCCGGTCACTGTCAAAACCGCAACTTCAACCACTTCTAGCGAGGTAACCGCACCATGATTCCAGTATCCAAAGTAGTCAAGGTCAGTATTCTGTCCAGCCCCACTTTCCCGAAACGCAAGGGATTTGGTCTGCTCAACATCATTGGCATCAGCGCGCGCCTACCCGTCGGCAACCGCATGCGCTTTTATTCGGACATGGACGCTGTCGCCGCCGACTTCTCGTCTGGTGACGAGGAATATAAGGCCGCGCAGGTATTTTTCAGCCAGTCGCCGCGCCCAACCGAGCTTGCCATCAGCCGCCGCTTCAACGTGGCCGTGCCTGGTGAACTGCTGTGCTCGGTCAATTACCAGAAGACGCTGGCCACATGGCAGGCCATCACTGACGGCGCATTCAAGATCAACATCGACGGCGGTGTGAACGAGGGGGTAACCGGCGTCAATCTGGCCGGCGCTGCCAACATGAACGCCATCGCGGCGCTCATCCAGACCCGCCTGCAAGTTGCCAGACCTAACGCCACCTGCACCTTCGACGGTACGCGCTTCATCTTCCGCAGCGGCACCACCGGCGTGTTGTCTACAGTCGATTACACCAC
Source organism: Gallionella sp. (assembly GCA_041739955.1). Taxonomy (GTDB): domain Bacteria; phylum Pseudomonadota; class Gammaproteobacteria; order Burkholderiales; family Gallionellaceae; genus Gallionella. The sequence goes on along the minus strand of JBGSMU010000120.1, from coordinate 9,931 downwards.
GGCTCCTGCACTCGGTACCGACCTCGGCCCGCTGCTGGGTTCTCGTGCCGCCGACCTCGGTATCAAGACCGCAGGCGCAGCCATCGAGACCATCGCTGGCACGCTGGACGCTTTGCAGAACGTTGACCCGTCGTGGTATGGCTTCGTCTTCACCAGCGAGGTCGTGACTCGGGACATCAAAGACGCCGCAGCGTGGGCCGAGGCTCGCGTCAAGATGTACGGCTTCACGACTTCCGACAGTAACGTGCTCGATCAGGCCGCCATCGACGACATCATGTCGCACATGAAGAGCAACCTGTACGACCGCACCATCGGCATCTGGGACAACAACGACCCCTATCAGATCGTGTCGGCATTCGCCCGCGGCTTCACGGTGAACTTCAACGAGCAAAACTCGACCATCACCCTGAAATTCAAACTGCTGCCCGGCACGTCTCCTGTGACCATCACCGAGTCGCAACGCCTGGCACTGGTGGCGAAAAACTGCAACTACTACACCTACTTCGGCGACAGCGCGATGCTGGCCGAAGGCGTGATGTCCAGCGGCAAGTTCTTCGACGAGCGTCATGGCCTCGACTGGCTGCAAAATGCCATCGAAACCAATGTCTTCGGTTACCTCTACACCCGCACTACCAAGGTGCCACAGACAGACCGTGGCGTGGCGGCGCTGGTGCAGCAAGCTGAGAAGGCATGCCGCGAAGGCGTGAACAACGGCCTGCTGGCTCCTGGCATCTGGAACGGCATGGACTTGGGCGAAACGAAGTCAGGCTCGTACTTGGCCAAGGGCTTCTATGTGTATGCCCAGCCGGTTGCCGAGCAGAACACGTCCGACCGCGAAGCCCGCAAGGCTCCGCCGATTCAGATCATTGCCAAGGGTGCCGGTGCGATTCATTTCGCCGACATCACCGTCACTTTCGAGCGTTAATCCGCCACATCACTAGGAGAAATCAGACATGAAAGTCTATTCGTTTAACAACACCGTGATGCTGGTGAACGGCGTCGAAATCACAGGCTGGGACGAAGGCGACGACGTCATCCAGATCAAGCGCCGCTCTGACTCTGCGTCCGACAAGGTTGGAGCTGGTGGCGAAATGATGGTCAGCCTGTCGTCCGACAAGTCGGGCGAGATCACATTCAAGCTGCAGCAGACCTCGTCGTCCAACAAGTACCTGAACAGCCTGTGCGCATTGCAGGAAGGTGGAGCAAAGACCTTCGTGCCGGTCAACACGCTGTTTCAGGACACGTACCGCCAGGACTTGGCCACCGGCACCATCGGCTACATCAAGAAGCCAGCGGACATGACGCGCGGTGCGAAGGCCACCTCTCAGGAGTGGACTGTCGTGACTGAGCGCCTCGACCTGTTGCTAGGCGACCCGTCGCTGGTTGGAGCCGCCACGGCTGTCGCTGCCGTTCTTGGTTAATCAGGGGAATAAGTAAATGGAAAACACCAAGCAATTCGGAGACCGCACCTTCGCCTTCGGCACCATCCCCCCGGTCGATGCCATTCGGGTGGAGATCGCCATCGCCAGCGTTATCGGTGAGCCGCTATTCAAGGCGTTCATGGATGCCAAGAAGACCGGTTCCACTGAGGCGGATGCCGAGCAGGCTGGCGCCGCTGCTATCGGCATGCTGACGTCCAAGATGGACGCCGACAAGCTGCTGGCGACTATGGATACGGTCTTCAAGTACGTCAGCTGCGACGGCAAGCGCGTGGAAATCAACGCCACGTTCGCCGGCCGCAACAAGGAAGTGTGGCAGGTGTTCATCGCAGCGCTACGCTTCAATTTCAGCGATTTTTTTCCAGAAAGCCTCTTCGCTTCAATCCGCGCCAAGGTGGAGAAAGCAGCAAAGTAGAAGTCATTGAATCGGCCAACATCAACTGGTACCTGATGCGCCCCGTCATGCGTGACCCGCCGCTGTGTTCGTTGCGGCAGTTGCAGGACGGGACGTACAGCATCAACGAGCTGGCCGATTTCCATGAGGCGATGGATGAAGAGGCCGAATACCAGCGCCGCTTCGACGAGGTTAGAAAGAGGGAATAGTCATGTCCGCAAACGTCATCGAAAGTTTCTTTGTCGCGCTCGGCTTCGAGATCGACACCAAGGAGCTGGACAATTTCTCGTCCAAGATGGATGACGCCAAGGACACCGTTCTCGGCATAAGCAAGGTGGCCGGCATTGCTGCGGCCGCCGTTGGCGCCTTCATCACCAAGATAGGCTATGGCATCGACGACCTCGGCGACTTTGCCGAAGCCGAGCAAGTCGCTGTCGATATGGTGTCCGAGCTTGGTCATGCCGCGCAGCTGTCCGGCTCCGACCTGAATGCTGTGAAGTCGTCCATTTCCGCCGTAAACAAAACCGTCGGCGAGGCTGTCCTTGGCATCGGACGCGGTGCGATGACGTTCAACAAGCTGGGCATGTCGGCCAAGAACGCTGACGGCTCAGTCAAGTCGTTCGACCAAATCCTCGGGGAAGTTTCGGACAAGATGCAGGGCATGTCCCGGCAGGAATCCATCGCTATGGCTGAAAAGCTTGGCATCGATCGCACGCTGATTCCGATGCTACTCAAGGGCAAGGAGCACATCGCCGCACTGCGCGAAGAGGCCCGCGCCTTTGGTAGCGTGACGGCAGAGGATGCCGAGAAAGCCGGCTTATTCGCCGACGCGATGGACCGCACCCGCTTCATGCTCGGCGGCTTGACCAAACAAATCGCCGTCAACTTGATGCCAGCCATGACCAACATGCTCGACGGCATGCGCAAATGGCTGATGGCGAATCGCGAAATTGTGCAGTCGACAATCACGCGGTTCCTGCAGTTCGTCACCATGCTGCTCGGCACGTTCTGGGATTGGATAGTACGGGCGGCCAACGGCCTGTCTGGTCTGCTCAGATGGATTGGCGCGACCAATGCCGGATTCATGCTGATGGCCACCGCGCTGGCGCTCATCGCAAAATACGCCGCCTACAAGGCGTTCGGCGTCATCGCGTCCGGTATCCGGCTGGTGGCTGGCGCCCTCACCGTGGCCAACACCGCCGCGCTGGTGACCAGTGCGCTGATCGGTGGCATCGTCATCGCCCTGGCGTTGCTGATTGACGACTACGTCAACTGGAAGGAAGGCAACGACTCCGTCATCGGCGGACTCATCGAGCAATTCCCGTGGCTGCTGGACGTGATTCAGGGCATCCAGCGTGGCGTCGGTGCGCTCATTGACTTCTGGCTGGAGCAGTGGAACACCCTCAAGGGGCCGCTCTTAGACCTTGGTGGCTCGCTCTGGAAGTTGGTCAGCGTGCTGGCCGAGATCCTTTGGCCGATCATCAAGACCGTGTTCCAAGGCTGGGGCTACATTCTGGCCGCGGTCATTCCAATCATAGCGACGCTGGTCGGCTGGATTGCCGAGGCGCTTGTCTGGGCTATTGCTGCCGTGATCAATAGCGTGGCATGGCTGGCCGATGCCTTTGTTGCCGTGTTCAACGGCATCAAGACCGGCATCGAGTTCGTCGTCGGCATCTTCGAGACAGCCAAACAGAAGGTGATGGGCTTTATCGACATAGTGATGGGCGCAATCGGCAAGGTCGGCGAACTGCTTGGCCTGACGAACGACGCCAGCAATGTGAAGGTGGCAGTAGGCGCTGCCGGCAGTGGAGCTCAAGCATCGGCGGCGAACAACTCAGTGAACGCAAAGGGCGGCGTCATCGGTACTGCCGGAAGCACTTCATCCAGCACATCAACCGTGACGCAGACCACACAGATCACTGGCACGCAGATCCACGTCAGCAGTCCAGACCCGGCGAAAGCTGGCGAGGCTGTTAGCAAGGAGCTTGAGCGCATGAACAGGCAGGCAACCCGTAACGGTCAATCGGCGGTGGCACTATGAGCATCCTTGGCGAGGCTTTAGGTATCTCGCAAATAGCCGTCATCCGCTCGATGGGCGGACTCGTGTTTGATGCGGTGTTCGAAGAGACGCACGAGTCCGATCTGGAAGTCACCGACAATCCGGTCGAGACGGGCGTCGTCGTCAGCGACCATGCCTACATGAAGCCGCTGCGCGTGAAGATTTCCGCCGGCGTGTCAGATTCTCGGTTGAACATTTTTTCAAGCGACCCGTTCTCATCGGCGGCTGGACGTTCGCGTCGTGCGTTCGAGTTGCTCACCGAGCTGCAAAAGAAGGCCGAGCCATTCGACCTGCAAACCGGCCTCAAGCTCTACAAGAACATGATTTGCACGTCGGTTCGGTCGAGCCAGGACAAGGACTCGTCCGCTGCCCTGCTGTTCACGGCAGAGCTGCGCGAGGTGATTGTCGTCTACACGCAGGTGGTGCAGTACCCGCCGCGCAAGGCTGGGGCGACAAAGCGGCAGGTAGGACCGAAGAAGGACAAGGGAGAGCAGCAGGGAACAGAGGTGACTAGTGCGCCGAAGAAGCAATCTCTTGCCGCTAAGTTGAAACAGGCCATGACAGGAAGCAAGTGACATGATCGCAGAGCTGCCATTCTCCAGCGACCCGGCGCAGAAGTTCACCTCGCAGCTGGGCGACGCCAAGTACACGATCGAGGCAAAGTACAACGACCGTTCCGGCGTCTGGACGTTCGACCTGTACGACGGCGCCAGCCAGCAGCTGATGGTCGCGTCGGTTCCGATGGTGCTTGGTCAAGACCTGCTGGAGCCTTACAACTTCGGCATCGGCAGCATCTTGTGCGTGGACGCTAACGGCACGGGAATCGATGCTGGACCGGACGACCTTGGCGACAGGGTGAAAGTCTACTGGTTTAGTGCTGACGAGGTGATTGCATGAACGACTCAGTCCGCCAGTGGAAGCGCCGCGTGCAGCTGGTGATTGGTAAGGCTGGCGCCGGCCTGATGATCGAGAACCTGCGGGTGCAGTTCGAAGTGGCCAAGACCGTCGAGTCAGCCCCGAACACGGCCATCATCAAGATTTACAACCTGCACCCGGACAACGAAGCGAAGATCAAGCACGAGTTCGACGAGGTGCTTCTGAATGCAGGCTACGAAGGCGCGCTGCGCCTTGTATTTCGCGGCAACATCAAGCACGTCTACCGCTACCGCGAAGGCAACGACTACATCACTGAAATCGAAGGCGGAGACGGTGACAAGGACTACCGCCAGGCAGTGATGAATGAAACGCTGGCGTCAGGAACAACAACGAATCAGCTGGTGGAGCGCGCCGTCGGCACCTTCAAGGGTGTGGGCGGCACGGCCAAAGGTCACGTGCAAGTCACCGACCGCAGCAGGTTGCGCGGCAAGGTGATCAGCGGCAACACGCGCAACGTGCTGCATGATGTTGCGCGCGAATCCGGTGCGAATTGGTCTATTCAGGACGGTCAGCTGGTCATCGTCAGCACCAATGACGTGCTGCCAGGGCAGGCGGTTGTCATCCGTGCCGATACCGGCATGCTGGGCGCTCCGGAGATCAACGACAAGGGCATCGCGGTCAAGTGCCTGATGAACCCGACGCTGCGCGTGAACGGCGCCATCAAGCTGGACAACAACGGCATCAAGGCGAAACGCCAGCAGGCACAGGCACTGGCCACGAAGCGCGAGAAGCAGGAAACCAACGCGCCGGTTGGCCGCGAGAATCAGCAGCTCGTCAGGCTCGACCCTGACGGCATCTACAAGGTGCTGAAACTCACCCACAAGGGCGACAACCGCGGGCAGGAATGGGTCAGCGAAATCGAGTGCATTGGCCTTGACCAGCCCATCCCGGAAACGAGGTAAGGCATGGCAGACGGGAAACAGTACGGCAAAGGGCAGCGCGATCAGCAGCTGACGGCAACACAGGAAGCGGCGCATGCCTCTCAGATTGAGGGGCGCCTGAAAGACCTGCACACCTGCATGCCAGGCATCATCGCCAGCTTCGATCAGGACACGCAGACAGCCAGTGTGCAGCCTGCGATTCAGCGCATTTTCACTGAGAAGGGGCCGGTCAATCTGCCGTTGTGTGTCGATGTGCCGGTGGCATTCCCCGGTGGAGGTGACTTCTTTTTGACATTCCCGGTCAAGAAGGACGACGAGTGCATTCTGTTTTTCAGCGAGCGTTGCATCGACTTCTGGCATGCAAAAGGCGGCGTTCAGCTGCCTGCCGAGTATCGACTGCATGATCTGTCTGACGCTTTTGCGCAGGTAGGCGTGAACAGCCAGCCCAAGAAGCTCACCGCCTTGCAGATGGATGGCGCCGAACTGCGCACCCGCAGCCGGTCAACTTACATCCGCCTCACCGAAGGCACGATTTACGTCAAGGGCAACATCATCCACGAAGGCAATACGAACCAGACGGGCAATGTGACGCAAACCGGAAACATTACCCAGACAGGCAGCATGACGCTGGCTGGAGATACAACGCGCACGGGAGCCACAACCACTTCCGGCGTTATCACCGGCGCGGGCGGTTTGGCGATCAGCGGCGGCGCGGGCGCAGCAGTGTCCGGCAACATGGCCATTACTGGCGGCGACGTCACTGCTGACGGTAAGTCAATCAAGAACCACCATCACGTCGAGCACGACGGATTCAATACCGGCAATACGGTTTAAGGAGATTCCATGCTGGTAAGACGACTCGACGAAGGTCACGACATGACCTTTGGGCAGGGACTCGCCAACTATGCCAAGGACGACGAGGCGACAGCGCAAGCCGTGGAAACACGCTTGCTGCTGTTGTTCAACGAGTGGTTTCTGGATACGGATGCCGGCGTGCCGCACCTGCAAGACATCATGGTGAAGCCAGCCAACATGCCGTTGGCGCAGGCCATCATCAAGCGAACCATTCTCGAAACCGAGGGAATTCAGGAAATCAGGTCGTTCGACATGACCTATGACCGCGAGACCCGCAAGTTATTCATTCAGGCGACCGTGATCAACATCTACGGAAGCGTGGTAAACATCAAGGTGATTCGATGACTCAACTGACCGCCCAAGGCTTTCAGCGCAGCAGGCTCGATGAGAGACTGGCCCAGCTGAAAGCCAAAATGCAGGCCATATTTGGCCCGAACATCAACCTTGACCCGGACACCATCGACGGCCAGACGCTCGGGATTTATGCCGAGGCGATCAGCAATCTGGACCAGCTGGCCGAGGATGTTTACCACAGCATCAACCCGCAGTCGGCGGTCGGCGTGGCGCTTGGTCGCATCGTTCAATTCAACGGCATCCGGCGCATCGAGGGTTCGTACAGCACGGCCACTATCCGCTGCGTCGGTACGCAAGGCACTGTCATTCCTGCCGGTAGTCTGGTGAAAAGTTCGGCAACCGGCGCGACATTCAAGACGCTGGCCGAAGTCACTATCGACGGCACCGGGCAAGTCGACATCGCAGCACAGGCAACCGTGAAAGGTGCAACTCTGGCCACGACCGGCACGCTGACCAAAATCGATACGCCGATCTATGGCTGGCAGACCGCGACCAACATCGCCGACGCTGTACCTGGTCGTGACGAGGAAACCGACGAGCAGTTGCGAATCCGCCGCAAGGCATCAACAGCAACGCCCGGCAACGCAAACGTCGATTCCATCTATGGCGCGCTGGCCAACCTGCCGGCAGTGCTCAATGCGCGCGTGACAGAGAACGACACCGACGCAGTCGATGCAAACGGGCAACCGCCGCACTCAATCTACTGCATTGTGAACGGTGGCACAGATGCTGACATTCTGGCCACCATCTGGAAAAAGAAGGGCCAAGGGGTAACAACCGTCGGCGCTTCCAGCGGCATCACAAACGACAGTCAAGGCAACCCGCACACGCTGAAATTCAGCCGCCCGCAGCAGACGAACATCTATATCTCGATCGCGCTGCACACATACGCAGGCTGGCCAACAGACGGCATCGTCCGCATTCAGAATTCGCTGGTTGCATGGGCGCTGGCCAACCTTGGTATTGGCACGGAGCTGATCTACTCGCGGCTCTACGACGCAATTAACGCGATTCCCGGCCACTCCATCAACACGCTGCATGTCGGCATTGCACCGGCGCCGGTTGGAACGGCAGACATTGTCGTGCCGTTCGACGGCATCGCGGTATTCGACACAGCCCGCATTGAGGTGACCATTGTATGAGTGCCGTAGCCATCAGCCATCTGCAAACGGGGCTTGATCGCGTTGCATGCCAGTACGAGAACAGCCAGAAGTTCTTGGCCAACCTTGCCGCCTTGCTTGATCAAACGGACGAGCTGGAAGCGGTGTTTCACAGGATCGCCGAGCAGCTGGACATCGACCTGGCCGAAGGCGTCAACCTCGACGTGGTCGGCGACATCATCGGTGTTGGCCGGATTCTTCCGAACTCCATCCCCATGCAGTTCTTCGGGTTCGATGGCCAGCCGGTAGCCGCAGGCTTTGGCGAAGAAGGCTTCCTCGGCGTTGGTGCACGTTTCCGCGACGAGCTGGAATCTGAGGCCGCCACCAGTGTGCTGGCCGACATCGAGTTCCGCATGTTGATACGCGCGAAGATCGTCAAGAACCACTCGCACGGCACCAACGAGGACATGCTGGCCAGCTTGGCGTTCTTGTTCAACACAGCGCGCGTGGTGGTTGACGACCCCGGCGGCATGACCATCAACGTGGCCATCGGTCGGCAGCTGACGTGGCAAGAGAAGTACATCGTCAAGTCGTTGAACATCCTGCCGCGCGCCGGCGGAGTGCGCATCGGCGGATATATCACGTTTGAGGCAACAAATTATTTTGGGTTCGACGGGCAGCCTGGTTCCCTGTCGTTTGGTGAAGAAGGGCAGCCGTTGATCGGCGGCCTATTTGCAGAGGAGTTCTAACACATGGCACTGACGAAACCACCCGTTCTACCCGTATGGGCAGAGGCAGGAGACAAGGTTCAACCCACTAACGCGGAGCTGCAAGCAGGTTGGCCGCTTTCCAACATCCCGCCGGCGAGACAACGCTGGAACTGGATTCTTGGATTCTTGGCCAACGGCATCCGCTACCTAACCCGTCGCGGCATTTCCGACTGGGCGGCAGATGAGACCTACGAGATCGGAGATTATTCGCGCGGCCCCGATGGCTTGAGCTACAAGGCTCTGACCCAGAATACAAACAAATCGCCCGCAGCAAATCCGGCCGATTGGGAGCGATGGGCGTTCAGTAAAAGCGAGCTGGCGGCCGAACTGAGCAAGAAGGACTACAAGGATTCGTGCCGCTTCACCACAACTGGCGACATCGAACTCGCTGGCCTCGGCACGCAAGCCGGTGGTGATTGGGCTGCTGCAGCCAAGGCAGGCGACCGCATCTTGGTGAAGAACCAAGCCGTCGGCAGTCAGAACGGCATTTATGTCGCAGCAGCTGGCGCATGGGTGCGCGCAATCGATGCAGACGAGGGAGCCGAGCTTAATGGCGGCGCTCTTGTTCCGATCGAGAAAGGCACTGTCAGCGCAGACACCGTCTGGATGCTGACCAATGACGGCGCTGTGACCATTGGTGCGACCGCGATGGTGTTTCAGCTTGAAACCCAAACAGTAGCAGGAATGGACGCGCGCTATCTCGACCCGTCGCTGTTCTACAAGCTGGATGCGCTCACCCCTGCGTTCATCAAGACCGCGGCTGGAACAATCAGCGTCAAGGCCGGAACGGTAGCGATGGCATTCGGGACGAAGTTGAAATTTGCGGTTGATACCGCAGTCACTATGCCAGCCCTCACGGGCGGCGTTGACTACGCGATCTACGTCTGCACGGACGGAACGATTCGAGCCGATGCCAGCTTCGTGGCTCCAGTAGGTTACACCGCCAACAACTCGCGCATGATCGGCGGCTTCCATTACGGGCTGGTGGCGGCAGGCACTACGGTTGCCGGAGGTTCGTTCGCCACCACGGGCAACGGCATGATCTGGACGCAGGGCGATGTGGACAAGATCGCGGGCATCAACCAGTTCTCGATCTGGGACTTGAAGTTCCGCCCAGCCGCATCAGACCCGCGCGGAATGGCG
>JBGSMU010000095.1:0-3027 GCA_041739955.1 Gallionella sp. | reverse complement strand
TCGCTTGGCTTAATGCCATCCGACACGGGCTTGCCTAGAGGTAAGAAGACGGGGCGATCCATGAGCCACTACATCATTCCAGATGGGCTTTTTCTGCTTTCGTGCCGAAAGTTGGTAGATGGTGGGTTTGCAATACCGTGGCTAGATAGGCATCTGCCAGCCGAAGCTGAAAGCCAAATTGCAGTTGAACAAGCATTGAAAGATGCTGGCGTTGTGTATGAATCTTCAATACCGCCTATAACCAAGCTTCCCAAAGAAATAAACGGGAAGGTAACTGTATACCGTCCTGCGCCAAAGCAAGCTCCAACACGGGAAAAATTAACGTGCCCTCAATGTGGCAACAAAGCGTGGGTTGCTCCTGATACCAAAATTATTTGTGGTGTTTGTAGTGTGGACATGGTCGGTTCAAAACCATAAAGATAATCAGCATTGGGTGTCCGCTTTTCCCAATGCCGTGTGTCTCTTAAGGGTCGTTTGTGATCGGTCGCCACTGACCGCTTTCCTGACAGCCCATTTCAATTCGTCCACGGTTATATGCGCTCTGCCTACCAATTCCCATATCAAACCACTCTCCCGAGTCCAACTCTAACCTATTGAAAATAAGGTAGTAAAAAAATCGAAGTGTTGGACTTCGGAAAACTGAACAGAGTGGGGGTGGAGAGAAAAATGCCGATGAGAGAGAAAATAGCTGCGAATACCCGCGATGGTGGAAAATGGCGAAGTCCGCAACATATTGAAAATAAACGGGAACACGCGGGGTTGGTGCAAATAAAAATGTCCAACGGAGAAGAGTTGGACATTTTTATTGGTGGTGGGGTCGCACCCCGTGTCAGCCTAGAGTCTCTGCAACGCGCATTAGCCGCCAAAGGCAATCAAAGATAGACGCGGAAAATAGCAAAAACCCCTATATGGACTGCATCTTATCAGGAATTTCCCCAGTTGTTTTGTCGGCGGTAGAGTGATTGCGAACGCCGGTTCAATTGCGCTTTAGGGAATTGAACCGGTGTCCCAAAGATCTGCATTGCCTTGTTAGCTGAACAGAGCGTTCATGGTCATCCATCGATTTTGAAAGGGTGAAAATGGAAGTCAGACATTTTACGCAACAACAACTCGCAAAACGCTGGAGTGTCAGCGGGGCTACTCTTGAGCGTTGGCGGTGTGAGGGAATTGGACCTGTGTTTTTGAAGCTAAGGGGACGTGTGCTCTACAGGCAGTGCGATATCGAGCAATATGAGGAGTCGTGCTTGTCCGCATCGACGCGCCGTAATGTTTGTCATGAGCCTTCGGGAATTGAACCGACGTCCCATGAATTTGGGAACGATTTACGTTAACAGCTGGATTTGTCATTCCCCTCCCCTTGATGTTGTCCGAAATATGTATATACTTATCGGACAAGGAGTGTGTCGTGCTCAATCAATCTATCGCTATTAAATCGCAGGTGATGCAACGCATCAGCCAAGCCCCGATATCCAAAGTTTGGACGCCGGCGGATTTTCTCGACCTGGGAGGGCGCGATGCGGTGGACAAGACTCTGCAGCGCATGGTGGCCAGTAATGATTTGCGTCGCATTGATCGAGGGCTGTATGACCAGCTCAGGGCGAACACTCTCACTGGTCAGCCCGCATCCCCTGATTACCGTAGTGTGATAGATGCCGTCGGTCGCCGTGATCAAGTGCGGGTGCTGATTGACGGAATGACGGCTGCCAACGATCTGGGATTAACCAATGCTGTGCCGGGGCAAGTCATTGTGCATACCGATGGACGGCTACGCCCGATTCAGTTGGGCAAGCTAATTCTTCAGTTTAAACTGACAGCGCCGAGCAAGCTCTACTGGGCAGGTCATCCAGCGATGCGGGTGGTGCAGGCACTTTACTGGCTGCGCGATGGCCTGAGAGATAACACCCAAATCGATCAGGATGCGATTCAAGCCAAGCTCACACGGCTGTTACACGACACAAACCAAGGGGTCGCGATTCGTGATGATCTGCGATCTGGTTTGCACACCGTACCGTCGTGGATGCAACGGTGGATTCGAGATTTGCTTGCCAGGTCTGAACCCGTCACTACTGAGGCTAAACTATGAATGCCGAATTTCTCCGCGTTATCGCTGCCAGCCCCGAAGATCGTCGTGGCCTGTTTTTGGCGACAGCCAATCGGCTCGGCACACCTCTCCAGAATGTGGAAAAAGATTTCTGGGTGTCGTGGGTTCTCGATCTGCTATTTAATGGTCGCGATGCCAGCGAGCCTCGTTTGCTATTCAAGGGGGGCACCTCGCTGTCCAAGGCATACGGGCTGATCTCCCGGTTTTCTGAAGACATCGACATCACCGTGTTCCGCGAGGACATTGGTCAGGATATTGAAGTGGGTGATTTGGAGGGACTCTCGGGTAAACAGCAACGTCTTCGCTTGGAGGCAATTAAGCAAGCCTGCCAAATTTACATTCAAGGCTCACTTAAGGAACGTCTGAACCGGCAGATTAAAGCGGCATTCCGCGATGCGGGCGTCTCAATCACAGAAGACCCCGTAGTGCAGGACCCTGACGATCCGGATAAGCAGACGCTGCTGGTGCGGTATCCATCAGTGAGTACCAATCCAGACGAGTACGTGAAGCCAACGGTTAAGATCGAAGCTGGTGCAAAATCCGCTCTTGATCCGCATCGGTCCGCTTCCATTCAGCCCTACGTGGCTGACGACATGCCGACGACCAATCTCATCGTGTCGGACGTAGTTACCATCGATGCCGAGCGCACGTTCTGGGATAAGGTCGTGATCCTGCATGGTCTGCGTCGTTGGCATGACAACCGGGGTGCATTGCGCCAGCAAGGGCATCGCGTTTCACGGCACTACTACGACATCTACAAACCGTGCTTATCCGGTTGTCACAGATATCCACTAGCGGTAGTATGTTGAGTATCTGCCCCCAAGTGGAATAATCATGGTTATCGACGTACTTGAGCGAGACGATCTGCCGTTCCCGCGCTCGCTGCCGGAGTTTCAACGACTTTTTCCTGATGAGGCCGCGTGCGC
>JBGSMU010000028.1:0-10856 GCA_041739955.1 Gallionella sp. | reverse complement strand
TTCTTTGATGCACTGGGGTTGGTTTCGTTGCTGGATACACAGCAACGCTTCCAGCATGTTTAATGAACCGCCGTATGCGGAACCGCACGTACGGTGGTGTGAGAGGGCGACGGGGGTAACTCCGTCCCCTACTCGATTGTGCTGACCGGGGTTTCTCCGCTTTCAGGTTCCGCCGCCTTTGTTATATCCGCCACCCCTTCACCCCCCTCGGACCCCTTCTGGAAGACGGTTTCTTGGGATTCAACCGCCGCCTTGATGGCAAGCTCTCGCTTATTGTTTGAAACGCAATTAACAGTCAGTTTTACAACCTCAGAGATCTTCACCGCTCCGAACAACATCACGGCGGTGATCGCCCTATCTCTACTTTCTTTCCATTCGTTTTTCTTGATTTTTTTCCATTTTTTTCCACCGCGACCCGCCCGGCAAGAAAGGAGGCCACCTTCCCTACTTCCTCTGGACTCAGAAAACTCATGGGATCGTTTGCACCGGCCCCCAAATCATCCTTTGCTGCTCGTCTGGCCGGATTGGTCAATCCGGCATCCGGACTCATCCTGATCAGATGGTCATACGCTCTTTCAATGACACGGATATAGCGGTAGCGCTGGTGCTTTTGAACACTGTACCGAATGAAAAACGCTTCAATATTTGCGGCCGTGCACCGGTCCAGGCGGATATGCTCCTGCGCCAGGTAGGCCGCAAATTTCGAAAACATGGACAGGTAAACTTGGCGGGTCGATCGGGAAAAATTGTGCTCGAGGAGCCAGGACGCGTAGCAGGCCGCTGGGGCAAGGAGCCAATCGGGGAGAAGAGCGCGAGGTTTTGACATGGGGGTTCACCGGACTGTTAATTGCGTTTTTGAAGTATACATGGGGGTTGGGGATTTTTTGCGGAAATCGGGCATAGCCTTTGAAGATCACAAAGGTGGTTTTAAAACCCCCGCTTATGCGGGGAATACATCACGATCCAAGTTGGTCCATCAGTAATCAACTTTCAACCCCCGACACGCGGGGAATACCAATTAGCTCGTAGTTACTAAAGACCAAGCCCCCTTCAACCCCCGACCTGCGGGGAATACAAGCGACGATTCTATTACCTGATGGAAAAGTTTCTTCAACCCCCGACACGCGGGGAATACATCAAGATCGCCTCTGCTAATATTTTCACTGTCCTTCAACCCCCGTCACGCGGGAATACAAATGCAGCTAGACGGTGAACTTGTCCGTAAGCCTTCAACCCCCGTCACGCGGGGAATACACAATTCAATACATCGGCATTCACAAATGTTCCCTTCAACCCCCGTCACGCGGGGAATACAACCTCTGGGACTACCTTCAGCCTTCTGAATTGCTTCAACCCCCTCATCACACGGGGAATACGATACACACTGCCTGGCAATAGCGTGCCCAGGAAGCCTTTAACCCCCGACACGCGGGGAATACGGATTGGTAGGTAAATTCGACAGTCGTTACTTCCTTTAACCCCCGACACGCGGGGAATACATCAGAATGCTTCATATTGCTCATTTCCCTAACCTTCAACCCCCGACACGCGGGGAATACTCCTTTTAAAAATTCAGAAATGCCAATATGCCCCTTCAACCCCCGCCTCACGCGGGGAATACCATGAAGCGAACATGGCGAGACGCTTTTACTACCTTCAACCCCCGACACGCGGGGAATACAAGCGCGAGCGATTGATCGAGTTTTTAGCAAGCCTTCAACCCCCGACACGCGGGGAATACTCGGCACCTACCGCAGAGGATCTCAAGAGCAACCTTCAACCCCCGACACGCGGGGAATACGATAAACACTGCCTGGCAATAGCGTGTCCAGGAAGCCTTTAACCCCCGATACGCGGGGAATACAATCCAATTAGATCAGCGCGCCCACACTATCGCCTTTAACCCCCGATACGCGGGGAATACTCTGTGCGTTATCTGACCATTGGCGCCTCTCCTCTTTAACCCCCGATACGCGGGGAATACTCAATTTGTGGTCGAATAGAGAAATTGAGAGTTATTTGGCTATTTTTAATACAAAACAATTAACGAACCCAGGCTAATTTTAATCAGCACGGTTCGTGTCAGATACATTGCTTATCAAGATTGTGTTGTTTTGGTATAGAATTTCGTTTCAGACATGGCAATTCTGTCGTCCAATATTTCATGTTTAAATATTTATTAGTTGAGGTGACTGGGCCATCCAAGAAATCAAAAGATGGCGGCTTTTAGCTTGCCGAAGTAACGAATAACTATTCTGAAACAGAACGATTTAGTTCGACGTTCACGTATCGCTTGCGATTGACTATATTCTCAAGAGGGTATTCGATTCATGTATTAACTGAATTTACAGTCCATACATATCTGTCCATAACTGCCCATTCCTTGCTTAAGTTTTGGATCCCAAAAATCTTCTTTTACTAACACCTTCCCACATTTTTTACATGGCTTGCTTTTGCCATTTTCCAGTTCACCAACCTTGCTGCGGATATCGGTGACAAGCTGAGTATCCGCTTCATTCGACGCCATCTTGATCAGTGAATAAAGGCGTTCGGAAAGTACCTCTATTGGATCATTTCCGAGATTGAACCTATTTAACCGTATGAATTTATACCCATATGACTCCAGCGTTAGCTGGCGTTCAATATCTTCAGCCTTATAGAATTTATCCCAGTTTCCAGCATGGATTTTGTTGTGTGAGTGGAAATGTTCAAGAAATCCATCGTACTCAATGATCAAATTAACTGTCTTCTCTTCACCATGGTAGCGTAAAAGGAAATCACAACGATAGGCTGGCTGCTTATAGTAAGGATCTAATTGGCGCAGGTATTCGCCGACCGGGAACTGGGCGATTAGCTCAATCCGAGTTTTGTTATTCTGAAAGAATGGGGTTTTGGATAACCAATCAAGCACTTTAGCTTCCATGGGGGATGACTGGTCAGTATCTTTGGCTTCCGGCATTGAGCGATCATTCAGGATGTTCAGATAGTGATTCAGCACTCGTCCAATCGTGCCGTGGAATTGTTCTATTGGCTTTGAGAGTACAAAGTGCATACATTCTTTTGAGCGACTGAATCCAACATTTAAGCGCTGCATGCGAAGCTTGTCCTCAATGACGTCTTCTGCTTCAGTCAGTGTGATTGGGAAAACATAGTTGAGTGCATCGTGAAGCGAGGTAGCCACCATTGAATACAAAATGATGTCTCGCTCGTCACCTTGGCAAGAATCAAAGGTCATAATTTTCAAGTGGAGATCTGATTCGAACTTTGCGGCATAGCTGTCTGAGAAAAGCCGTTTGGTAAGCAACTGCTGTTGTTCGCGGAAAGGCGTGATGATGCCAACGGTATCGGTTGATTCATCGTCTATCATTTGACGGAGATGTTGCAGCAAGAATTCAGCTTCCAGGGTGTTCGTGTTACGGAATTTTTCTGTACGGCCATCATTTTCCAGGATTGTGAATTTGATCACATCCTCAATGGGCTTGCCGCGCACCTTGATAGCTTGTAACTGGCCACCATAAAATGTTTGGCTGGAGAATGAGATGAGTTCGTTATATCCCCTGAAATGTTTGCGCAACATATCCGTGTAGTTGGCGATCAGGTCGAAGAACTCGAGTACTGATTTTTTGACATCAAACTGTTTTAGGCGCTGGATCTTGTCAGTAGCGGTACTGATGTTTTCCTTAAAATGTTGCTCCAGTCCGGTGAGATACCGCTGGTTTAATTCATTGCTTGCATTCGCAGACTTTACATTATTGAATTGTTTCTGATCCCCAAAGACGATGACCTTTTTCGCCCTTAGAAGTGCTGGGAATGCTTGTGCCACTGACACTTGTGATCCTTCATCTATTACCAGGAGGTCAAACAATTCTTCTTTTAATGGAACGTATTCAGCGAAATCTCTGATCCCGCTTATGATGCAAGGGAAAGCACCTTTTAAATTATCAAAGGAATCCTTGGGAAACTTTTGCCGTGCCTTGATGACAGCGCCTAAAGATTTTGCGGTGGCGCGATGATTGTTTACGAAATTAAGGAACCTGCCGTCGATTTCATGAGCCAAGCGTGATGTGTATAACTGTTCGAGGTCTGCCATCGAACCTACATAATCCATGGCAGGTACACTGTTGAGAGCGTTATTCACCTTATTCCATAGAAGTGCATAACGTACGTGGTCGACAAGGTATGGTATTTCTTTCGTGGTCAATGGCAATTGGGGATCAATATGAAAAAAACGAAGATACAACCCGACAAAGTTCAGGATGGGGCGCAGGTCAATCTTGTCTGGCTCCTTTAAGATGAGCCGATATACAGCTTTTCCATTTTCTGGGCCAATATTGATGCCGGCATCTTCGAGGGCGTTGTATAGTTTATGGAGCACTGTGCTGACAGCTCGCAATTCATTGCTTTTCTTGTGCAAATCAATTGTATTGATGCAGCCAAGCACAGTCCCTAATTTGGTGTTGAGCATCCTTGCTTTGGCGCCGGTGAACAGATATCCAAATATTGGCCAGCGCAATCCGTCATATTCAGAAATGAATCCCTGCAAGGTGGCTTGATTTTCTGGACAAAGTTCGCTGAAAAGACGCAAAGGTTCCAAGTTGCCGATGCTGCTCCTCATGCTATCTGCGGCCAAGTGATATTTCAGTATCAGGTTCAGGTTTGCCAGGGACTTTGTGCCCATGTCGTTGAACAACATGGCCGCATGCTTTAGCGTAGCTTCTGACAAGTTATCAATGCACGCTTTAATGTCTGCAGCCAGAGAAGGATCTTTCAGGTTACGCAAACCTGGGATGAATTCCTTGTGCCTGGTCTCGATCAAATCTTCGAGTTCGTGTAGTTTTTCGACATCATTGATGTTGACGCTTGTATAGCAATCCACCGTGGTTTGAATCAATCTTCCAAGCTCCCGGACCCGAACTTCGATATCTTCTTTCAGCTCGCCATTATGGGATTTTGCCGCCAGATGGTGATTCTGTATGCGTTCTGTTGAAGAGGCGGAAATCAATTTTGAGTAAGTACTGCCCGCTTTTCCAAGTCGCAAGATTGGATCTGGGAATTCATCGCCTAACCGGATGCTTTGCAATGCCTGCTTGAGTTTGTCTTGCACTACATCTAAGGCCTCTTGCTTATCGCTGAGGATCAATATGTTTTTGCCCTTGATGATGCAGTCGAATGCTAGTGCTGTGATGGTATGTGATTTCCCTGTGCCTGGTGGTCCTTGTACGACCATGTATCGGCATTTCGGGTTATCGTTCGCAATCATGATTTTGCGTTGTTCCTCATTCACAGGGATAGGCGTTTCTGCAATTAATCTCCCTACCATTGGGAGATCGTTCCACTTGTCTGTGACATCTTGCTTGATGCTGATGGGGTCCTTGCCGAGGAAACCATCTATGATATTGAGAAATAGCGCGTTGACTTTGTTCTCATCGTCATGAAGCATGGTCAACAGCTCTTCATAATCATTCAAAAGGGATTCATCAGATCGGTCAAAGATTGCGAAATAGGACGTATTGCGCATTCGCAAGGTAGCGGAATCTGCGGTTTGAAGTTCATGCTTGGAGAGATCGAGCATCCCATTTAAATCGAATGCCGGCGTCATTTTAACAAGCACTTTTGACATCACCGAAAGCAAGGTATCTTGTTCGCTCAGGTAGATGATCCTCTCTTCGATGGGGCTTAATGCGATTCTGGCAGAGGTTGAATGCTGCTCTTGGCAGATGTAGTCAATTGCTCGCTTGTTTACGTACAAATGAGGGTCAAATTCAAGGATGAAATCCGCGTTCCTTTCATCCAGGGATATGGTTGCAGGTATATAAAATAATGGATAGGTTGAATTCCCAAACTTGATTTCGCACAGGTAGAGATAGAACTGAAGGTTTTCGCCTGTTCGAGCATAATTTATAAGATCTCTGACCTCCTGGTAGACATCGCTCGTCGCAAAGGATTCAAAGAAGTCCTTCAATCTTTGCTTAGATTCATCTTCTGAGAAAATTTCCCGAAGAATTATCTCGGTTGATGCTAGCTTTCCGCTTACGATATATGTGTTCAATGCAGTTGGTAGCTGTCCTAATACCGGTGCAGAAAGAACATTGCCCAGCTCGCTTTCAAGCTCATACACTGAATCGACAGCGGAATAGGCTTGCTGCCTGAAGGGGCCATCCAATAGTGCAAGTACCGGCGCAACTATATGCTGATTGACCAGTTCGGCAAATTCGGTTTGCACGTCCTCCACGTACTTTTCTGGATGTTCAACTGCAGAACCACGCTTGCGGGTAGCAAATTCGATGGTTTTCGTTCTCACCAGCTCGAATGGTTGATTATCAAGCGTATCGATTTGCTGAGTGATTAGATTGCGCAGGATCGGGCTAATGGGTGCGGTATATCGGCCTTTCGGTATTCTGAGGATAAGTTTGTCTGAGGTAGGCTCAGACACTAACTTCCAGATGACGTTGTTTAAAGTAGAATACTTTCTTAATGGAACGCCGACGCGGAAACCGGTGTCAGCTTTTGTTTGGATTTTGCGTCGTGGAGCAGCTTGACGTTTAAAGTCGGTTTCCAGGAAATCAAGGAAATACCGGCTGACTTTTTGGGCAAAGCCACGCAAACCAGGCGATATTAATTCCTGAACAACAGCAGTTTCATCTGACATTTAATTTTTTGTTCCAGAGTGAAGTAAGTTAATCAGATTGGTTTTCTTGTGCTTTAACCAAGCCGATCTCATCAGTCAAAATTTCAAGTTGTTTCTCGAGTTCAGTACGCATGATTCGTGCCCGATTGAATATCTTGCTGGCTCCGTTTGTTATTGTTTCGCTACTTGTTGAGATTTCTGTAAAACCTTCGACTTGTTTGCGTACAGTTTCGATCGCCTTGTCGATTTTTTGAAAACTGGCGGCCTCACTGCTTGATTTAAGAGCTGCTCGTATAGAAAGCGCTTTTACTGTCAAATATCCAGCTCGAAGAACCACATCCGAATTTGAATCGTTTTTGTCCCATACAACCACCACATCGTTACCGTATTTTGTTATTGGCTCCACAATTCCAGATGGAGCGGTATCTTTGGAATGTACAAAAAGACAGAAGTTTGCGCCGCGGTTACGTCGCGCTTCGTCCGCCTCACTTAATGTTGTCGCTACCGTGTAACTTCCAGATTCTTTCGCCTCAACCACTATCTTGGCACCGGCTGCTGCACTATCCGGTGAAAGTGATACGATAAAATCACCGACCTTTGAAGATCGTATGAGTCCGGTTGTGCTGCCACAGTCTTCGATAATATCGCCCGCCGGCGAACCGATAATGCGCAGTTGATTACCCACTTCCTCTTCGAAAATGATGCCGTGGGTGGTACTGCGTGCTTGAGCTTCCTTGCGTGCCGCCATACCTGACAAAAGCCCAACAACCTCGGTTTGAAAGGATTGCTGGGATGTGCTCAAAGTAGCAAGTTGGGTATTAAGTTCGGTTTTGAGGCGGGATAATGCACTATCTGCGCTGTCGAGCGAAAATTCCTTGGTTATATTGCGCTGCGCCTCTTCAACACGCCCAACTAATCTCGAAAGTGCCGAATCTTTTTTATCCAGGCTGAATTCGCTGATCATGACACCCATACTGTCACCTAGCGCTTTAGTCAGATCTCCATGCGTGGCTGTCAGATCTCGGACTAACCGAGACAAAGCACTTCCCGGCTCATCCAGGCTGAATTGTGCCAGTATGGTATTGCGTTCTGCCTGCATCACACCATCAACAGTCTGGCGCATGGCGGCCAAGAGCTGGTTTGACTCGCTTGGAGAAAGCAAGGCAAGAAAAGTGCTTTTTTCTCCCAAAAAGTTATCGAATGTTTCTGAGAGTTGTTTTTGAACTGCGGTTACCTGGTTTTGCATGAGTCCGGCTAGCTCACCACCGTCTTTTGTCAAATTTTCGACGCGCACCGTGAACAAGCCGCTGGAGGGGTCGAAATAGTGTGCCAGTGAATTTCCCATTGATTGTTCAAGAAGGTCTCGATGGCCTGTCAGGCGCTCTGTCAGCTGCTCAATTAAGCGCGTCCCTTCATTACGGATTGCAGCACCATCAACAACACCTTTCGCTGCTCGTAATGCCAGGACCCCAACTTTGACGCAGTTTGCGACAAATTCAGTGCGTTGAGGGCCAGCTGGTATTTCAGATACGGCTGCAACCACTTCAGGATCGGTCAAGGTGAGGTGTATGTAAAGAGGCGTAGAATCCCCTGTATTGGTTTGTTGTTCTTGATTTTCAGTTTGCGGCTGTTTTAGGCTGTCCATTTGTTCATCCTTTAAGGTTCGATTACGTGTTCATAATTTGGTTTTAGTAATTCGGGATCATATATCCCAAGCACCCTACCAAGTCGCATTGCTACTGTTGGCCGCCCCATCTTTTCCAGAAAAATTATAGCACCGGCGCACATGCTTTCTTTCCCGCTGGCATGGTAGTGCCCATCATCATCCCACTCACCACCTGTTCGCGCGTTATGCACCGTCTTGTGACAATGAAATGTACTGCGATCATCATCACACAATGTTTGAATGATTTTTTCTAAGCGGCCTGGGTGCAATTCAATTGCGCCAATTTTCAGGAATGGGCAGTTATCGCACGGTCGACGCAACTTGAAATGATTTTCAATAGTATTCTTGCTCATTGTTTAAGATTGTGGAAATTCTGCGTTATCACGCCGTATATGTCAAACAGCGTCCAATACTTTCCACTAGTCAGCGCCCAATTGTTTCCACTTTCTCGGTTTGCTGAGAGCGATTTTTACGCTGCTTAAAACGGAAGGAATCGTTACCCGTTTCCAGAATGTCGCAATGATGAGTAACGCGATCAAGTAAAGCAGTCGTCATCTTTGCATCTCCAAACACTTGCACCCATTCACCGAAGGACAGATTCGTGGTGATAATCAGAGAAGTCTTCTCATAAAGCTGGCTGATGAGATGAAACAGCAGCGCACCCCCTGATGCCGGAAACGGTAAATAACCCAGCTCATCTAAAATCACTGCATCCACCAGGCACAGCTGCTTGGCCAGATTGCCGACCTTGCCCAGGCTCTTCTCGCGCTCTAACTGATTGACCAAATCGACCGCATTGAAGAACCGCACGCGTTTGCCTTGATGGATCGCCGCCACCCCGATAGCCGTGGCCAGATGAGATTTGCCCGTGCCGGTGCCGCCAACCAGAATCAGGTTGTGCGCTGTTTCCATAAAAGCAGCACTCGCCAATTGTTCAACAGCCGCTTGCGACAGTGGTGTTTCAGCCCAGTCTATACCTAGCAGATCACGGTGAATCGGGAAGCGAGCCGCCTTGAGTTGATAGCGCAGGCTCTTGAGTTGGCGATCAGTTTGTTCTGCCGCCAGCAAACGCTCCATCCAGCTTTCTGGTCGATGCGTCTGCTTTGGCTTTTCTGCTTGCAACTCACTCCATGCCGTTGCCATACCATAGAGCTGCAGCGCCTTTAAACTCGTCGCGTGATCAATGGACATTGGCCGCTCCCAGCAAATAGTCATAACGATTGCAATTGGCGATAGGTTCCATCGTCAAGGTAATCCCATCCGGCACGTTAATCGCCATGGTGGGCAAATGCGGAGCGATGAGCCTGCGCAATTCATTCATCACGATGGGCGCGCTGATGATGCCACCTTCCAGTGTCAACTCACAGGCCACCGTGAGCGCATCGAGCCCGGCTTCCCCTGCAAGCATGAGTAACTCGACAAAGGCGCGGTCTCCCTTGGGGTGTTTCAGAATACGGTCACGCACCAGTTGAATGGGCTTGGGCAAGTCCCACGCCACGAAGGGCGCACCATTCCTGAGTGCGCCTGGCTTCTTCTCCAGCACGGGCAGATAATGCCATGGATCGCAGATCAACAGATCCCGTCCAAATACTCTTGGATGTGCGGCTATGATTTCGCCATGTGCCACAACGCGCACCTGGTCTGCGGTGGTGCGAACAGAAACTGCCTGGCCGGCAGCGCTGGCTGGAACGCTGTAGCGATTACGATCCACTCTGACCAGGCAGGTTGAGGATACCCGCAGCATTTGCTCGACATAACCATCAAAGTGCGCCGTGATGGGTCGTAGTAGCGGCTGCTCTTCGGCAAAGCAGGCTGCGATGGTGCGCTGGCTCTGTACTGGATGGCTGCGCTGCGCCAATTCTTTACAGCGGATGGCGAGCCATTCATTCAAAGCAGCAAACGAAGCAAAGCGCGCCAAGGGTGTAAACAGCCATTCCCGCACATTGCCGACTTGATTCTCCACTTGCCCCTTCTCCCAGCCTGAGGCTGGCGTACAGGCGACCGGTTCAAACAGGTAATGATTGGCAAGCGTTAAAAAGCGCCGGTTGAATTGCCGCTCTTTGCCCACATACACGGCATCGACTACAGTCTTGAGGTTGTCGTAGATCAGGCGTGCAGGCACGCCGCCAAAGAAGGTAAAGGCACGACTGTGGGCATCCAGCACCATCTCCTGCATTTCTCTCGGATAGGCCACGACGAACATCTGGCGGCTATAGGCCAGGCGGAAGTGCGCCACTTTGATCGTTTGCATGACGCCACCCAACTCTACCTGTTCCTGGCTCCAGTCAAACTGGCAAGCATCAGCAGGTTGAAACAGCAGTGGCACGAAGGCTTCAGTGAGCTTGGGGCCATGGTTGCCGGATTTCCAGCGCTTAACGAAGCGCTGCACGCTGTCATAGGCGCCGTTGTAGCCAATTTCTTGCAAGCCCTCAAATAGTCGGTGGGCGGTACGGCGGCGTGGTCTGGCTAGTTTGGCTTCGTCTTCCAGCCACTTGGTTAGCTGTACCTCAAACTGGCCCAGCCTTGGGGCGCTTGACTGCACTCGTTCGTATTTGGGTTCTT
>JBGSMU010000006.1:0-4986 GCA_041739955.1 Gallionella sp. | reverse complement strand
ACACTGGGCTACAAGTCACCAATGAAGTTTCTGGAAGACTGGCTTATTGCTCAGCAGAAAGAAAAGCTGGTAGCATGAACGCCACTTCTTGGAAGACGAAAAACCGAGGGAAGCTCATGTTGACGTTCTGCCCACCCGCGCCTTGAGCGCGGATTGCATTCAATTCGATTTCGGTATCCTGAATGCTGATATTTCTGGAAATATACAACATGAAGCGCCGGTCAGATTATCTGTTAAGTACCTGATTGAGATAAATTCCTGTTACGCTTTTCAAGTTATTAGCCAACTCCTTGGGACTTCCTTCCGCTATGATTTGACCGCCGCCATCTCCACCTTCCGGCCCCAGGTCAATCACCCAATCCGCTGTCTTGATCACGTCAAGATTGTGCTCAATCACCACAACAGTATTTCCCTGGTCGCGGAGTTTGTGGATCACCTTCAGTAGCATTGCTATATCGTGGAAATGGAGGCCAGTAGTGGGCTCATCCAGAATATACAACGTGCGGCCAGTGTCGCGCTTGGACAACTCGAGTGATAATTTTACGCGCTGCGCTTCGCCACCCGAGAGCGTTGTGGCAGATTGTCCCAAGGTGATGTAGCCCAGCCCGACATCGAGCAGAGTTTGCAGTTTTCGCGCAATGACGGGCACCGCCTTAAAGAACTCATATGCCTGTTCCACCGTCATCTGCAATATCTGGTGGACGTTCTTTCCTTTGTACTGGATCTCAAGTGTTTCGCGGTTATAGCGCTGAGTGTGGCAAACGTCACAAGGAACATATACGTCCGGCAAAAAGTGCATCTCCACTTTGATTACTCCGTCTCCTTGGCAGGATTCACAACGCCCGCCCTTCACATTGAATGAAAAACGGCCTGGTCCGTATCCTCGTTCGCGCGAGGAAGGCACTCCAGCAAACAACTCACGGATCGGGGTAAAAAGCCCGGTATAAGTAGCCGGATTAGAACGTGGAGTACGTCCGATTGGTGATTGATCGACGTTGACTACCTTGTCAAAGAATTCCATCCCGGTGATATCGGCATGCGGTGCTGGTTCTGCACTGCTCCCATATAGATGCTTGGCAACGGCTGGGTACAGCGTGTCGTTAATCAGTGTCGATTTTCCCGATCCCGACACACCAGTCACGCATACCATCAAACCTACCGGAAGATTCAGGGTAATGTCCTTCAAGTTGTTGCCGGAGGCACGCACAATCTGCAGCATGCGCTGCCTGTTTGGCACCAGATATTTATCTGGTGTAACGATGCTACGACGTCCAGTCAGGTAGTCTCCGGTAAGCGATCCCGTACACTTGCAGATATCATCCGGAGTTCCTTGCGTCACAATCAGCCCGCCGTGTTCACCTGCTCCCGGACCCATGTCCACAACATAGTCGGCGGCACGTATAGCATCCTCGTCGTGTTCCACCACGATCACGCTGTTGCCCATATCGCGCAATTTCTTCAATGTGTTTAATAGTCGGTCGTTGTCGCGCTGGTGCAAGCCGATTGAAGGTTCATCCAGCACATACATCACCCCGGTCAAACCAGATCCAATCTGAGATGCCAGCCGGATGCGTTGTGCCTCGCCGCCGGAAAGCGTCTCCGCAGAACGTTCAAGTGACAGATACTCCAAACCGACGTTGTTCAGGAATGTGAGCCGATTTGCAATTTCCAGAACAATCTTTTCCGCAATCGCCTGTTTGTGTCCTTGGAGTGTCAGTCCCTGGAAGAATGCCAGAGCGTGCTTCAATGGCAGGGCACTGATCTCATAGATGTTCTTGTCAGACACACGGACATGGCGTGCCTCGGTTCTTAAACGGGTTCCCTTGCATTCGGGGCATGTGCAGCTATTCAGATATTTCGCCAATTCTTCGCGTACTGTGGGGGAGTCGGTCTCGTTATAACGGCGCTCCAGATTATTTACGATACCCTCAAAGGAATGCTCGCGGAGTGTCGGTTTGCCGCGTTCATTTAAATATTGGAAAGAAATCTGCTCTTTATCGGAGCCAAACAGGATTATTTGCTGGATATTCTCCGGCAAGCTTTCGAAAGACTGCTCGATATCAAAGTTGAAATGCTTCGCCAACCCTGAGAGGAGCTGGTGATAAAACTGATTGCGCCTGTCCCAGCCCTTTATTGCACCTGAACTTAGCGAAAGGGAAGGGAAGGCAACGATGCGCTTAGGGTCGAAGAAACTGATATTGCCAAGTCCATCGCATTTGGGGCATGCGCCCATAGGATTGTTGAATGAGAACAGGCGTGGCTCCAGTTCAGGCAGGGAGTAGTCGCATATCGGGCAGGAGAACTTCGCCGAGAACATGTGCTCTTTTCCATTATCAATTTCTACCGCGATTGCGCGCCCTTCTGCATGACGCAATGCAGTCTCGAATGATTCTGCGAGTCGTTGCTTTGACTCCGCATTTACCTTCAGCCTATCCACCACGATTTCCACTGTGTGCTTTTTGTTCTTCTGTAAAGCCGGCAAGGCGTCGATTTCATATACCTTGTTGTTGATACGTAACCGTGTGAAACCCTGGGCGCGCAACTCGTCGAACAGGTCAAGCTGTTCACCCTTGCGTTCCACCACTAGCGGGGAAAGGATCATGATCTTTGTGCTTTCGGGCAATTCCAGTACATGATCCACCATCTGTCCCACACTCTGCGCCTGCAATACGAGATCGTGTTCCGGGCAATAGGGGTCGCCTGCGCGGGCGAACAATAGACGCAAGTAATCATGGATCTCGGTGACTGTCCCCACGGTTGAACGCGGGTTATGCGAGGTGGCTTTTTGTTCAATAGCAATGGCTGGAGACAAGCCTTCGATCAAGTCAACATCCGGCTTTTCCATCAGTTGCAGGAATTGCCGCGCATAAGCCGAAAGTGACTCAACATAGCGACGCTGTCCCTCCGCATACAAAGTGTCAAAGGCGAGTGAAGACTTGCCTGAGCCCGACAAGCCGGTGATAACCACCAACTTGTGACGTGGCAGATCAAGGCTGATGTTCTTCAGGTTGTGGGTGCGTGCACCGCGAATACGTATCTCTTCCATGCTTACCATCTTTGATTGAGGCGACCGAATAGTTTACGCGATTTTTGTTGCTTACCCAACTTACTTGCGAAAGGGGGGAGATGGCCCTAAGTAGCATCGTCTAAGTGAGATTCAGGAAACGGGCAATTAGCTAGGGCCATTTGGATATAATCGGGCCAGATGATTGAACCGCAAAAATAAAAGAGGCATTTAAGTTCAATGAATTTTTAATGCGATTAAACTGATCACAAAATAATCCTGCAATATATTCACTACTTTTATTATGAAAAAAATCCCGGATCCAGGAGAGATAAATGCGTTGATGGCTGTGCTGTCAGAGGGGAAGTACAGCGAAGCTGTAGCACAGTCAAAAAGATTAACGACAAGATACCCGTCCCACTCTTTAGGCTGGATGATTTTGGGCATATCTCTTGGTCAGACGGGTCGCAAGAGTGATGCACTCGTTGCATTAAAGAAAGCGGCTGCACTCGCACCGGATGATCCCGGAGTGAAAATAAATCTGGGCAAAGTCCTCCAGGACATGGGACGTCTTGAGGATGCTGAAGTGAATTATCGGAAGGCGCTCACGATCAAGCCTGATATTGCCGAGGCGCATTGCAATATGGGCAACATACTCCGCAAGCTGGGCAAATATGAAGAAGCCGAAAAAAGCGTGCTTAGAGCCTTGGCACTCAAGCCTGATTTTGCCGAGGCCATGAGTAATCTGGGCAGCATACTTTATGACTTGGGACGCCTGGAGGAAGCAGAAAAAAAGTATCAAAGGGTACTGGAGATGAAGCCATACCATGCTGAAACACATAACAATCTGGGCACGGTCTATTTGGCGATGAATCGATTGGATGATGCTGAAAACAGTTTTCGAAAAGCAATTTCCTTTGATTCAAAATATGCGGATGCATATGGCAATCTGGGTGGGGTACTTAACCGTAAAGGCCTCAAGGAAGATGCGCTTGCCGCATTCCGTCAGCTGGCCTTGTTAGTTCCCGAAAAAACTGAAATCCAGCATGTAATTGCCGCGCTTAGCGGAATCAGTACGGATCGGGCACCTGACCAATATGTAAAAAATCTATTTGATGGCTACGCCAACAAATTCGACAGGCATTTGCAGGAGGTACTTCAGTACGATGTGCCAGATAAGTTGGTTGAACTCGTTGTGAAACATTCTTCCGGTCTGCCAGAAAAGTGGAATGTTCTTGACTGCGGATGCGGAACAGGCTTGGTGGGATTGAGAATTTCTCCATATTCAAAAAAGCTGGTGGGTGTGGATCTTTCCACCAAAATGATAGAAAAAGCACGTGCTCGGAAAATATATCAGCGACTGGAAAACTCAGACTTGCATGCCATGATGCTTACCGAAAAGGAATCAGGTTTCGATGTGATAGTTGCTGCCGATGTCTTCATATATGTAGGCAAAATCGATGATATTGTCTTCGAGGCAAAGAGATTGCTTGCTGCGGGAGGGATTTTTGCCTTTTCAGTGGAGGATATTGTGGAATCTTCAGCCGATATGGCGGACCAGACTGATAGTCGCGGTTTTCAACTTAACGAGTCGTGTCGCTATTCCCATTCGGCCGGTTATCTGAACGGACTTGCGTCAGCCCATGGTTTTAAAATTATCGAGTCAGTCGGAGCCCAGATACGCAAGGAACATGGGCAACCGCTTAACGGTCATCTGGTATTGTGGCAGAGTTGATTGTCTGGATTTCCGGTTTTCCCCAGGTCACTGTGCCGATAGATATTCGGCTACTTCCTCGATTTCCTTATCGCTTAGTGATCTGACAATCTTGTTCATGATGATATTAGGGAAGGTCTGAATAAGTAGCAGAAAATGAGAACGACACCCACACATTTTGCTTTGGATATTCGAAATAACCATAAACGGCCCTGGCAAGGGCCATTTCGTCGGCCATACCGGTCGATTTCCCGTTCATCAGACGCAC
>JBGSMU010000137.1:0-2334 GCA_041739955.1 Gallionella sp. | reverse complement strand
TACGGTTTTTTAGGCCGCCATAGCAAAGTTTTCATCGTTTGCATTTACATGCTTGCTTCATTTACGTCGATCGCCTGACGTGTCGCCCCGAAACCTATCTGCTCACTGTCGAAACCAGGTCATCCCCATCATCAGCACACTAACCATCAAATGCACTCATGGTGGAGATGGGCGGAATCGAACCGCCGTCCAACAAGCCCTTATTGAGCCGGAGTTTTCGCAAACCGAAGTTTGCTCACAACAATGCGGAGAATTTTAGCACAAACGTCGCCTGACAAATCAAATCACAAAGGTTAAGACGAAGGCGCAGTGTCTTTCTGCTGCGCGCCAAATACACGTTTGAACTGCTCATCCCACAGCAGAGCCGGATTCACCGCCAACTCAAACAGCGTGATCTGATCTGGTAGCGTGTCATCCAGAATGGCCGCAACGATTTCCGGCGCAAGCGTGGTCAGGTTGACCATCCGACTTATGTAGCTGTTGTCCACACCTTCTCGGACTGCCAGTTCGCTCAAGGTGCTTACCTCGCCTGATTCCAACATGGCCAGCCACCGGTGACCACGCGCAAGTGCCTGCTGAATTGGCGTTGGCTCATGGGTCTTCCCCGCCTTACCCGTTTCACCGTTCGGTAGCGTGATAACCCTGACGCCACTTTTTCGTCGAATGTTAATCGGAATACTCAGCATGAGCCGGCCATCGCTGCACGAGACAATATCCGTAGCGCCGTTGATTTTAATCGCGGTCATGCCAATGCCTCCTCAAGTTCATTTGTCTTGGTCGGTTGCAACTCCATCACCACCTGTTCAATGCCGCAGGGCCGCAAACTCAATTCGATGTTGGTCGGCGATACAACCACTTTCTCAACCAACAACCTGACGATGCGTGTTTGCTCTGCCGGAAATAATTGCTCCCAAATAAGATCGAGTCGCGTCATTGCCACCGTGATCATGGCCTCATCGAGCTTGCTGTTGAGCGAGAGAACTTTAGGGACGATGTCGTTAATCATCGCTGGCTGGCGCATGATGGCGCGCAACTGGTCGAGCACGGCACCTTCTAGCTGATCGGCTGGCAGTCTGGGAATCCCCGATTCGCCGGCTTGTACCTTGGTGTCGCGCATGGGGATGTAGTAACGATAACGCCGGCCATTATGTTTTGTGGTGTGCCAGGGTGTCAGCGCATAGCCATCATTACCCAGCACGATGCCTTTGAGCAGGTACGGCACTTGGGCGCGCGTTGCATTGCCGCGCACTCGGCCGTTTGTAGCGAGGATTGCATGCACGTCATCCCATAAGGTCTGGTCAATAATGCGCGGATGCTCGGCCTGATACCACTGTTCCTTGTGACGCAGCTCGCCGAGGTAGGTGCGATTATTCAATAAACCGTAGACCAGCCCCTTGTCGATCAGTTTGCCTTCGCGAACCTTGCCGGTCTGCGTGGTCCATGACTTGGATGTCACGCCATCCAGCCGCAACTCCTTGACCAGCAAGGTGGCCGAGCCTACTTCGACGAAGCGCGTAAAAATGTGCCGGATGAGTTTTGCTTCTTTCTCATTGGGGACAAGGCGTCGGTTATCAACGTCATAGCCGAGTGGTGGCACACCGCCCATCCACATGCCTTTTTTCTTGCTGGCTGTGATTTTGTCGCGGATACGTTCGCCGGTGACCTCGCGCTCGAACTGCGCAAACGACAGCAGCACGTTGAGCATCAATCTGCCCATGCTGGTCGTGGTATTGAACTGCTGGGTGACGGAAACAAAGGACACGCCTTGCCGCTCGAATACCTCGACCATTCTGGAAAAGTCAGAGAGGCTGCGGGTCAGTCGGTCGATTTTGTAGATGATGATGACATCGATCTTGCCTGCTTCGATGTCGGTGAGCAGGCGTTTGAGAGCCGGACGTTCCATGTTGCCGCCAGAGAAAGCCGGATCATCGTAATCGTCAGGCACGGCAATCCAGCCCTCGGCGCGCTGACTGGCGATATAGGCGTGACCGGCATCTCGCTGGGCATCGATGGAGTTGTATTCCTGATCCAGTCCTTCCTCACTGGACTTGCGTGTATAGACCGCGCAACGCATGCGTCTTTTCAGGGACTCGCTCATTTGCGCGCTCCCTTCGGTTTCTTGTCAGTCTTAGCTTGCTTGAGCCCGAAGAACAGCGGCCCCGACCATCTGGTGCCAGTGATCTCGCGTGCGATGATGGACAGGCTGCCGTAGCGCCGCCCCTCGTACTCATACTGGCCATCTGCTTCGACCACCACTCGGTGCTCAATATCCTGATAGAGCCGTGTAATCACGCTGCCGGTCGGCGGACGATAATCTTTGTCGCGTTTGCGCAG
>JBGSMU010000098.1:0-7311 GCA_041739955.1 Gallionella sp. | reverse complement strand
CGTTGAAACTCCGGCAGCGAGCGCGGGAACGGCAGATCGTCTCGCTCAAGTACGTCGATAACCATGATTATTCCACTTGGGGGCAGATACTCAACATACTACCGCTAGTGGATGTCTGTGACAACCGGATAAGCACGCTTTCTACTATCCAGCATTATTGCCGCGATGACCTTGCGATCTTCCGAGACCAGGATGTTGTAGGTACGGCATGCGGCCGGGGTGTCCATGAACTCCACGCCTATACCGGCCTCGGTCAGGGTGCGAAACAGGCGCGGGTTGGGAAAGCTTTGTTTAGTGCCTGTTCCCAGTAGCAGCACTTCAGGTTTGAGTGCAAGAAAGTATTCGAAGTGTGCTTCGTTCAATCCTTCAAAACCCTCGACATTCCAGTCGTTGCGAACTTCTTCGGCCATTACCACGATGCTGTGGTCATGACGTTCCCCGTTCACCATCACATGATCAGTGCCGTGTGCGGTAAATAGTTTTGTTTCTCCAAGTTTGGTCAAGTGCAGTTTCAAGTTGATTCCATATATTTTGGGTTTGCGGTGTCTGGAGTTTAGGGTTTGGGAAAGGGTGCGTCAAACATGGCTCGGTTGTCACCAGATGGAAGTGGCGGGAGAGGGCGGACAATTACCGGAGGCATCACGCAAGGGTACGACGGTGATCGAGGAATTGTTTAAGCGGTAGTTACATGAGGCGCGGTTATCAGGCAGGTGGGTAATGCTGACCAGATTACGGTTCACGATATCAGGCTGGTTGATTTTGACGCTTCTTGAGGGTGTGCGTATCTCGATCGGGTAGACGAGGGAATCATCACTCCACCCCATCCACAGGTATTCAGGCAAATAGCGGACGAAGCGGTAGGAGATGCTGGGATCGAGTTCCTGTTTTAATTGATCGGCGCTGCTTCGATAGCCTTTGCTCGATATATCCACGCCTTGCTTGATACTGCCGGCGATAATTGCCAGCCCATAATACAAGGTATCCTCTGTACCGTAATTGATGATGGCCGCGCCAATAGCTGTACCACCCAAGCCTACAGCCAGCCCCAAACCGGTTGTCGCAGCGATCATGCCACCTGCCTTGGTACTGCTGAGTGCAGCATTGCCGCCATAGGCTGAATCCAGGATTACTTCATGCAATTCGCTTTCTCGCTCCAGGTGGCGTTCATACCAGTTTCGAGCATCGGGCGAGATATGCGGCTCGATCTTGATACCTTGCCTGTCCGAGATGTCTAGCGGATTCTTCTGTCCCCTCAGCCTGAAACTCACCTGTCGCTCGGAACGCAAGGGATTGGCCGTCAACTCCGGTGTCCATACCGGCTCCGGGCCAGGCCCGCCGAGGACGATGAATAAATTGGCAGGAGGCTGGTCATGTTCGGCCAGCTCTTTCGCCCATTCCAGGCTGTTGTCCAAAAACCAGGCGGCACGCAGATCCACCCGTGCTTCTTCCCATTCACCGCACATCGTCCACAATCCGGCCAGAAAAAGCCGCATGGCCGGATCGTCGAAATGTCCCTCGGGACTCCAGGGTAACGATAATAGGCTGCCTGCGATGCGCGCCTCCACGCAGGCGTCATTGAATTTTCCCTGCAGCGAATATCCCCAGCTAAGCAGGAAGTGCATCCAGATAACTTCATGCTCGGAAGCGTAATAATCCTCGGGTGTCTGCACATAAAAGAAGTTGCGTGCCTCCCGGGATACCTGGTAGCGCACACGATCCTCAAGTTTTTCCGCCTGTTTTTTAAGCCCCTCGATCTGTGGGTCTCCCTTGATCAGGGACAGGTAACTTTGCTCCATCGTTGTGATGAAGGTACCGTTCTCAAAGCTGTGCGGAAAATGATTCAGCGCATTGTCCGGGTCACCCCGCAGAAAATCCTGCTGGCTTCTCTGATAATCGTATTTGGTGAGCAGGCTTTGATGGCTACATCCTGAAACCAGGATAGCCAGCAGTGACATGCAGATTAGAAATCCCCGATTGAGCATACGCCCAGCATAAGGTATTTTGCTGGTGTTGCTCAAATCCGACTGGGGAGGCAGAAGTACTGAAAGCCACCCAACTTTATGAGTGACTATTTGCTGGCAAGGGGGGGGGCAGGTAGAATCCACGGTTTGCGAAGAATGCACCATTCGTACCATTCGATAATTGAGGCGGATAGCGCCAGCTAGCACAGGCTAAGAACGGAACACTTTGAAGAAAATACTTAAATCAAGCAAGCTCAGTAATGTGTGCTACGACATCCGCGGCCCCGTGATGGAACGCGCCAAGATGATGGAAGAAGAAGGGCAGCGCATCATCAAGCTGAATATCGGCAATCTGGCCCCGTTCGGTTTCGAGGCACCGGAAGAGATACAGCAGGACGTGATTTTGAACCTGCCGAATTCTTCCGGCTATTCAGATTCCAAGGGTATGTTCGCGGCACGCAAGGCCGTCATGCACTATTGCCAATCCAAGAAGATCGCGGGTGTGGGTCTGGAGGACATCTACATCGGCAACGGCGCATCGGAACTGATCGTGATGGCGATGCAGGGCTTGCTCAATACCGGCGATGAAGTGTTGATCCCCACGCCGGATTATCCGCTCTGGACGGCTGCGGTGACGTTGGCGGGCGGAACTCCCAGACATTACCTGTGTGACGAGGCTAAACAGTGGGATCCTGATCTGAAAGACATGCGCAGCAAGATCAGCGAGAAAACGCGTGCCATCGTTATCATCAATCCGAACAATCCGACCGGTGCATTGTATTCCGACGACATCCTGAAAGAGATCATCCAGATCGCGCGTGAACACGAGCTGATCATTTTCGCCGATGAGATTTACGACAAGATGTTATATGACGGTGCCAAGCATACATCCATTGCTTCATTGGCTGATGACCTGTTGTTCATTACGCTCAATGGACTGTCGAAGAATTATCGTTCCTGCGGATACCGATCGGGATGGATGGTGGTTTCAGGCGACAAGCGACATGCGCAAGACTATATCAACGGCCTGACGATCCTGGCCTCGATGCGTTTGTGTTCCAACGTTCCGGGACAATTTGCCATTCAGACCGCGCTGGGAGGTTACCAGAGCATAGACGATCTGGTCGCGCCGACCGGACGTTTGTGCAAGCAACGCGATCTGGCTTATCAATTGCTCACCGCGATCCCGGGCGTGACGTGCGTCAAGCCCGAGGCAGCCCTGTACCTCTTTCCGCGTTTCGACCCGAAGATCTATCCGATCAAGGACGACCAGCAATTCATTCTTGAACTGCTTGAAACGGAGAAGGTGCTGGTGGTGCAGGGCACCGGTTTCAACTGGATACACCCCGACCATATCCGTGTGGTGTTCCTGCCGACGGTTGATGACCTGACCGAGGCGATAGCCCGCATCGCCAGATTTCTGGAGCATTACCGCAAGAAGCATGGAACTAACAAATTAACAGGCACTGAAAAAAAATGAGCATAAAACCAATCAATGTAGGTCTTCTGGGTATCGGTACTGTTGGCGGTGGCACCTTCACCGTATTGCAACGTAATGCAGAAGAGATCGCGCGCCGTGCGGGCCGCCCTATCCGCATCATCGTTGTGGCGGACAAGAATCAGGAACTTGCCAGGAAGGTCACGGGTGGCGCATGCCGTTTGACTGACGATGCCTTCGCAGTGGTGGCCGATCCCGAAGTGGATATCGTCATCGAATTGATCGGCGGTTATGGCGTCGCGAAAGAGCTGGTGATGAAGGCTATCGAGAACGGCAAGCATGTCGTCACCGCTAACAAGGCTTTGCTGGCGACGCATGGCAACGAAATATTCAAGGCAGCACAGGACAAGGGTGTCATGGTCGCGTTCGAAGCGGCGGTTGCCGGCGGGATACCGATCATCAAGGCGGTGCGTGAAGGGCTGACTGCGAACCGCATCGAATGGGTCGCCGGCATTATCAATGGAACCACCAACTTCATCCTGTCCGAGATGCGCGACAAGGGTCTTGCATTCGATGTGGTGTTGAAAGAGGCGCAGCGTCTGGGTTACGCCGAAGCCGATCCGACCTTCGACATCGAGGGAGTCGATGCCGCACACAAGATCACCTTGCTTGCCTCACTGGCATTCGGTATTCCGGTCCAGTTCGACAAGGCTTATATCGAAGGCATCGCCAAACTTGACGCAGTCGATATTAAATATGCCGAACAACTCGGCTATCGCATCAAGTTGTTGGGCATCACCAAGCGCACGGAAGAGGGTGTCGAGCTGCGCGTACATCCGACATTGATACCGACAAAGCGCCTGATCGCCAACGTCGAGGGTGCGATGAACGCGGTGCTGGTTCAGGCGGATGCCGTGGGTCCTACGCTGTATTACGGCAAGGGCGCGGGAGCCGAGCCAACCGCCAGCGCGGTGATCGCCGACCTGGTGGACGTGACGCGCATGCACACTGCCGACCCGGAGAACCGCGTGCCGCATCTGGCATTCCAACCGAACGCGATGGCAGACCTGAAAATGTTGCCTATGGATGAAGTGCAAAGCAGTTACTACCTGCGTCTGCGTGTCGCCGATAAATCCGGTGTATTGGCAGATATCACACGTATCCTGGCAGATCAGCAGATATCGATTGAGGCAGTGATGCAGAAGGAGCCTGGCGAAGGTGAAGTGCAGGCCGATCTCATCATGCTGACCCACCTGACGCGCGAGAAGCACATCAACGCTGCGATTGCCAAGATCGAAGCGCTGGGTGTGGTGGCGGGTGGTGTGATCAAGTTGCGGATGGAAGAGCTGGGCAAGTAAAAACCTACTGCGCCGTCAGATTGCGGCGTTGCGCGGTGCTCGAAATCCTCATGCACTAAATGTGCACTCCGGTTTCTGTGCTCCGTGCGCCTTGCACTCTAACTGCTCGCTACGGTTTTTGTCGGAACGATTTAGCGTTCTATGTGACGGATAGAAAGTAATGCAATGAAATACATTTCCACACGCGGTAATGCACCCGCCAAGAGTTTTACCGAAATCCTGCTGGGTGGCCTTGCGCCGGACGGTGGCTTGTATCTGCCGGAGGAATATCCGCAGGTGACGCGCGCCGAGCTGGATGAGTGGCGCAATCTGTCTTATGCAGACCTTGCCTTCGCTGTTCTGTCAAAGTTCGCGACTGATATTCCTGCGGCAGACCTCAAGGCCATCGTCAGCAAGACCTACACCGCGCAGGTCTACAGAAACGGCCGCGCCGACAGCGATGCGTCCCAGATCACGCCGTTGCGCACTCTGGCACCGGGCGTACATATCCTCGAACTTTCCAACGGACCGACGCTGGCGTTCAAGGACATGGCGATGCAGTTGCTCGGCAACCTGTTCGAGTATGCGCTGGCAAAACAGAATGAAGAATTGAATATCCTCGGCGCGACCTCGGGCGACACCGGTTCCGCAGCCGAATACGCGATGCGCGGCAAGCGCGGCATCCGCGTGTTCATGTTGTCGCCGAACGGCAAGATGTCTGCATTCCAGCGTGCGCAGATGTATTCGCTGCAAGACCCGAACATCTTCAACATCGCCATCAACGGCATGTTCGACGATGCGCAGGACTTGGTGAAGGCTGTGTCCAACGACCACGCCTACAAGGCAGCGCACAAGATCGGTACGGTCAATTCGATCAACTGGGGTCGCGTGTCGGCTCAGATCGTGTACTACTTCAAGGGCTACTTTGCAGCGACGAGATCGAACGACGAGCAGGTCGCGTTCTCGGTACCTTCGGGCAACTTCGGCAACATCTGCGCAGGCCACATCGCGCGCATGATGGGTTTGCCCATCGGTCAGCTGATCCTCGCCACCAACGAGAACGATGTACTCGACGAGTTCTTCCGCACCGGCGTGTATCGCCCGCGCGGTACAGCACACACCTACGAGACCAGCAGCCCGTCGATGGACATTTCCAAGGCGAGTAATTTCGAGCGCTTCGTATTCGACCTGGTCGGGCGCAACGGTGCGAAGGTGCGCGAGTTCTGGAGCAGGGTGGATGCCAGCGGCTCCGCGGATGTGGCGGCCTTCGACATCAAGGACACGCCGTATTGGCACGAACTGCAGAAGTTTGGTTTCTCATCGGGCAAAAGCACTCACGAGAATCGTCTCAAGACGATACGCGAGCTCTGGGAGGAATACGGTGTGATGGTCGATACCCACACCGCGGACGGCATCAAGGTCGGCCTGGAGCAGCGCCGTCCCAGCCTGCCGCTGATCTGCCTGGAGACTGCATTGCCCGCCAAATTCGCCGAGACGATACAGGAAGCACTGGGTCGCGAACCTGAACGGCCAGCTTCTATGGCAGGCATCGAGAAGTTGCCGCAACGGGTAGAGGTGATGGATGCGGATGTGAACAAATTGAAGGCATACATCGCGGCGAACATCCCGTCATGATTCCGGTTCTTTGAGCAGTCATCAGGGATGGAAATTCAAACCCGATCAGTGCTTACTTGTCCAGTGTGCGGTTTTGCCAGGGAAGAGGAGATGCCAAGCGATGCATGCCAGTGGTTCTACGAATGCACTCATTGCAAAACCATACTCAAGCCCAAGGCCGGAGATTGTTGTGTCTTTTGCTCTTATGGGACAGTTCCTTGCCCACCGATTCAAGTCGGTGGCGAAAAAGGTGGCTGTTGCCAGTGATAACCGACATCCGTTCCAGAAGCCGCCAGTTATTCCTGATGTTCATTGACACTTCCAAGTGATAAACCTCATCCTGTTCATCTTCTGTTTTGTCGTCGGCGTGTTGCTGCATCATTCAAAGCGCATGCCGGTCAACACACCTGCGGTACTCAATACCTTCATCATTCACGTCTCGCTTCCCGCGCTGACCCTGTTGTATGTGCATGACCTGAATCTGAGCGGCGACATCGGTCTGATGGCGGGGATGGCCTGGATATTCTTTGCGCTTGCAGCCGGTTTTTTCTGGCTGGTCGGGCGCTGGTTGAATTTGCCGCGACCCACTGTGGGAGCATTGATATTGACCGGGGGGCTGGGCAATACCTCTTATCTCGGCTTGCCGATGATAGAGGCTTACTATGGGCATGAGGGACTGACTACCGGCATCATCGTCGATCAACTGGGTTCCTTTCTGGTGCTCTCCACACTGGGCATCACCGTGGCGGGAATCTACTCTTCAGGGCGTCCTACCGCCTCGGTGATGTTCAAGCGCATCTCGCAATTCCCCCCGTTCATTGCACTAGTGCCATGTAACATTATTTATTTCGCATCGTAGAGCCCTGTGGCATACTGGTGAAACCCTTAATCAAAGGAGGTCACCATGTCACCGAGATACCGGGTAACACTTACCGAGCAAGAGCGCAGCGAACTTGATACA
>JBGSMU010000093.1:0-15162 GCA_041739955.1 Gallionella sp. | reverse complement strand
TTGAAACTCCGGCAGCGAGCGCGGGAACGGCAGATCGTCTCGCTCAAGTACGTCGATAACCATGATTATTCCACTTGGGGGCAGATACTCAACATACTACCGCTAGTGGATGTCTGTGACAACCGGATAAGCACGCTTGGTTTCAGACTTTTAATGTACTTGGCTTTGCGTCATAGCGAGACCATCACCCTTCAGGAGGTAAGTTCCAGATTTGAAGTGTCCAAAAATCACATGGTCAAAATCTCTCACCAGCTTACCAAGTCAGGCTTGGTTGAAAGCGTGCGTGGCCGCAATGGTGGCGTGCGCCTGGGTCGCCCGCCCGAAAACATCAATCTCTATGAAGTACTACTTGTAACCGAAGACAACTTCAATCTGGTTGAATGTTTCGGAAATAATAATCACTGTGTCATTTCAGAGGTGTGCAAGCTAAGCGGAGTTCTGGATAATGC
Organism: Gallionella sp.; assembly: GCA_041739955.1. GTDB lineage: Bacteria > Pseudomonadota > Gammaproteobacteria > Burkholderiales > Gallionellaceae > Gallionella. The sequence goes on along the minus strand of JBGSMU010000093.1, from coordinate 14,713 downwards.
ACTCGAGGCTTTCTTCAATGTATTAAGGGAGACGTCGCTTGCTGATCTTGTGCATAGCAAAACAACACTAGAAGGAGCTTTCAAGCCGCCTTCATCTATCTCGAAGATTAGATTCCATCCTCAGCTTGCCAAGGCATCAATGAAAGTCGCAAAATGAACATGCTGAATTCTTGCAACTTTATAGCCAGTTTAATGCAGACTTGTGATACCGCCTGAAATCATGCTTTGGTGCGAAAGGAGAGACTCGAACTCTCACGCCTTGCGGCGCTGGAACCTAAATCCAGTGCGTCTACCAATTCCGCCACTTTCGCGCTGTTTACTCACAGCTTTGCGGCGCGGATTATAGCACTAAGCTGCGGGATTTATTTCCACCACAGTACGCCCATGAAGCTTCCCTTGCAGCAGTTGCGGGAATACTTGTGGTAAGGCGGAAAATGGAATGACATTAACCATCCTTCCCAGCGATTGTGGGCGCAATTCTTTGGCAAGGCGACGCCAAATCTCCCTGCGCAATGCCATCGCCGTTGCTGCGGAGTCTATGCCTATCAGACGTATACCACGCAGAATGAAAGGCAGCACCGTGGTATGCAACTCGATGCCTCCCGCATTGCCGAAGCTGGCGATCACGCCGTTTTGCTGCATCGTGCGTGTCAGCCATGCCAGCGTCTCGCCACCCACTGCATCCAGGGCACCGGCCCAATGCGATTTTTCCAGCGGTCGTGTGCCCATTTGCACGTCTTGACGGGACAATATCTCGCTTGCACCCAGACTTCTCAGATAATCATGCCGGTCTTTTTTTCCCGTCATCGCGACCACGTGATATCCAAGATGGGCAAGCATCTGAATCGCCAAACTTGCCACACCACCAGTAGCTCCCGTGACTATCACCTTACCCTTGTCCGGTGTCAGTTCGTTCGGCTCCAGACGGTGCAGGGATAATGCCGCTGTAAATCCCGCAGTTCCGAATACCATGGCGTCGTACAAAGACAAATTTTGCGGCAAGGGCACAACCCAATCTGCAGGTACCCGGACATACTCTGAGTACCCACCATCGTGATCTACTCCCATGCCATAGCCGGTGACCAGCACCTCATCCCCCGGTTTGAATTTGACATCCGATGAACTTTCCACGACACCAGAGACATCCACCCCTCCGACACATGGGAAACGCCTGATCACCTTGCCCGAGCCGGTGGCAGCTAGCGCGTCCTTGTAATTCACACTGGAATAATAAGACCGGATGACAACCTCGCCGGGATCAAGATCGTCAATTGTCAGATCGACAAAACGTCCGGCAGATTTCCCCTCTTCCTCGAAAATCCGGTATGCGCGAAAGCGATTCATCTACAAATCTAGCAACACCCTGCCCGGAAACTCAAGGGCCTCCTTGATGGTGCCCAGAAATTGCACCGCCTCGCGGCCATCAATTATGCGGTGATCGTATGATACTGCCAGGTAATTCATCGGGCGTATGACCACTTGCCCGTTTTCGGCAACGGGCCTGTCTTTGGTCGCATGTATGCCGAGTATCGCGCTTTGGGGAGGATTGATTATGGGTGTGGAAAGCATGGAACCGAATACGCCGCCGTTGGAAACCGTGAAAGTACCCCCTGTCAGCTCTTCCATCGTCAACTTACCGACTTTGGCACGCACCCCGAAATCGGCGATCTGTTTCTCGATGTCGGCAAATGACAATTTATCCGCATAGCGAATGATGGGAACCACCAGACCGCGTTCACTACCGATGGCAACGCCGATATCGAAGTAGCCGTGGTAGATGATGTCGCTGCCGTCTACTGAAGCATTGACGATGGGAAACTTCTGTAACGCAAGCACTGCCGCCTTTACAAAGAAAGATGAGAAACCAAGCTTGACGCCATGTTTCTTTTCAAATGCATCCTTGTATTTATTGCGCAGGTCCAATACCGGCTGCATATTCACCTCGTTAAAGGTGGTCAGGATCGCTGCATTCTGCTGTGACTGAAGTAATCTCTCGGCAATACGCAGACGAATGCGTGTCATCGGGACACGTTGCTCAGGCCGGTTACCTGATGGGGCAATCGCAGGAACATCCCGAGCGACACTGCCAACCTGCTGCATCGCGCTCAACACATCCTCTCTGGTGACGCGACCCCCGCGACCGCTTCCATGCAACGTGCTGGTATCCACATCATGTTCATGCGCCAACTTGCGTGCCGAAGGCGGTAATGTTGGTGATGCCTCAATGGCATTCACCACGGCTTTCTGTGACTCGGCCTGCGGTGCCGCTGAAGTATCGATTTGGGCAATCACTTCATTGCTGCTCACTTTTTCGTTATCACCCTTGATTATTTTCGCGAGCACACCTGATTTGACGGCAGGCAATTCCAACACCACCTTGTCGGTTTCAACATCGATCAGATTCTCGCCTTCCGATACAGCTTCCCCAACCTTTTTGTGCCAGGTCAATATCGTGGCCTCGGAAACGGACTCGGACAGTTGCGGGACTTTCACTTCAATGATGCTCATGGTGTTTTGCTCCTGGATTATTCTTCACATCTAGATCAGGACGGAAAGCGGCCTCAATCACCGCTTTTTGCTGTTCGTTATGCACCGCAAGGTAGCCGGCTGCGGGCGCGGCAGACGAAACGCGCAATGCATAATCAAGCCGCATATCTGGACGCATATGCCGCAGCAGATAATGCTGGATACGGTGCCATGCACCCTGATTCCCCGGCTCCTCCTGACACCACACCACTTCACTGGCATTCTGATAGGCGGCAATCTCAGCCTTGAAGGCATCATGGGGGAACGGGTAAAGCTGCTCAAGACGGACGATCACCATATCGGTGATCCCCTTATCCCTTCGGGCCGCAAGTAGTTCGTAATATATCTTGCCACTGCACGCGATAATACGGCGCACTTTCCCGGGATCGAACTCATCAACCTCACCGATCACTGGCCGGAAACTCCCCGAGGTAAAATCGCCCAATGGAGAAGATGCATCCTTGCTTCGCAACAGGCTCTTGGGCGTAAAAACGATCAGCGGTCTGCGTTGCAATCTCAACATCTGGCGACGCAACAAATGAAACATTTGTGCCGATGTGGACGGGATACAAACTTGAATATTGTAGTCTGCACACAGTTGCAAATAACGCTCGATGCGCCCGGAAGAATGTTCCGCGCCCTGGCCTTCATAGCCATGCGGCAGCAACATCACCAATCCGCACAACCTCCCCCACTTAACCTCTCCCGAGGCGATGAACTGGTCTATCACAACCTGTGCGCCGTTGGCAAAGTCTCCGAACTGCGCTTCCCACAAAACCAGCGAATTCGGATCGGCAGTAGCGTAACCATATTCGTATCCGAGGACTGCCTCCTCCGACAACAGCGAATCGATTGCGACGAAATCTGCCTGGTCAGGCGCGAGATTCTGCAAAGGCGTATAGAAACCCTCGTGCCAGATCGTTCGGTTTTGATCATGCCACGTCGCATGCCGGTGAAAGAACGTACCTCTCCGGCTATCCTGCCCGGAAAGTCGCACTGGATAACCTTCGGTAAGCAGCGTGGCATAGGCCAGGTTTTCTGCCATCCCCCAATCCAGCGGCAAGTCACCGTTAGCCATCGCTTTACGGTCATCCACGATCTTTTGCACACGTGAATGAAGTATGAAGTTTTCAGGTGGTGTAGTAAGCGTTAATGCCAACCCCTGCAACCGTTCAAGTGAGACTGCAGTGTCCACCCCATCGATCCACACTGTATCGCGTCGATATGGCGTCCAATTGATGCTACTTTTGTCACGCTTTTTCTTGCGCTTATCCTCAATGGCGGGATGAATGGAATTACTGCCCTTATCCATCGCCTCCCGATAAGTGGCAATCATCTTTTCCGCTTCCGCTTCCTCTATCACCCCAAGCGTAACAAGATTTTTTACATAGACCGCCCGAGTCCCCTGATGTTCACGGATATAACGGTACATGAACGGTTGGGTGACCAGCGGTTCATCCTGTTCGTTATGACCCAATTTTCGGAAGCAGACCAGATCGATGACAACGTCTTTCTTAAATGCCATCCGAAAATCAAACGCGATCTCGGTGACCAGCAACACCGCCTCCGGGTCGTCCGCATTCACATGAAAGATCGGTGCCTCGATCATCTTTGCCACATCACTGCAATAATTGCTGGAGCGCATATCGCGCGCATCGGAAACGGTAAAGCCAATCTGGTTGTTGATGATGATGTGAACCGTACCGCCTGTTCCGTAACCGCGCGTCTGCGACATGGCCAGGGTTTCCATTACCACTCCCTGTCCCGCAAACGCCGCATCACCATGCAAAAGTATCGGCACGACCTTTTCACCTTCCAGATCCTTGAGTCGATGCTGACGTGCACGAACCGACCCCTGAACCACCGGATCGACTATTTCAAGATGCGAAGGATTGAAAGCCAGCGCGACATGCAATTTACCGCCGGGAGTCTCGATATCGGCCGAAAATCCCTGGTGATATTTGACATCACCGGAAGACAGTTCGTCAGCATGAACGCCCTCGAATTCGGCGAACAGCATCTTAGGCTGCTTGCCCAGTACATTCACCAGCACGTTAAGCCGGCCGCGGTGCGCCATCCCGATCACGGTTTCCTGCACACCCGCCGCTCCCGCACGTTGCATCAAATGATCGAGCAGCGGAATCAACGTCTCGCCACCCTCGAGTGAAAAACGTTTCTGGCCGACATACTTGGTATGCAGGTAGCGCTCCAATGTTTCCGCAGCGGTCAATCTTTCCAGAATCCTGAGACGCAACGCATCGTCATATACCGCTACTCCGCGCACACTCTCCAGCCGACTCTGTATCCAGCGCTTCTGCGTAACATCCCCGATATACATGTATTCAGAACCGATGCTGCCGCAATAAGTCTGGCGCAAAAGTTTGAGAATCTCGCGCAAAGTCATGCGGGCTCCGCCTACCAGGGAGCCGGTCTCGAAAGTGGTATCCATGTCCGCTTCGGTAAACCCGTAATAAGCGGGATCAAGTTCGGGCACCTCGGGCTTCACATGGCGAGCCAACGGATCAAGATCGGCCACGCGCACACCGAGGAAACGGTGCGCATTGATAAGCTGGAGCACATATACCTGCTTGCGCTCGATATCCGCATCCGGAGCGATGCCACTCACTCCCGTCTTGGGCAGATTCAGAAAGTTTCTCCGGATCTGGCTATGCGCCACATCCTGCATAACTCCCGATGTTTGTTGGGCGTCGAAATAATTGCGCCATTCCGCCGGCACCGCACCGGGTTCCTCGAGGTATTTCTCGTACAGTTCCTCTATGAACGATGCGTTCGCCCCGAACAGCAGGGAACTGTTCTGCATCAATTGCATAAAATTGACCGGGTCGTTCAACGCTGCCCCATGTCCACATAATCGCGCCTGACTGCTCCGCGATAAACCTGGCGGGGACGACCGATCTTTTGCTCATCATCCCCGACCATCTCACTCCACTGCGATACCCAGCCTATGGTCCGCGACAGCGCAAAGATCACTGTGAACATATTTATCGGAACACCGATCGCACTCAATACGATACCCGAGTAAAAATCAACATTGGGATACAGCTTGCGTTCAATGAAATAAGGATCGCTCAGCGCCACGCGTTCGAGTTCCATCGCCAGCTCGAACAACTTGTCATTCTCGAGCTTTTGTTCCTTCAGTACCTCGTAACAAGTCTCGCGCATCACTGCAGCCCGGGGATCCATATTCTTGTAGACACGGTGGCCGAATCCCATCAGGCGGTATTTCTTATCCTTGACTCCCTGCACATATTCGGGAACCCTGGACACATCGCCTATCTCTTCCAGCATCTTGAGAGCAGCCTCGTTCGCACCGCCGTGGTCAGGGCCCCATAGCGCCGCTATGCCGGAAGCAATACAGGCAAACGGATTCGCACCGCTCGATCCAGCAAGGCGTACTGTCGATGTCGATGCATTCTGTTCATGATCGGCATGCAGGATGAAAATACGCTCCAGAGCGCGCACCAGTACAGGATTGGGCACGTATTCCTCTGCAGGTGTACCGAACATCATGTACATGAAATTCTCGGCATAACTTAGCGAGTTTTTCGGATACATGAAAGGAAAACCGGTGTGGTACTTGTGTGCCATAGCGGCGATGGTCGGCACCTTTGCAAGCAGGCGTAGCGCAGAAGTCTCGCGATGTAACGGATTATTGATATCCAGCGAGTCGTGATAGAAAGCAGACAACGCACCAACCACCCCAACCATCACAGCCATAGGATGAGCATCGCGGCGAAATCCGGTAAAGAATCGCGCCATTTGATCATGCACCATGGTGTGCCCCTTCACCTTGCTGATGAAATCGGCTTTCTGGCCAGCATTGGGTAATTCCCCGTTCAGCAACAGATAACAGACTTCCAGATAATCGGACTTCTCTGCCAATTGCTCGATAGGGTAGCCACGGTAATAAAGCAGACCTTTGTCTCCATCGATAAAAGTGATCTCGGAAGTACAACTGGCAGTGGAGAAAAAAGCCGGGTCATAGGTAAATACGTTCAACTTGCTCAAGCCGCGCAAGTCCAGAACATCCGGCCCAAGTGTGCCCGACAGGATCGGCAACTCGATATTGCGTCCGTCGTCCAGTGTCAGTGTTGCGTACCTTTTTTTGCTATCCATCGATAATTCCTCCAGCGTTATGCATACCTTCAGGCTGCCCTGATCTTTTCCAACAACGCTTGCAAATCGCCGTGCGCTGATTCATTCCTGCCTGCAATCATATCCCATAGTGTGTTATCGGGCATCTCCAGCAGCGCTTCGAATGCCTGCCTTTCCTTCGCATTCAAATGTGTGTAATTCGATTCGACGAAACGATCCAGGACAATATCCAACTCAAGCAATCCACGCCTGGTTCTCCACCTGACCCGTTCAAGATTTTTCATACCAGTCTTGTGGTCATCAGATCCTTGATGTTGCCTATCGCTTCGGTCGGATTCAGCTCCTTGGGACACACATCGACGCAATTCATGATGGTGTGGCAGCGAAACAGACGGTAAGGATCTTCAAGATTATCCAGCCGCTCTCCCGTTGCCTGATCACGGGTATCCGCAATGAAACGGTAAGCCTGCAGCAATCCTGCCGGGCCGACGAATTTGTCCGGATTCCACCAGAATGAAGGGCAAGCCGTAGAACAACAACCGCACAGGATGCACTCGTACAAACCATTCAGGTGTGCGCGCTGCTCGGGTGATTGAAGCCGTTCAGTTTCAGGCGGTGGATCATTGTTTATCAGGTAAGGCTTGATCGAGTGATATTGCTTGAAGAATTGCGTCATATCGACAATCAGGTCGCGAATAACCGGCAATCCCGGTAAAGGACGCAATTCAACAGGCTCCTTGAGAGATGATAACGGCGTGATACATGCCAGACCGTTACGCCCGTTTATGTTCATCGCATCCGAACCGCATACGCCCTCCCGGCAGGATTTGCGTATGGACAGACTATCGTCCTGCTCTTTCAGCAACAGGATGGCATCCAGCAGCATCATGTCCCCCGCAACGATGTCCAGGTCATAATCCTGCATATAGGGCGCTTTATCCGCGTCGGGGTTGTATCGGTATATTCGAAACTTCATTGCCGACTCCTAGTAAACCCGCGCTTTTAGCGGGAATGTATCAACGGTAAGCGGCTTCAGGCGAACCGGCTTGTAATCCAGCCGGTGGCCTTCGCGAAAATACAGGCTGTGCTTAAGCCAGTTCTGGTCGTCCCGACCGGGAAAGTCTTCCCTGGAATGCGCGCCCCTGCTTTCCTTGCGGGCATCGGCGGCAATCATCGTGGCCTGTGCCACCTCGATCAGGTTATCCAGTTCCAACGCCTCGATACGTGCCGTATTGAACACGCGACTCTTGTCCTGTATCACGGTATTCGCGACACGCGCTGCAACCTCCTTGATCTGCACCACGCCTTCCGCGAGCAATTCCGGAAAGCGGAATACACCGCAATGTCTCTGCATGGTCTTGCGCATCGCGGCACCGACTTCCGCAACACTCTCGCCGTCCTTTTGATTTTCAAGCCTGTCCAGACGCGCCAACGGGCGCTCTGCCGCATCGGCAGGCAAAAGCTTGGGATGCGGATTACTTTTCAGGTCTTCGATGATCTGCCTGCCCGCTTCACGGCCGAACACGATCAGGTCGAGCAGGGAATTGCAGCCCAGACGATTCGCGCCATGCACCGACACACATGCGCATTCGCCCACCGCATAAAGGCCGTGCACCACTTCGTCAGGCCCGGTTTTATACGGGGCAACCACCTGACCGTGATAATTGGTCGGGATACCGCCCATCATGTAATGCGCGGTGGGAACCACCGGGATCGGCGCCTTTGCCGGATCGACATGGGCAAACTTCAGGGCGATCTCGCGTATACCCGGTAAGCGCTGCCGAATCACGTCATCGCCCAGATGATCGAGCTTAAGCATGACGTGGTCACCATGCGGCCCGCAACCCCGCCCTTCGTTGATCTCGATGGTCATCGCGCGCGACACCACGTCACGACTGGCAAGATCCTTGGCATTTGGCGCATATTTGGGCATGAAGCGTTCGCCATCCTTGTTAACCAGATAACCGCCCTCACCGCGCACCCCTTCGGTGATCAGCACACCCGCGCCATACACACCGGTGGGGTGAAACTGAAAGAACTCCATATCTTCCAGCGGTATGCCCGCGCGTGCCACCATGCCCAAACCGTCGCCGGTGTTGATGAAAGCGTTGGTGCTGGACTGGAATATGCGACCCGCCCCGCCGGTAGCGAACAATGTAGCGCGCGCCTGAAAAACCATCACCTCGCCGGTCTCGATTTCCATTGCGGTCACACCGAGTACGTCACCGTCCTCGTCGCGAATCAGATCGAGCGCCATCCATTCGATGAAGAAATGCGTGTTGGCTTTGATGTTCTGCTGGTACAGGGTATGCAGCAACGCATGTCCGGTGCGATCCGCCGCCGCACAGGCACGATCCACCGGATTCTTGCCGTAGTCCTGCATGTGACCGCCGAATGGGCGCTGATATATCTTGCCACTGTCCAGACGATCGAACGGCATCCCGTAATGCTCTAACTCATACACCACCTCCGGTGCCGCACGGCACATGAATTCGATCGCATCCTGATCGCCGAGATAGTCGGAACCCTTTACCGTGTCGTACATATGCCAATGCCAGTTATCCTCCTTGACGTTACCCAGGGATGCGGCAATGCCGCCCTGTGCAGCAACGGTGTGCGAACGGGTCGGAAACACCTTGGAAAGTACCGCGACCTTCAGTCCCGCCTCTGCCAGTTGCAAGGCAGCGCGCATACCGGAACCGCCCGCTCCGACCACCACCACATCAAATGTTCTCTTAGCCACCGCCATTGGATACCTCTAGAAATTCGTTTTTCGGAGTGGCAGGCCGGACACGGCGTTGCGAAGCATTCGGGGCGGGCAGGCCTGCTGCTCCGCGCTCCCGCACCAGAGGACTGCGTCCCACAGTGTCGCGCGGGCACCGCAAGGAACCGCGCATAACCAGCGACTTGCCCGATTGCGGACTTAGTCGAATGGCTAGTAGTTCTATCAGAGAACGACGAGACATACCGCAATGGTAGGCGAGGAGTGAGCGAGCACGTGACGAAGCGATTCGCCCAAAAAATGGATTTATTGAGGTATCCACGTTTACATTCCCCACAAAATCTGTACCGACCAGATCGTATAAACGATCATCGCCAGTATCACCAGCACATGTATTACCAGACGCACGCTGGCAGGCTTGACATAATCCATCACGATGTCACGAACACCGATCCAAGCGTGATAAAACAAGCTCATCAGGAACAACAAACTGAAGGTACGTACAGCCAGGTTGGAAAAAAGTCCGATCCAGACGTAGTAATCGAGATGCGGTCTGCTCAGCAGGTAAGCTATCAAAGCCAGGCAATACGCCACCATCACCACTGCTGTAATGCGCTGGATCAACCAGTCTCGCAACCCAAAGTGGGCGCCGGTCACAACCCGATTTACCATAACATCACTCCAAAAAAAGCCGTCAGCAGCAAGCTCACTATCATCACCGCCCAACTGCTGCCCCTCGCCTTGTTCAGACTGTTTACCCAGTGAAGATCGATCGCCAGATAACGCAATCCGGCACAGAAATGATGCACAAATGCCCACATCAATCCTAGCAGCATTAATTTGGCCAGCGGATGGGCCAACCTATCCACCAATTCGGTATAGGTTACGATGGAACGCAAACTGTGTTGCAGCATCCACAGCAGAAGTGGCAAGGCAAGAAAAAGCAATGCGCCGCTGACACGATGCAGTATGGAAACAAAACCGGGGAGCGGCAACTTGATCTGATGGAGAGCGAGATGTTTAGGGCGTTTCTTGTTCATCAAAATTTTCCGCCGATACTTGAAACTGATGGGCGCAATGCTACACCTTTTTACATGGCGTGAGAAAAGCAAAAGATTTATGATGTCAAAGTCAGAATATAAGGAGCGCAGCATGAAAGCACCCATCCGCATCACCGTCACCGGAGCGGCCGGACAGATCGGCTACGCCACTTTGTTCCGCATCGCCAACGGTGACATGCTGGGAAGAGAACAGCCCATCATCCTGCAATTACTCGATTTGCCACAGGCTCAGCCTATGCTGCGCGGCGTCGCGATGGAGCTGGAAGATTGTGCGTTCCCGCTGTTGCAGCAGGTCATCATCACAGAAGATCCAAAGATCGCCTTCAGGGACACCGAAGTCGCCATGCTGATCGGCTCCCGTCCGCGCGGCAAGGGCATGGAGCGCAAAGACCTGATCGAAGCCAACGGCGCGATTTTTTCCGCGCAGGGCAAGCTGCTCAACGAATATGCCGCGCGTCACGTCAAGGTGCTGGTGGTCGGCAACCCGGCCAATACCAACGCGCTGATCGCGCTCAAGAACGCGCCCGATCTCGACCCGCGCAATTTCACCGCGATGATGCGTCTGGATCATAACCGCGCGATCGCGCAAGTCGCGCTCAAACTGTTCCAGCCTATCCGCGATGTCAAGAAAATGGTCGTGTGGGGCAATCATTCCGGCACGCAGTATCCCGACCTGGACAATGCCGAGATTCGCGGCCGATTGGTGCGTGACATCCTGACAGATCAGGATTGGGTGGAGAGTGAATTCATCCCCACTGTGCAAAAACGCGGGGCGGCCGTGATCGAGGCAAGAGGCTTATCCAGCGCGGCAAGCGCAGCCAACGCGGCAGTCTCACATATGCACGACTGGATGCTCAGTTCTCACCACAACGACTGGGTAACGATGAGCGTCCCTTCCGATGGCAGCTATGGCATCCCTGATGGCGTGATCTACGGCTTTCCGGTAACCTGCAAGCACGGGCACTACACCATAGTGCAAGGCTTGCCGATCAGCGAGCTGGGTCGTAAGCACATGCTGGAAAGCCATCAGGAGTTGCTCGAAGAACGCGAACATGTAAAACAACTACTGGGATAACAAGCGACATCCAACCACGATGAACGAAAAACTATTATTCCTGCTGGACGGTTACGAAGAATGCTATCCCCTCAATATGGAAGAGCAGTTCCCGCGCATCATGGAACGTATCGTCGAGTTGTGGGACTCCAAGGAAATCGACACCTACTTTACCGACCTGATGATAGACCAGCGCGGCGGTAACAGGCAGGGCTTCCCGCCCAGAGTGGCTTCGGAGATATTCGCCTTGAGCATGGCGCACGGCAACATACTTGAAAACAAGAAAAAAAAATCGGTAAAAGGAAGCACGGCATGGGACCATGTCGAGGAAGCGAAAAAGGTCCAGATCGAACAGCAGGGCTACAAGTTTTCCCCGAAAGGTTTCGTCCAGTCCGCTGAAGATGGCGACACCGCTGCGGTATTGCTGTTCATCAACAGCGGCGTGGATATCGACACCCCCGACGAAAAGGGCTGGACTCCATTGATGGTATCCAGCTTCAACGGCAAGGAAAAAGTCGCCACTCTGCTCATCCAGAGCGGGGCCAATATCCACGCCAAGGATGAAGCGGGTTATGGCCCGCTGCACTGGGCATCACTGAACGGCTTCAGTAATGTGGTCAAGTTGCTCATCGAAAAGAAAGCCGACGTGAATACGCGCAGTACCCACGGCTTGACCCCGCTGCTGCAAGCAGCTACTCGAGGTCACTTACTGACAGTCGGTCAACTGATTGCCGGCGGAGCGGATGTAAATCTGGCCAGCAATGACGGCTGGATACCACTGCACAAGGCTGCAGCCAACGGGCACACTGAAACGGTCAAACTACTGCTCGCCAAAGGAGCATACCGCAAACCCGAATACCGGGATGGCACCACACCCTTGGCGCTTGCCATCAAGCACAAACATAAAGATATCGAGGCGCTGCTTACAGCGAACAACTAGCAGCCTCCGTGGGGCCCGCTAGATCATTCAAGCTGAACAATGACATCAGGCAACAGCCCGACATCATCAAACCCCGCCTACTTAAAGTTCCTTCAAAATACGCTGCTTCTGTTCCTTGCATTCGACCTCATCAATCAGCCTTTGGTCATAAAGCTGCTGCAAGATCTGCAGTCTTTTTACGATAGATGCACCCGCCTCTCCACCATTAGCTGAAGTTTCCGGGTCTGCAGCAATAGGACTATCCGGCTGGAACAAACCTTCCATGGAGACTGTCGGGTGGGCAACAATCTCAGCAGCGGCAACATTCGCATCTCTTTCAGTACCTGCCGAGAATTTTTGATCTCCCCCCCCGATGTTCACACCGACCAGCTTACCTTGTGCTTTTAACTGCCCCCTTTGCTGCTCCGCAGATGAACCAAGCAAATCGACAACCGGACTGGGAACCATGCCACCCGGCTTATAGCCGAATGAATCCGCAGGATGCCCGGGTGCGGGCTGCATCACTCCGAGCTGCAAGCGCTCAAGCGGTTTCTTCGTCGACGGGATGAATATCAGGTCAGAGGGTATCGCGGTAATCGCCCCTGTAACGAAAGCCGTGACACCCCAGCTCCCCTCCTCACTTCCAGAAAAGAAGGACGCCGGTACAAAGAAACTGATCGACTTGCCACTGGCACGAATTCGGGTTGGAAAATACATAGCCTGATCGATGCCGGCCTGAGTGCCGGCAGTTGACCGTTCGGGATATTGCTCAGCTATCGCATCCAGCAATTGCTGACGCATCAACTCGGGTCTGGGCGTGAGTATCACCGCCTTTTCCCAGGCATAAGCCGGATCAATGTGAACCTGCCTGCCGGGTAAGGTGAAAGTGTTTCCGGAGCCAGGAACATGGTCGGTATCGACATAGATATCGAGATTGAATTGGTAGAAACCCTTGCGTGTGAAATTCTCCAGAGACTCTCCACCGGCCGAAGAAGAAGCATTGCGGGGATCTCGTATTGGATTTTTGAACTTCGCCTCAAACCAGAACCCTTCCTCATCGCGGCTGATATCCAACTGTATCAAGTCCAGATCGCCCGCCAGATAATCGGATCTTTGCGGGTAAACCAGCGTACCGCTGCCGAAATCATCACCGGACGGATCGCTGATCGTCCCTATGGACTGCTGTCCCGCCCAGGCGGACAGTGTCGACAACATGAAGACAGCAAATATTAATGTTGATTTCACGTGGTAATCCTCTGCAAATCCAAGAGAATAATATTATCAGGGATGTGCATGGCTTTCCTGTTCTTTATGGATGTTAAAACTCAACAGCAATGTCCCTTAGCAGGATCGGTATTAAGCCTGACAATACGCAACAAAAAGCCTTCCCCGGGACGGGGAAGGCTTGAGGTTTCAAAAACGCATCAAGACTTAAAAGTTAACTTGTGCAAAAGCCTTCATGCGATATTGGTAGAACTTCGACTGAACACCATCCATGTTAAGGTCTTCGTTACCCCTGATCCATTGGGTCAGCATGCCGAATTCAAATCCGGGCAGGTTGTAGGCAAAACGCACGCCGATGATGTTTTTGTCGTTCTTGCCGCTTGCAACACCGACAGAAGTGTCACGGTTGTATTTGCCAAATGACAGGGTTCCATACAGGTGACTGAAAAGCTGGTTGCCGACACTGGCGGAAAGGCCATTGTCCTTGGTTTCCATATCATCTGCAGTGCCAGCAGCCACCTTATCGGTGTCGGTCACTCTTTTCACCTTGCCGTTCACATCCAGACCGCCCAGCACGTTGAAAATATGATTGACCTTGAAGGCCATGATATCGGTCGAACGGTCCTGATTCAACGCATACATGTTTGACAAAGGACCTGTTGCCGAATAGTTCTGCCAGTTATTATTGTAACCGATACGAGATACTTCCAAGGACATCGGCGTGTCAGCCACATCGAACTTGCCGACTACCGTATGACCCTTCCAGCCGACAGCTGACTGCGCTGGCGACTCGTTGAAGTCCATATAGGCATTGTCGGTGATCATGCCGTTCGAGGCCGACTGTGTATAGTCCGCCGTCGCACCGCCCGCCCAGATCGGCGCACCCCAGTTGTACCAGGCAGCCTCTGAACCTTCGGTCAGCAACACATCTGATTCACGACGTGCTGCGGCAGTGAGCTTCCCCCGATAAATAGTCTTCCAAGGGCGACGTAAAATTAACGTTACTTTTGGAGGAAGCAGATGAAGAGAATACCGAAGCAGGAATACACCGCCGAGTTCAGGGAGTTGGCGATCAAGCGAGTCAAAGATGG
>JBGSMU010000091.1:0-13224 GCA_041739955.1 Gallionella sp. | reverse complement strand
AGAGATTCGCCTTTCTGCCAGCGATCCCACATCAGGGCTTTCTGAGTTTCGGTGTAATAGATCCGAGGTCTCTGTTTCATTTGCAACACTCCTTCTGCTTACGCAGTTTCTAGTGTGTTGCATCCACCGGTTGAATCCAAGTGTCCATGCTGCCAGAAGGTATCTACGCAGCGATTCAGGAAGTCGAAGAGACGAAGGTTGTTTTGCGTCTGGAGTACAACGACCAGGGTCGCCCAGGTTTCAGGGTGATTGACGGCAAGGTGTATGAAACAAATGACGGGTTGGAAGCGTCGCAGTTCATCGCGCCGCAAAAAACGCTGGAACGCATCGCGGGCATGTGCGGTATTCGTGATGCGGCACGCAAGATTGTTCGGGCACAAGTAGAAACCGGGGATGAGGCGATTCTTGCCGCTTACCGGTTGATGCTGAATATCGAATACGACAACTTCGTCGCAAAATGCGGGAGCATCCATACCAAGGCAAACAGGGCGGCTTTCAAAGGCGATCCTGATCTGCCGTTGCTGATGTCGCTGGAACGCTGGGATGGGGAAACTCAGACCGCCGAAAAGGCAGACATATTTTTTCAGCGCACGGTGGGGATGTTCAAAAAGGTCGATCATTGCGAAACCTCGGAAGAGGCCTTGCTGGTCAGCCTGACCGAGTGTGGACACGTCGTCGAAAACCGGATCGGCCAATTGATCGGGAAACCGGGCAGTGAAGCCATGAAGGAGCTCGAAGCGTTGGGCGCAGTTTTTCTCGACCCGCAAACCGGCAATTGGGAAACCAAGGACAGTTATCTTGCCGGTAATGTCCGTAATAAATTATCTGCTGCCAGGGTGTCGGGCGAGCGTTACAGCCGAAATGCGCAAGCGTTGGAAGCCGTGATTCCCGATGATCTGACACTAGGCGAAATCGGTGCGCGCATCGGGTCCACCTGGATACCGACAAGCGATTACGAAGCATTTCTGGATGAAACTCTGGAGTGCAACGGAAACACCGTGACGTTCAACCAGACAGCAGGCGCGTGGAATATCGACACGCATTACAGTGCCAGGTCGTCGATAGCAGCTACGCAGACGTTTGGAACCGAGCGGGTCAATGCGGCAACCCTGTTCGACCAGGCGTTGAATCAAACCGTGCCGACCGTGCATGATCCTGATCCCGAGGATCGTGAAAAGCGTGTGGTCAACCAGAAGGAGACTATCGCGGCACGCGAGAAGCAGCAGTCGCTCAAGGAGAAATTCCAGGAGTGGTTGTGGTCGGATCAGGAGCGGGCGCTGAGGCTGGCAAGGCTTTACAACGATACGTTCAACAGCGTTGTGCCGCGCCGGTTTGATGGTCGGCATCTGGTGTTGCCGGGATATTCCCGGATAGTCAGCCTGCACGAGCATCAGCGGGATGCCATCTGGCGTATTGTCGCGAGTCAATTGAACACCTTGCTTGCCCATGTTGTCGGGGCCGGCAAAACACTGACTTGCATCTGTGCCGGCATGGAACTTCGTCGCCTGGGCAAGGCCAGCAAACCGATGTATGTGGTGCCCAACCACATGCTTCACCAGTTTGCAGCCGAGTTCCTGCGTGCCTATCCCGGCGCCAATATCCTGATCGCGTCGAAAGACGATCTTCAGGGTGACAAGCGCCGTCAGCTTCTTTCCCGTATTGCCACCGGCGATTGGGATGGTGTGCTGATTACGCATGCTTCGTTCGAGCGCATCAAGATGAGCGATGGATTCATGGAGGAATACATCCAGAATGAAATTGACCTCATCGAAGATGCCATTCGCGCTGAAAAGCAGGATCGCGGTAACCGCATCGTCAAGGAGCTCGCCCGTGCAAAAAAAGCATGGGAAGCAAAACTGGCAAAGCTGTCCGGCAATAACAAGAAGGATGAAATTCTGTCCTTCGAGCAATTGGGCATCGACTGGATGTTTGTCGATGAAGCGCATCTGTTCAAGAACTTGTGGCGGTTCAGCAAGATGACACGGGTCGCCGGGTTGCCCAACAGCAATTCGGAGCGGGCATTCGACATGTTCGTCAAGACTCGCAGCGTCATGGCAAAACACAAGGGCAGGGCAGGCGTGGTGTTCGCGACTGGTACGCCGGTATCCAACAGCATGGCCGAAATGTGGGTCATGCAGCGTTACCTGCAACCGAAGACGATGGAAGCCTTTCAGGTGGGGATGTTCGACACCTGGGCGGGCAACTTCGGCGAGTCGGTAACGGCTCTGGAGCTGGCTCCGGATGGCAGAGGCTACCGGATGCATACCCGTTTCGCGAGGTTCGTCAATCTTCCAGAACTGATGTCCATGTTCGGTGAGGTGGCGGATATTCGCACGGCGGAGATGCTGAAATTGCCGGTGCCGGCCACGCACAAGGAAACAGTAACAATCAAGCCGACAGATGACTTGAAAGCACTCGTCCAAACCCTCGTGGAGCGGGCAGAAGCAATAAGAAACGGCAACGTCAGTCCTTCCGAGGACAACATGCTGGCCGTGACCAACGATGGACGCAAGGCTGCGCTGGATATGCGTCTGATCAATTCATTCGCCGAAGTCGAGAATGGCAAGGTGAACCATTGTGCCGAGAAAGTATTCGGTATCTGGGGGGAAACCAAACTGTTCCGTGGGACGCAAATTGTGTTCTGCGACCTGTCCACTCCGGTGGAAAACGGGCGGTTCAGCGTGTATCAGGCGTTGAGAAGTAATTTAGTTGAACGAGGTATTCCAATCGAGGAGATTGCCTTCATTCACGACTACGAGAGCGATTCCGCCAAGGAGGAGCTTTTCAAGGCCGTGCGTGATGGGCGCATCCGCATTCTTCTGGGCAGCACGCAGAAGATGGGGGTCGGGACCAACATCCAGACCCGGTTGGCAGCACTGCATCATCTGGATGCCCCATGGCGGCCATCTGATGTGGAGCAAAGGGAGGGGCGCATCATTCGCCAGGGCAACCTGAACGAGCGTGTGCGCATCTACCGTTATGTAACCGAAGGCTCGTTCGATGCCTACATCTGGCAGACGCTTGAGACAAAGGCGAGATTCATCGCACAAGTCATGCAAGGGGATACCGGGATGCGTAGTGCAGAGGATGTTGAATTGGCCGCGTTGTCTTATGCGGAGGTGAAAGCCTTGGCGTCGGGCAATCCGCTGGTGCTGGAAAAAGCGGGTGTTGATACCGAACTTGCCAAGCTGTCGTTGCTCCGGTCTCAATGGGATCAGCAACAATGGCGCAACAAGCAGGAACTGGCGACTTTGCCAGGTCGCATCGAGCGTGTCCAGGCCAGAATTACCGGCATCGAGTCCGACATGGCTTCCCGGCAAGACGTATCTGGCAGCAAATTCCTGATGGAAGTAGAGGGAAACCGCTATACAGACCGCGCCGAAGCGGGAAAGGCACTGTTGCACGCCGTGTATGGAGTGAAGTCAGGCGGTGATCGGATAGTGGGTCAAATTGCCGGATTCCGTGTTGCCGTGCAGTTGTCGGCATTACAGGAATTGGGCGGACAACTGGTTATCCTGGGAGGTGTCGAGTATCGGTGCGGCCAGGCGGAATCAGCGCATGGTTTTGTGCGTGTACTCGAAAACGCACTCAACAGGATGGAGCAGTGGCTTCTGGAAGAGCAGGAGTATTTGGCCAGGACCGAGAAGCGCATGGCCGACATTCAGGCCGAAGCCGCAAAGCCGTTTGACAAGGCTGCGCGGTTGGAGTGGTTGAAACAACGGCAACGAGAAATCGAAGCCGAGCTCGATTTGAGCAAGGGCGAAAACACCGCTATGGATGAAACGGCGGAAGCAGCCTGAAGTTCTTCCACCCCTTGATTGGGGTGGCTTTTTATGGCGCATTCGGAAGAGTGTGCCGCAACAAGCAGACTTCACACCCAACGCTTATGCGCTGAGTTGATATTGGTGGCTGGCCAATCCAAACAAACAGAAGACACGCGAGTGTCAATGAAGCACCCAAAGCAGTACCCAAGCGGGACACTATCCCGCAAGGGCATGGTGTCCCTTTTTTGTTTCACTAGAAAAGGAGATTCGCCATGTCATTGCAAGCACTCAAGAATATCAACCGTACCGCAGCAGCCAACAGCGAGCAGCCGCAGAGCTTTCCCGCAATGCTTGAACAGTTCAAGGGAGAAATCGCCCGCGCGCTGCCCAAGCACATCAATCCCGACCGCATGGCGCGCATCGCGCTCACGGCGTTCCGCATGACACCGAAGCTGGGGGAGTGCGACCCGCGCAGTGTGTTTGCCGCTGTCATCCAGTCATCGCAACTTGGATTGGAAGTGGGGCTCATGGGCGAAGCTCACCTCGTACCATTTGGCAATCAGTGCCAGCTCATTCCGGGTTACACCGGCTTGATGAAATTGGCGCGCAACAGCGGTCTCGTCGTGGACATCTACGCAGAGTCTGTGCGTATCAACGATAAGTTTACGCTCAAGCTTGGCATGGAGCGCGACATGCAACATGAACCACTCACTGCACAGGGCGGCTTTTCCGCGTCTGATGAAGAGCGTGGTGAGATCGTTGGCTTCTACGCGGTCGGCGTGCTGAAGGACGGTAGCAGAACGTTCATCGCGATGTCCCGCAAGGAAGTCGAAAAGATCCGCGACGGCAGCAAAGGGTATCAAGCCGCAAAGAAGTACAAGAAGGAATCCACATGGGATACCGACTTCTGCGCGATGGGCCTTAAAACCGCCATCCGTCGTCTGTGCAAGTGGCTTCCGGAATCACCAGAGCTGGCAACAGCACTGGCATTGGATGAAAACGCAGGTCAACAAAACCTGAACGTTGATGACGCAATTAACGGCACGTTTTCACCAGTTGTCGATGTAGAGACTGGCGAGGTAGTCGAAGTGTCCGGCGGTACGTCGGTTGGTGGTAGTCGTACACCAGAAGCCAAACCAGCAGCAACGAAGCCGGCAGCAACGAGCGAGAAGTCCGAGATCATGGGCGGCGTGAAAGCCACCAAGGTCAAGGTTAACGAGGGCATCACGGCCTTCGTAATCGATCCTGCTGAACAAGGCGACGTGGCCAAGCCCAAGACCAAACTCGAAAAACTCGACAAGGCTGTGGCGGCAATGCGCTCGGCCAACACACTGGAAGCGCTGGATGAAGTTTATATCCGTGCCGAAGTGGATTTGGAGGACGCGGAGCTGGAAATCGCGTTGCGCGAGTATCGCAAACGCCGTGGTGAAATTAACGGCGACGAAGGTCTTTTTGACTAAAGCAGCATCCACCCAAGCGGGACACTATCCCGCAAGGGCTCGTGTCCCCTTGATTTTTTGAGGAGACACAAAATGGGAATCGCAATCTTGGTAATTTTTTCAATCGGCCTTTATTCGGTTGGTAAATGGGCATGGGGTAGATTCATCAATAAGCCACGCCCAGCTGTAGCAACAGAAGCAACTCAATCAGTTCAGTCGGAAGTATCGAGCGAATTCAATTGGGCGGCGTTAGAAGTACCAACCTTCGTTCGGCGCGGATTGCCTTTTCCCGTGCTGACGAAAAAGGTGAAAGCCAGGCGTGTGCGCAAGACAAAAGCTGCAATCAGCCCAGAGGTGGATTCATTTCCAACAGGGGATTGGAATCTCTTTGCAAAATTTGAAGGAGAAAACCATGCCGCGCATTAAGCCGATCGAAAGGGTGAAGTCTCGTGCAATCCGAGTGGCACTGAAAGTTTTCATGGCCGAACCCTCATTGGGCAATTGCCAGGCCAAGGCGCTGTTTGCCGAAATCCTCTCTCATCTGCAATCTGGAATGGATGATGAGCAAGTAGTACAGGCAGTAGTAAAAAATCATGCGGCAGGCGGCCTACTGACCCATTGCCGTTGATGTAGTCAAAGCAGTACCAACCCACGCGGGGACATCTCCCCGCAAGGGGCATGGTGTCTCCGTTTTTTTATTCTGAAAGGAGAATCACCATGCTGAACAAAGTACAACTCATCGGTCGTCTGGGCAAAGACCCGGAAGTTCGTTACACAACTTCCGGCGACGCCGTCGCCAACGTTTCGTTGGCAACAACGAAGTCGTGGAAGGACAAGGAGGGCGAGAAACAAGAGAAAACCGAGTGGCACAACCTCGTGTTCTATCGCGGCCTTGCCGAAGTCGTTGGCGAGTATCTGAAGAAAGGCGCTCTCATCTATGTCGAGGGCGAACTCACAACCGAGAAGTACGAAAAGGACGGCGAAAATCGTTACGTCACCAAAATCGTTGTTTCCGAGATGAAAATGCTCGGTGGCAACAACAAGGCGGACGAAGGACATAGCGAAGCACAACCCGCAGCGACTGCTAAAGGTTCTGCCAGTTCTGCCTCAGCGCCCGAACCGTTCTAACGAAACACCCACCCCAGGGGAAACATTCCCCTTGGGGGAATGCTTTCTTGGCGGTGGCTTAAAAACTACCCGCCCACACGGGATACACCAAAACATCCCGCTTGGGTGCTTTGGTGTGTCCCGTGCGGGACTAACCGAGGAGGCATTATGAAAGCGAAAGAATTGAAGCCAATGGCCGCAGGACGCTGGGAAAGCATCATTGCAAGGCTTGCTCAGCAACTGGTGCAAGCCATTGAGCGGGCCCCTCACCACGTCCCGTGCCCAGTGCATGGAGGCGTGGATGGATTCAGGTTGTTCAAGGATTTCAATGATACGGGTGGCGGTGTCTGCAACACGTGCGGCATCAAGCACGATGGATACGCGCTACTCATGTGGGCGAACGGATGGGATTTCAAAACCACCCACTCAGCCTTGCAAGACATGTTGCTGGTCGGTGGAATCAACAGCCTTCCTCCAGTAACAACCAGGCCAATTGTTAAAAAGGCGGGAGAGGCTGATGTTGAAGACATTCGCGATTCTCTGAATCGCGTGTGGAAAAACAGCGTGATCCTCTCATCACCAGAGGCTCGGCCAGCCAGGCTGTATTTTGCGAACCGTGGCATCCCCAGCGTTGACTACAGGAAGGTCGATAGCAACATGATCCGCTTCGTTCCGTTTCTTGAGTATTACGAAGAGGGGAATCTGGTCAACAAATATCCTGCCATTGTCACGATGGTGTGCGATGCAAACGGTCGTCCTTCGACCATCCATCGCACCTACATCACACACGAAGGGACAAAAGCACCTGTCCATGCGGCCAAAAAGATGATGCGGCACTGTGCCGAAGATCTGTTTGGGGCAATGCAAATTGCAGTGACAGCCAAGAGCAAGGTGTTGGCGGTCACGGAGGGTATCGAAACAGCGCTGGCCGTAATGAGTGCTTTCGACATACCGTCATGGGCCGCCGGGAACGCGTATCTGCTGGAAAACTTTGTACCCCCCAAAGGGGTGGACGTGGTGATCTATGCCGACAAAGACCGGCCCTCCAGGCAACACCCGGATGGCCACGGTCAAAGTTCGGCAAAGTTACTGCTGAAGCGACTTTGGACTGAAGGTATCAAGGCATCCATCAAGCTACCCGACAGCGAAATTCCTCACGGAAAGAAGTCTGTCGATTGGCTTGATGTGGTGAGTGGCGTGATACGTGCGCCAACCAAGAAAACAGTCGCAAGATAGAGCAATCCCCATGTGAATGGTGAACGCAATTCCCAGACTGTTTTGCCCGGCTTGTCTGGGCTTTTTACGGCGCATTCGGAAGAGTGTGCCGCAAAAAGAGAATTCATACGCGAAGCTTATTGCTTCGGGTTGATATTGGTGGCTGGCCAATCCAAACAAACAGAAGATGCGAAAGCGTCAAAGCAACGCCAAAGCAGTACCTACCAACCCATCGGGGATTCGCCTCCCTATGGGAATGGTGCGTCTCCGTTTTTTTCAAGGAGAGCATCATGGACAGAGAAGAAGTGAACGGATTTTTGAGATTTCTCGAACAGGCATCTGTTCAGGAGATCGAGAAAGCAAAGGAAGAGATGAAAGCGCTTCTGGCGCAGGTTGACGGAAATGCCGCCGCAGACGTTAGGTTTTGTCTGCGACTGGTTGACCAGGAGCTGGTTGCGCGTGCGGATTTATTCCGCTTGCAAGCCCGCCGGTAATAATCGAAACCATCGGGTGTCGCGGCTGCATCTTCGACATCAGGATGTCGAATGTGGCTGAGTCTCTCCGAAGAATAGCAGATAAGGCTTTTTGCCCCATCTCATTGCGATAACCATCAACAACCGTGAACTGTGTGCATGGATTTTTCATGTGCGCAGTCTAGCACGGCAGTTTCAAAAACCCAATCGGGGGACACGCTCCCCTTGGGGTTTGTGTCCCTTTGATTTTTCAAGGAGACGTAAAATGAATATCCAAAATTGCAGCACACCTGACTTGTTGTCCGTACTGGTTGGAAAAGGGGTGGCAAAAAAGCTGTCACAAGTCCCACTTTCCGTTTTGTTTGGAATGCGGGCAAATCGTCAGGAAATGGTTTGCGAAAACGAAGCTCAATATGTGCCTGCACCCATCATCTCCGCAGCCAAGGAGTTGTTTGTGCGGGCACTCGAAGAGGACATCAGCATCCATTCGATTTCCTTTAACTCACCCAATGTGGTCAAGGATTACTTGAGACTGGTGCTGGGTGGACGGCAGCAGGAAGTATTTATGGTGCTGTTTCTCGATTCCCAGCATCGTCTTATCGCTTCGGAAGAGATGTTTCACGGGACGCTGACACAAACCAGCGTGTATCCGCGCGAGGTTGTCAAACGCGCCCTGATACACAACGCGGCGGCGGTAATACTGAGCCACAACCATCCTTCAGGGTTGGCAGAGCCAAGCAGCGCCGACCGCATGCTGACTGATGCACTGAAGCAAGCTCTCGGGTTGGTAGATGTTCGGGTTCTCGATCACTTTGTGATCGGCGAGCAAGGAGCATTGTCTTTTGCCGAACGAGGCTTGATATGAGTGTGCCTGGAAAAAAGACGTATCTGTACTTCATCAGTCTTGACGAACGCGGCGAGTTTTATGCCGATGTTCGTGATGGCAGCAATAACACCATTTTCGAGATCAAGGGTTTTGACATTTTTGAAGATGGCTGGATGCGGAACAAGAGCGACCTTAAAGGGCTGAAAAACCATTTGGTTGGTCTTGGCGTGATGAAGGATGGCGATGATTTAACCAGAGAAGCTTGAATTTAACCCACGCGGGGACACCTCCCCGCAAGGGGCATGGCGTCTCCGTTTTTCATATAAAGGAGCGCGCCATGTTTTTTGAAAAGATGTTCGACAAGCGTAGCAAAAAAGAGATGATTGATTTTGTGGCTGGCCATTACAGGTACAACACAATGAACAGTTGGAATCGCTCGACAAGCTATGCGCAAAACGTAAAGTTGCACAAATTGGGTCTGACTTCCGAGCAATTGAATGCAGCATACGACATGCTGCAAACGGATTTTTGGGACGAAATCGACCAGCCAATTGCAGACTTCACCTCAGAAATGGGTGGGAGATACACGATTGGAACCAATGGGCGATCGAGTGGCTACCTCGTCCTTTACAACAGCAAGTATGAGTTGACCGGACACAAGTCGCACTGTCGCACCTGCGGCCAAAGAAATTACCGTTATGTTTGTACACCTGACGCCACGGCAGAAGGCGTGATAACGGCTGCGGTGATTGCCGGGGATTACACCATTGGCAACAAGTGTGGCGCATGCGGCGCAGAAGGCGAATATGGCCGCGTCAATTACACGCTGCCACCAAAACGCTTGTCGGTGTATCCCGGAAAGAGCATCGACCAGAATGAGGATTTTTCTGAATGGTCGATGTCAGAACTTCGTAATCACGTTGAACTGGTTCGCCGGTTCGATCAGGCGTGTGACGAAATTCGGGATAATTTTATTGAGCTGATCGGGAATTGCAAGGTTGTCGAAGAGATTGTAATGATTCCCAAGACCGTGAAGCGGATTGAATGCTGCCGCGCATCTTGAGATAAGTAATAAGCAATTTGTCGGTTAATCCGGCAAATTTAACCCACGCGGGGACACTTCCCCGCAAGGGGCATGGTGTCTCCGTTTTTTTATGAAAAGGAGAATCACCATGCAAGAAAAATCAAATCACGCCAACTGGGGCAAATTGTTTTCAGATGCACTTTCCTGCCCTGGAAAGGTTTCTGAGGCGTATTCGGTATTTCACGATTACAGCCTTGGCAATGCCATCCTCGCCGCCCTGCAATTGACCGTCAAGGGGCTGCCGCTGTCCCCGATCGCTTCCTTCAATAAGTGGAAGCAATTGGGGCGGTGTGTAAAGAAAGGCGAGAAGGCAATTGCATTGGTCATGCCTGTTACCGTCAAAACCAAGTCTGCTGATGAGGTTGAAAACGGTGCCGGATCCAATGACAACGCCAGGGAGGCCGGAAGTTCAGGACGCACGATATTTGTGCTGAAAAACAACTGGTTTTCTTTGGATCAAACAGAGGGAGCGGACTACACCAACGATGTGACGATTCCAGAATGGAACAAGGCGCAAGCCTTGTCCGGGCTGGAAATTACGGAGCAACGTTTTGAGTTGCTGGATGGAAACACGCAAGGGTATGCCATTCCCAACAAAAAACAACTTTCCGTGTCTCCCGTAGCGCTGATGCCGTGGAAGACGCTTTTCCACGAAATGGCCCACTGCCTGATGCACTCGAAGGAGGCGCAGATGGCGGACGGCGATTTGATGCGGAAAGACATCAAGGAGGCTGAAGCTGAAGCGGTGGCTTATCTGTGTTGCGCAACACTTGGATTGCCAGGGCTTGAAGAAAGTCGTGACTACATTCAGGGCTGGCTGGGTTCAAAGGAGCAATCCGAAGAATTCGACAAAAAGAGCGCATCGCGGGTTTTTTCGGCAGCCGACAAGATACTCAAAGCCGGCACCAAGTCTGCGAAAGTGGAGGAGGTGCATCATGGGGTATGAACACGCGATGCACCTGAATGCGAAAGTTGCCGCCGGGACTACGGTCCAGCAGGTGGCGGACGCCTTCAAGCCCCTCATGGAGTACGCGGGGTACGGCGGCGCCGATGCTTTCACCAAGGCCGAAACAGTGGCGGGGGAGGACGAGTTTTTCTTCGACCCCGAAACTGGTGATCTGGATGTCTCGACATCTGGCTCGGTCGGATACGGCTACTTCGACATCGTTCTGGAGGTGGCCGGCAACCTGGGGCGGATCGTGGCGGAGCCGGGCGAAATCTGGCTCTACGACCACGACACTGGCGACATCGACGAGGCCAAGACCGTCATCGAGTTCGGGCCGAGCGAGGAGGCGATCAAGGCCTACCGCGCAAAGCGCGACATCTAGGCGGGGCTGAAGCTGATGGAGCCGCACCTGTCCAGCGAAAAACTGGATGCTGTGCGCCGCTTAATGTAGTCAACTTTTCCAATCACCCAAGGGGGATGCATCGAGCCCCAGGGCTTGGTCTATCCCTCAAGGGCACTAACCAAAGAGGGATACAAAATGGAACATCAAACAATCACCAGCATTCGTGTTGGCAGCCTTCTGGCTGGAAGCAATCCGCGTACATATTTCGATCCGGTAGAGATGGCGGAATTGGAAGCCTCAATCCTGGCGGCAAAAGGAGTGATACAACCGATTCTGATTCGTCCGGTCAAAGGCGGATACGCAATCGTAGCGGGTGAACGTCGCGCTCGCGCGTCAAGAAAGGTATTTGGCGATGACTATGAAATTCCGGTCATCGCCAAAGCGATCTCTGCAGAAGAAGCCGATGACATGGCGCTGATTGAGAACACCCAACGCGCCAACATGAGCCCCACCGAAGAAGCCGCAGCAGCAGCCAAGATTCTCGGCCGTTGTGAGGGCAACAGAGATGAGACAGCAAAGCGTCTTGGTTGGTCACGCAGTACGCTGGATAAGCGTCTTGCGCTGATGAACTGTAGTCCGTCCGTGATGGCTGCTCTCAATGAACGCAAGATCCAATTGGGTCATGCCGAATTGCTGGCGGCAGTACCGAAGGACAGGCAGGAAAAAGCGATTGTGAATTTGCTTTCGCGCCCTGTGTTACCGACGGTTGTTGAGTTCAAGGCTGGGCTGGAACAAATATCCCAAGCGATGGCGACAGCAATATTCGACAAGACGGACTGCACAAGCTGCATTCACAACAGTGGAAATCAGCAGGCATTGTTCGCCGATTCGGTCTCTGATGGTCATTGCACCAACAGCGACTGTTTCAACAAGAAGACCGAGGATGTGTTGGAAGCCAGGAAAAAATCCCTGGAAGAGAACTATCCTCGCGTTGTCATCGTCCGACAGGGCGAAAACAACACGGTCATCAAGTTGGTCGCAGAAGGTGCAACCGGCGTTGGTGATGAGCAGGCAGCGGCATGTCGCAGTTGCAAGTCGTTCGGAGCGGCGATCAGCGCGATACCCGGTAAAGTGGGTAACGTGTATGAGTCACAATGCTTCGATACCTCATGCCACACGAAAAAAGTGGGCGAGCGCTTGTTGGCGGAAAAGAAAGCGGCTGCAAAGCCTGCGACTGCTCCAACAACGGCTGAACCTGCCGGTTCAAAGCCTGTAGCCGGGAAGGGCGCGGAGAAATCCACTGCCACTTCCAAGGCTATCGTGACATCGGTTCAAGATACGCAGCGTGTCGTGGACTATCGGATCGGTGTCTGGCGCAAGGCGTTGAAGAAAGAACTGTTCGCCGATCCACATAAGAACCTGTGCATGCTCATCGGAATAATGATGACGCGCGGCGGAACGAATGTGTCATCTACAAAACTGGCATCCGGTTTTGAAACGATGACATCGCAAAAGCCCCCCGTCAGCAATGTCGGCGAAGCTGCTGCGATGGTGGCGGAAGCTGACGACAAGGTGCGCTCGCAGATGTTGTCCGGGATCGCAATTTCAATCACGGATAGTATCGAGAAGTCGCATTTGCCGGAAATGCTCAAGTTCATGCAAGTGGACTTGGTAAAACACTGGAAGTTGAACGCAGAATTCCTTGAGCTGCTCACCAAGAGCGAGATCGAGGTGATTGCGGAAGAGCTTGGCCTGAAAGCCGCGCTTGGCGAGAAATACGCCAAAGCGAAAAGCGGCAAGAAGGACGAGTTCATCAAAGCACTGATGGAGATTGAAGGCTTCGTGTACGAAGGCAAAATTCCCAAGGTGCTGAAACATGCAGTAGATTGAACCGTGCTTATCCGGTTGTCACAGACATCCACTAGCGGTAGTATGTTGAGTATCTGCCCCCAAGTGGAATAATCATGGTTATCGACGTACTTGAGCGAGACGATCTGCCGTTCCCGCGCTCGCTGCCGGAGTTTCAA
>JBGSMU010000089.1:0-5680 GCA_041739955.1 Gallionella sp. | reverse complement strand
TTGAAACTCCGGCAGCGAGCGCGGGAACGGCAGATCGTCTCGCTCAAGTACGTCGATAACCATGATTATTCCACTTGGGGGCAGATACTCAACATACTACCGCTAGTGGATGTCTGTGACAACCGGATAAGCACGCTTGGTACAACATCTATCAAGGGCGGTCTATTAGGCAGCGATGGTGTACTGGGTTATATCGTAAGTTATCCCGCGCCAAGGAATGCTGTCTCGGGGGGGCGTTACGAAAGCGATGCGCTTGACTATGTAGATGTGGTGGAGCGCGTGCTGGAAGAATGCATTACACAAGCCAACGATTGCAAGACTTTGGGGTTGTGCAGCCAGCGTTCGTCGTTCCTGATCTGGCGGCAGGACGATGGACAACCCGTCACCCCGCTCATTTCATGGCAGGACAATCGTGGTGCGGGTAGTTGTGCGGATCTGCGACCACATGAAAACCTGATACGAGAACTTGCCGGTCTGCCGCTCACGCCCTATTATTTTGCCCCCAAGCTGCGCGGTATATTGATCGACAATCCTGGCTGGCTGGATAAGTTGGCAAGCGGCGATTGGCTGGTCGGTACGTTGGATACTTTTCTGATCTGGCGCTTGAGCAGCGGCAGACATTTCGTGACTGATGCTTCCATGGCGGCCCGTACGCAACTGATGGATATAGGGCAGCAGCAATGGTCGGTCGAGTTGTGCGCTTTGTTCGGGATACCTTTGAAGATATTGCCACATATCCGAAAGTCGGAAAGTATGGGGCTGGCCATTGATAATGGCCTGATGCTGCAAGCCAGTATCGGGGACCAATCAGCTGCACTACTGGCCGGCATCAAGACAGATGGCGAGGAAGCCATGGTCAATCTTGGCACGGGTTGTTTTGTAGTTCGCTATTCGCACGAAGAGAACAATGTTCCGGTCGGATACCTGCGCACAGTTGTCTACCAGGACCAGTTGCTACAGGCCCATTTCGCCATGGAGGGTACGCTCAACTCTATTGCTGCCGCGCTTGCGCCATACCCGACGGATGATTGCGTGATCGGGGATATGGCGCGGGATGAAGTGTATTGTCTGGCTGAGCCCAGCGGGCTTGGAGCACCATTTTTCCGCGAGGATATCGGTGTTCGGTTTTCGCAGAATGTGGAGCACATGACACGGCACCAGATCGCTGTTCTCTTAATGGAAGCCGTGGTCTTTCGAGTAGCACGGATTCTTGAGGACTTTCATCGTGTCTCACCACTTAAACGCGTTTACCTGGGCGGTGGTTTGTCTAGAGTAGACTGTCTGAAACAGGGCATTGCGTGCTGCATACCTCTCGATGTTTATCGCTTGCTTCAGAATGAGGCGAGTTTGCAGGGTGCTGCGCTACTTGCTTCTGGAATGCTATCAGCATCAATTCGTGAGACCGAAAGGGTGATGTGCGAAGTGGATACCGGCCGCATACAGCAAAAATACAAGTGCTGGAAGTTATGGCTGGACTCTTTATGCAATACCGGCGTTGCCTGAGTTGGTTCTGGCAGGAACCATGCATCGGTTAGATTCGGTCATGTACAATCTTGTATTGGGAGAAATTCGTTAATTGCGGAACATTGAACAGGGGGAGTCAGGCATGTCAAAGTGTTTTAAATTATTGGTGGTCGCGCTGGCGATCGTAATGTCTGGTTGTGCCCAGCAACCGCTGCAGGATCGTATATGGATCGCAGACTGGAAGGAAACGGCTGCGTTCAGTGCTCCCCGTGCCGGTACGGCAGCAGTTGTTGTGAAGGACAAGATCCACCTCATAGGTGGTGTGGACGGCAGGAATTTCGTTAATTTTACCGAGTACGCCCAGATTAATGAAGACGGCACACTTGGTCCGTGGAAGCGCGGTAATTCCCTGCGGGAAGAGCGTGGCTTCATGGAAGCGACCGTGCATGGCGATTACGTCTATGTGGTTGGCGGCGGAAACGGCCCGAATGGCCATCATCTGTTGAATACCGTAGAACGCGCACCCATCAATCCCGACGGTACTCTCGGATGGTGGGAAAGGGTGAGCAGCCCGATGGTGGTGGCAAGACGCTGCAGCAAGATCATCGCAACCGACAAACGCATTTATTCTTTTGGCGGCTTTGGCGGTGTGTTGCTGGATAGTGTCGAATATGCCGAGTTTCAGCCTGACGGCAGCCTCGGCGAATGGCAATTAGATCCAGAAGTGATGACGCTTCCTAGATATGTGAACAGTGTGAAGAAAAAAGATGACCGTTTCTTCGTATTGGGTGGACATGATCGCACCAAGGGCGTTGGTATCACCGATGTCGAATGGACAAGATACACAGACGCAGGGAACACCGAGAAGTGGCAGGCGACAACACCGTTGCAACAGGGGCGATACGGACACTCCAGCGTTTCTTATGGCGCAGACGTATATGTGATCGGTGGCCTTTCCGGCGCTGAATACCTGGATAGTATTGAACGCTCCATAATCGGCAAGGATGGTGCACTGGATGCGTGGACTTTCACGACACCTCTGGATCAACCGCGTGCTAATTTCAGCGTCATCGCACAGGATAATCGGCTGTATGTTATCGGGGGGACAAATCGCGATGGATACCTTTCCAGCGTAATCTATTCCGAGCGAAATGAAGCCGGCGATTTCGGATACTGGGGTACAGCAGATGAAGCACGGGCAGTGAAAGTAATGCTTGCCGAAAAGGCAGACAGAAAATCACATTTACCAAACGAGGGGCTGGTAATGGAAGTTATCCAGTCTGAGGCTTATACCTATATCCAGGTCGAGAGCCAACAGGACGGACTGGTGTGGATCGCAGGCCCCAAAATTGACGACCTGAAGGTGGGAGACCATGTGGGCTACAGCAAAGGCGTCAACATGTCGGGTTGGTACAGCAAGGAATTGCAACGTGGTTTTTCAATGGTGGTTTTCGTCGGGCAAGTTCAGAAGCAATAAGGCTTGCGAAATATATTTCACCCGGAATCGATAAAGAGCCCGCAATTGCGGGCTTTTTATCGTGATCAGAATAGTGGAAGTCGGTTTTTTGTACGGAATACTTGAAATTCTCCAACTCACCTCCATGTGTGTGGCTGTTACTGTAATTAACCAAGAGGAGCTTGTATGACAGAGAATGCCACTGCCAATCGTGAGACGATGGGTTTTCAGACTGAAGTAAAACAACTGCTACAGTTGATGATCCACTCGTTGTATTCAAACCGTGAAATATTCCTGCGCGAATTGATCTCAAACGCTTCAGATGCATGCGACAAGCTCCGTTTTGAGGCATTGCACAACGGTCAACTGTTCGAGAACGATTCCGAACTGCAAATTCGAATCAGCTACGACAAGGGCGCACGTACCCTGACGGTCAGTGACAACGGTATAGGCATGAATCGCGACGAGGTCATCAATAATCTTGGAACAATTGCGAAATCTGGGACACGGGAATTCTTTTCCCGTCTTAGTGGCGATCAACAGAAGGATGCAAATCTGATCGGCCAATTCGGTGTGGGTTTCTATTCCGCATTCATCGTGGCCGACAAGGTCGCGGTCACAACTCGCAGAGCGGGTGAGAATGTCGATCAGGCCGTGCGCTGGGAATCGGATGGAGGCGGGGAGTTTTCGCTGGAAATGGTCGATAAAGAGATGCGCGGCACCGAGATTACCCTTCATTTGAGAGCTGATCAGGATGACCTGCTCAGCGGTCATCTGATTCGTTCCATTATCCACAAATACTCGGACCATATCGTTCAACCCATCGTGATGAAGAATGAAGAGTGGAAAGATGACGGTCAAGTCATGACGGATGAGGACGAAACCGTCAATCAGGCTTCAGCGTTGTGGGCGCGCGCCAAGAGTGAGATTTCCGAGGATGAATACAAGGCTTTCTATAAGCATGTCGGCCACGACTATGAGGATCCATTGGCCTGGACGCATGCCCGGGTGGAAGGAAAGCAGGAATATACCCAGTTGCTTTACATCCCTGCTCGGGCACCTTTCGATATGTGGGATCGCAACGCCCGCCACGGCATCAAGCTTTACGTGCGTCGTGTGTTCATCATGGACGATGCTGAGCAGCTACTCCCGACATATCTGCGTTTCGTTCGGGGTATCGTGGATTCCAGCGACCTGCCTCTTAATGTGTCGCGGGAGATACTTCAGGAATCGAAAGATATCGATGCGATCCGTTCCGGTTGCACCAAGAAGGTTTTAGGCTTGCTCGAAGATATGGCCGCGACCGAGCCGGAAAAATACTCGAAATTCTGGAAGGAGTTCGGTCAGGTTTTGAAAGAGGGAACCGCCGAAGACTTTGCCAACAAGGAAAAAATTGCCGGATTGCTACGCTTCAGTTCCACCCACAACGACAGTGATGCGGCTACCGTGGCACTGGCTGATTACATAGGCCGGATGAAAGACGGGCAGGACAAGATCTACTACATCACGGCAGAAACTTTCAATGCTGCCAAGAACAGTCCGCATCTTGAGGTATTCCGCAAAAAGGGGATCGAAGTTCTGCTGTTATCTGACCGTGTCGACGAGTGGGTAGTGAGTTCCCTCACTGAATATTCCGGCATCAGCCTGTTGTCGGTAGCCAAGGGCGGTCTGGACTTGGGGAAATTGGAAGACGATGCCGAAAAGAAGGCCCAGGAACATCAGGCGGGCGAACTTAAGGATTTAACCGAAAAATTGCAGACCAGTCTTGGAAAACGCGTTAAGGAAGTTCGTGTGACACATCGCCTGACTGATTCTCCTGCATGTCTGGTGGCAGACGAGCATGATATTGGCGGGAACATGGCACGTATGCTAAAGGCTGCCGGGCAGCAGGCGCCATCATTCCTTCCAATTCTGGAAATCAATCCTGTGCATCCTGTGGTGTTACGCCTGAAGGAGGAGGAGAAACATTTCGATGACTGGTCTGCGGTTCTGTTCGATCAGGCTTTGCTTGCGGAAGGCGGGCAACTGGATGATCCGGCAGGGTTTGTAAAGCGGGTCAATCAGTTAATGTTGGAGATGGCTGCCTGATTATGATTCGCCTTAATCGGGCGCTGCGATCATGCTCAACTATAAAATCACCGGCATTTTTTATTCATCAGGCATTAAATGATGATGATTTTGCTTGACTGTTGTAGCCAAACCAGCGTACAAGGCACCTTGGCGTTTGATTCAAAGCTTTTCCGTACTGTTTTTCATGTGGAATCTTCGTTTCAAATTGTTTCGCGGGGGCTTTCCCCGTTTTATTCGTAAGGAGTTTCACACATGGCAACAGGTACAGTTAAATGGTTCAACGACGCAAAGGGTTTCGGATTTGTTACCCCTGATGATGGCAGCGAAGATTTGTTCGCGCACTTTTCAGCAATTAAGATGAGCGGTTTCAAATCGCTGCAAGAAGGACAGAAAGTCAGCTTTGAAGTGACTCAGGGTCCTAAAGGCAAACAGGCATCGAACATCCAAGCTGCTTAATTAGCAGTTTTGATAAAAAAGCCCGACACGTATGTGTCGGGCTTTTTAGTTTGAATGTTGTTGTTGCTTCCTTTGGTAGCAAAGAGAAGATGTTTAAACCGTGCTTATCCGGTTGTCACAGACATCCACTAGCGGTAGTATGTTGAGTATCTGCCCCCAAGTGGAATAATCATGGTTATCGACGTACTTGAGCGAGACGATCTGCCGTTCCCGCGCTCGCTGCCGGAGTTTCAA
>JBGSMU010000035.1:0-4312 GCA_041739955.1 Gallionella sp. | reverse complement strand
AACCGGAAACGGCAACACTCGACACTGGGCTACAAGTCACCAATGAAGTTTCTGGAAGACTGGCTTATTGCTCAGCAGAAAGAAAAGCTGGTAGCATGAACGCCACTTCTTGGAAGACGAAAAACCGAGGGAAGCTCATCCTCGGTCGCGGCCAGTGGCTCGGCTGACATGTTTGCGAGCCGCGCTTCGGCTTCGATTCGCAGCGGCGCTTTTTGTTCGTGTTTCTTGCTCATCATCTGCTCCCCTGTGGAACTTTTTCCATCGCCAGCAGGATCATCTGGGTGTCGCCCGCACTGTCAACGATACGGCGGGCATTGAGCAGCATCTTGTGATGACCGATGACTGGAAAGTCATGCTCGACGACAAAGTCGTCGAAACTCTGGTCGTGCTGCAGGATCTGCTCCAGCAATTCCCTCAGGGCGGGAATGTCCCACTGCCGATTGCCCAGTTCATAGATCATCCGGCCCACGGTATTTTCCGGTTTGACCTTGAAGTTGCCGTAAAAAGCCCGGCTGGCGGAGACTACCTGCAATCTGTGGTTCAACACGACGAGAGGCTCGCGTACCGTGTCCACGATGCCCTCGGCCAGTTTCCGCGCCTGCGCCACCGCCGCCTCGTCGGCAACGCGCTGGCTGATATCGGTAAAGGTCATCACCACGCCCTGGATCATGTTCTCCAACGTGCGATAGGGTTGTATGCGGACCAGATACCAGACACCGTTCAGGGTGCGTAGCTGGCGCTCGCGCGACGTCAGGTCATCCAGCACAGCCTGCGCATCTGGCAGCAGGTCGTCGCCATCGATATTCGACTTGATGTCGTTCAATGGCCTGCCCACGTCCGACGCGAGCAGACGATAGACTTGTACCGCCTCGCGCGTGTAACGTTTGATGTTGAGTTGTAGATCCAGGAAGATGGTGCCGATGTTGATGTTGTCGAGCAGATTCTTCATGTCGTTCTGCATCCCGGCCAACTGATCGATCTTGGATTGCAATTCGTTGTTGACGGTGAGCATTTCTTCATTGAGGGATTGCAATTCTTCCTTGGAAGTCTCCAGCTCTTCATTGGTCGACTGGAGTTCCTCGTTGGTTGATTGCATCTCTTCGTTGGTGGACTTCAGCTCTTCGTTGGACGCCTGCTGTTCCTCGATGGTTGCGTGCAGGTTTTCCCTGGTATACGCCAGATTGCGCTCGAGTTCCTCGATGTGGACTGCGCTCAGCGACCTGCTTGCCTGCTTGCCGGGTGGCATCTTCGCCCCTTTGCGATTCTTCCCGGCGACTTCGATCTGCAAGTCCTGGAAGCTCACCAGCAGCAATCCCCCGCCCGCTTCGGCATCATGCAACCCGTGCACGTTGAGGCTCACGATGTGCGGGTCGTCTTTGGCACCGAATGTCAGTTCCCGGCCCAGTGTGGGCTCGTCCCGGTTGGCCGCCCGCTGGATGGCACTGCGCAGCTCCAGTTGCAATCCCTCGCGTGCCATGTCGATGACGTTGAGCGTGGCCTGACCGGGAGCAGGCCGCAGATATTTTCCGGTCTCGCCGTACACGTAAAGGATATTGCCCTTCAGATCGGTCACCACCGAGGCAGGCGCATAGGACTGCAGCAGTGCACTTTTGGCGAGTTCTGCAAAGTTCGTCCCAATGGCTTTTTGCATGACTTTTTCCGGGTCTTTGTCATGTTTGTCAGCGGCCCAGGTCAGACCGCCGGCAAGCACGGTGCGGGGCGAAGCGACGGAGTGGTTGGCGCGGTAGATCTTCCACTTGCGATTGATCGGCGTGTATAACTCGTGATGGCTACCGATGCTCTCCGAGGGCGACAGGAACAACACGCCGTCCTGTTTGAGCGCGTAGTGAAAGGTCTGGATGAGGCGGTCTTGCAGTTCCGGCTCAAGATAGATCATCAGATTGCGGCAACTGAGCAGGTCTATCCTGGTGAACGGCGGGTCCTTGATGACGCTCTGGATCGCGAACACCACCATCTCGCGTATCTCTTTCTTGATGCGAAATCCGGCATCGTCCTTGACGAAGAACCGGCGCAGACGTTCGGGCGTGATGTCCTGGGCGATGTTGGGCGGATAGATGCCGGCACGCGCCTGTGCGATCGCGTCTTCATCCAGGTCGGTCGCGTACATCTGGATCTTGAATCCGCGCTTGGTCTCGTCCATCAGCTCGCGCAGCAGGATGGCGATGGAATACGCCTCCTCACCGCTGGCACAGCCTGCCACCCAGACACGCACCACATAGCCTTCCGGTTTGCCGGCCAGGAGTTGGGGCAGGAAGTCGTTGCGCAGCATATCGAACGCTTCCGGATCGCGAAAGAAACTGGTGACGTTGATCAGTAATTCCCTGAACAGCGCTTGCAACTCGGCCGGTTGTTCTTTCAGATAGCGGGCATAGACCTCGGCGTCCGAGATCTCGTGTTGTGCCATGCGCCGCTCGATGCGCCGACCGATGGTGCTTTTCTTGTACAGCGAGAAATCATGGCCGGTGCTGCTGCGCAACTGCAACAGGATGCGGTTGATGCCGCACACCGCTGCCGTTGCAGTTTGTATGTGGGTATGTTGCGGAGTGACGGCCAGGTGGCGCATCACGGATCGCAACGCTTCCGGCATCTTTTCCGGCGGCATCACATGGGTGGCATATCCGGCGCCGATGGCGCTCGCGGGCATGCCATCGTATTTCGCGGTGGTCGGTTCCTGTACCAGCGATACACCCCCGGCACCGATAATGGCGCGCAGTCCCAATGTACCGTCTGTGCCGGTACCGGAAAGGATGATGCCGATGGCCCTTTCACCCTGATCCTCGGCCAGAGAACGCAAAAAGGAATCGATGGGCATGCGCTGTCCGCGCGGCTTTTCGGGCATGCTGAGTTGCAGTGTGCCGTTAAAAATCACCATGCTGCGGTTGGGCGGAATGATGTACACATTACCGGGCTTCACCGCGAGCTGGTCTTTCGCCTCGGTCACCGGCATCCCGGTGGCACGCTGCAGGATCTCGGTGAGCATGCTGGGGTGATCGGGATCGAGATGTTGGACCAGCACGTAGGCCATGCCACTGTCGTTCGTAACATGCTTGAAGAATTCCTCGAACGCTTCGAGGCCACCGGCGGATGCGCCCACGCCGACGATGGCAAACGTCTCTGCGGGATGAACATCCGGAATCCCGGCGGATCTGGATTTCTTGCTTGCCGTGACAACGGCCTTCGCCGCTGGCTTGGAATTGGCTTTTGGCTTGGCTGTTGATTTGGCTTTTGCTTTATCTGGCGGCGGCGTGGTCTTTGCTGCCGTACTTTTTTTGATTGCCATGGTGACTCCCTTATGCCAGCTTTTGGTGCTGGTCTGTTTTATCTTGCTGCATGGTGACACCGGTATCATGAAGCAAGCGGTGAAATTCCTTCTTCACCACACCATAGCACTCGCAGGCGTGGGACTCCAATCCCGAACGATCCAGCACGGTGATGTGTCCCCGCCGGTAACTGATCAGACCTTCGCGCTGCAGATTACCGGCGCTTTCCGTGATGCCTTCGCGTCGAACGCCCAGCATGGAGGCGATCAATTCCTGGGTGATGGTCAATTCATTCGTGGGTAATCTGTCGAGGGTCATCAACAGCCAGCGGCAAAGTTGCTGCTCCACCGAGTGATGCCGGTTGCAGACCGCAGTCTGGGACATCTGTGTGATGAGTGCCTGGGTGTAGCGCAACATCAATATCATCAACGGCCCGGAGCGATCGAATTCCTCCATCAGCAGTCTTGATTTCAGTCGATAGCCATATCCACCCGTCTGCACAGTGGCCCGACTGGACGTGCTATTACCGCCCATAAAGAGTGAAATGCCGAGTACGCCTTCATTACCCACCCCGGCGATCTCTGCCGTTGAGCCATCTTCCATGACATAGTGCAGGGATACGATGGCAGTGGTTGGAAAATAGACATGCTGCAATTGCCCGCCGGATTCATAGAGGACTTCTCCAAGCGGCATCGCTATCAACTCCAAATGGGTTGAGAGGCGTTCGAATATCTCCCCAGGCAGCGCAGCGAGTAGATGGTTTTGCTGTGGTGTATGCCCTGAGGTTTTTTCAGTGCCCATTTACATTTCCATAAAGAGATAATTCATGCGTTGATCTGCTAAAGAAGCTGTGCGTTATTGCCGTGACGATATTGCAGTTATCCTGCTTGTCTGATCAAGAATGTGATGAAAGTGCTCTCCCCTGTTGTTAACTTACACCTTTTACCGAATGACTTCTATCTGTATTGCATAATTAAATGCATGGAATTGGCTGTCACACTGACCCGTCCTAAACTAGGTTGACAGCAAAA
>JBGSMU010000011.1:0-10047 GCA_041739955.1 Gallionella sp. | reverse complement strand
CGAACAAATAATCCTCATGCCAAAATTTGTTATATGCATGCTGAGAGATATGTTGCAGATGTTGTAAGAGCATATCAAACAAACAAGTTTGAAGAATTCAAGCAGTTTTACCATTCTTTGGATACATTGCTCATAGACGATATTCAGTTTTTTGCTGGGAAAGCAAAAACACAGGAAGAGTTTTTTTATGCTTTCAATAATCTCGTTGATTCCCACAAACAAGTCATTTTGACTAGCGATACTTTTCCAAAGGAAATATCAGGATTAGAAACCCGATTGGTGTCAAGATTTGGCTGGGGTTTGACTGT
The DNA here is from genome assembly GCA_041739955.1 of Gallionella sp. Lineage (GTDB taxonomy): Bacteria > Pseudomonadota > Gammaproteobacteria > Burkholderiales > Gallionellaceae > Gallionella. The sequence continues at coordinate 9,739 of JBGSMU010000011.1, read as the reverse complement.
TGCAATAGAGCCGCCAGAATTGGAGATGCGTGTCGCCATTCTAATGAAAAAAGCATCCTTGGGCGGTTATACGTTAGATGATACAGTCGCTTTTTTTATAGCCAAACATGTAGATTCGAATGTCCGTGAACTTGAGGGCGCATTAAAAAGGGTTGAGGCATATGTTAAATTTCACAAACGTATTATTTCCGTAGAAACCGCAAAAGAAGCGCTTAAGGACATACTCATAGCACAAAGCAGGCAGATATCGGTAGAGAATATACAAAAAACTGTTGCTGACTATTATCGAATTAAGATTTCAGATCTTCTATCAAAGAAAAGAACCAGAAACCTGACCAGACCGAGACAAACCGCAATGTCTTTAGCTCGTGAATTAACAACTATGAGTCTGCCTGAAATTGGAAATTCGTTTGGAGGAAGAGATCACTCAACAGTGATTCATGCGTGCAAAACCATGACAGACTTAAGGTCGAGCAATACGACATTAGATGCAGACTACAAAATACTGCTGCAAACCTTAAAAGGATAAAACCGTGTAAAAAATGTTAGTAAATTGTGGGTAAGGCAAAAAAAAATACTTTATATGAAGTTATCCACATTAAACAACGGTTCAGTACACAGTGTTAAAGCTGTATTTTATTTTACATATCTATTTGAAATTTAATAAATAAATAGACTTATCAACTTAAACTGCTTTGCTTATTAGTCTTATTAGGAATTTATATTATGTTTATTGAGAAAACAGACAAAGAAACTATATTAAAACCTTTGCAAGTTGTTATTGGTATAGTTGAACGCAAACAGACTTTGCCAATACTGTCCAACGTGTTAATAGAAAAAACACAAGGAAAAATACGATTTACTGCTACTGATTTAGAGATTCAGATAACAACAACAGTCGATATCATCAAGGATGATGGACAAACCACGGCAATCACTTTGGGCGGTAAAAAAATACAAGAGATTCTAAGAATACTTCCAGATCAAAGCAAAATTTCAGTCGAGATTAAAGAAAACAAAGCGCTGCTAAAATCAAATAACAGTAGATTCAGTTTACAGACCCTGCCCGCACAGGATTTTCCTAAACTAAATAGTCAATTAGTTGATTCAAATAAAATAATCCTTAAGCAAAACGTATTAAAAACTCTACTGCAATCAGTTCAATACTCAATGGCTCAACAAGATGTGCGCTATTACTTGAATGGTGTTTTGCTTATTATCGAAGGAAATAAACTTAAAGTTGTAGCTACAGATGGCCATCGTCTTGCATACAATTCGGGAACAATTGAAGGTGAATATGAAAAGCAGGAAATCATATTGCCACGTAAAGCTGTCATTGAGTTATGTAAGCTGCTTGGAGATGGAGAAGATATAGTGGAACTGGAATTTTCTTCACTGCAAGTAAAAGCAAGCTTTTCAGGCATCACCATGGTCAGTAAAGTTATTGATGGAAAGTTTCCAGACTACGAACGAGTTATACCAAAATACGAAAATCATTTAAGTATGAATCGGATCACAATCCAGCAGGCCTTGCAGCGTGCAGCGATCCTTTCTAATGAGAAATTTCGCGGCGTCCGGTTCGTCTTAACCGAAAAAAATCTGAGCATCATCAGCAGCAACAGTGAACAGGAAGAAGCGCAAGAAGAAATCGAGACCGACTACCACGGTGATGCTATTGATATAGGTTTCAATGTAAATTACCTAATGGACGGACTGAATAACATCAACGGCGAAATAGCAATATTTTCATTTGGGGATCCTAACAGCAGTATATTAATAACTACCCCAGAAAATGATGATTTTCGTTACGTTGTCATGCCAATGCGCATCTAATTGTTCCACGTGAAACAGAAAGCATATAAATACAATGAGTGATAATTACGATGAGTCAAGTATTCAACAACTTGAGGGGTTGGAGGCGGTACGCAAGCGCCCAGGAATGTATATTGGTGATACTTCTGACGGAACCGGATTGCATCACATGGTGTTTGAAGTTGTAGATAACGCCATTGATGAATCATTGGCAGGTCATTGCGATGACATCAAAGTAACTATACATAGCGATAATTCAATATCGGTTACAGATAATGGTCGCGGCATACCTGTAGGTATTAAATTCGACGATAAATTTGAACCCAAACGCTCTGCAGCGGAAATTGTTATGACCGTTCTTCATGCGGGAGGAAAATTTAATCAGAATAGTTATAAAGTATCTGGTGGCCTTCATGGGGTGGGTGTTAGTTGCGTCAACGGCCTCTCTGAATGGTTGAAACTGACAATTTACCGGGATGGCGTTAAGTATGGACTGGAGTTTGATAGAGGTGCGGTAAAGAATCGCCTGGTGGAAATGCAGAAAGGCGTTGAAGTTTCTCCTGTACCAAATTTTGGGGAAACTAAAAAACGTGGTACCGAGGTTCATTTTCTTGCAGATAAGGAAATCTTTGGTCTTGTAGAGTTTCATTACGAAATATTGGCGAAACGTTTGCGCGAACTGTCATTTTTGAATAACGGCGTAAAAATTGAATTGGTGGACCAGCGTACAGGTAAAAGTGAAAACTTTGCATATTCTGGCGGTGTTCGTGGATTTGTGGAGTACATGAATAAAAATAAAACAGTACTACACCCTAAAAGTTTTCAGGCAAGCGGAGAAAAGGACAACATCACAGTTGATGTAGCCATGCAGTGGAACGATAGTTATTCCGAAGTAGTGCAGTGCTTCACAAATAATATTCCACAACGGGATGGTGGTACCCATATGACCGGTCTGCGAATGGCAATGACAAGGGTCATAAACAAATACATCGAAGAAAATGAAATGGCGAAAAAAGCCAAGGTTGATACGACTGGTGATGACATGCGCGAAGGGCTTACCTGTGTATTGTCTGTAAAAGTGCCGGATCCAAAGTTTTCATCTCAGACAAAGGACAAGCTGGTTTCCAGTGAAGTTCAGCCCGCAGTACAGGAAGTAGTAGCGCAGAAGCTGAGTGAGTACTTACAGGAAAATCCTACCGATGCGAAAATTATAGTCGGTAAGATCATTGATGCAGCCAGGGCAAGAGAGGCAGCCCGCAAAGCACGCGAGTTGACGCGCCGTAAAGGTGTGCTGGATGGCATGGGCTTGCCGGGCAAATTAGCCGACTGTCAGGAAAAGGATCCAGCCTTATCCGAACTGTATCTGGTCGAGGGTGATTCCGCCGGCGGCTCAGCAAAGCAAGGCCGCGATCGAAAATTCCAGGCGATATTACCGCTCAAAGGCAAGATACTGAACGTTGAAAAAGCCCGTTTCGAGAAACTGATTGCATCACAAGAGATCGCAACATTGATTACTGTGTTGGGAACAGGCATCGGAAAGGATGAATACAACGCCGACAAATTACGTTACCACCGCATCATCATCATGACCGATGCGGACGTGGACGGCTCTCACATTCGTACTTTGTTACTAACCTTCTTCTATCGTCAAATGCCCGAGTTGGTCGAACGCGGCCATATCTACATTGCACAGCCACCGCTATACAAGATCAAACAGGGCAAGGATGAGCGCTATCTCAAAGACGATCAGGAGATGAAGATATACATGCTCAAGGTCGCGTTGAATAATGCCATGCTTTATCCGGCTGCAGATGCAGCACCTATACAGGCAGAAGCCCTGGAAGCAATAGCCAAACAATATTTCCTGGCCGAGGCTGTAATTGACAGGTTATCCCGCTTTACCGCTCCCGAAGCAAGCCATGCTTTGCTTACCCTGCCCACGCTTTCGCTTGAAGATGACAAGCAGGCACAAACGAGCGCCAAACTGCTCGAGGATGCATGCGGAGGAAACATTAAAGTAACAGTAGAAACGAACGAAGACGGAGAAAACCGCTTGAAGCTCGAAAAACTGTTTCACGGCAACTATTCGATCAGCCATATGGATCAGGAGTTCCTGAATGGAAGCGACTACGTACAGATCCGTCAGGCTGCCGAAATTCTTAACGGGTTGATCAAAGAAGGCGCATACATCGCCCGCGGTGAACAGAAGCGAGCGGTCACTAGCTTCAAGCAGGCCATAGAATGGCTTTTGGAAGAAGCAAAGCGTGGCGTTAATATCCAACGTTATAAAGGTTTGGGGGAAATGAATCCGTCACAACTATGGGAAACCACGATGGATGTGACCAATCGTATACTTCTGCGTGTGCAGATCGAAGATGCAATTACCGCCGACGAAATTTTTACTACATTGATGGGTGACGTTGTAGAACCGCGTCGTGCGTTCATCGAACAAAATGCCCTGGGGGTCAAGAATCTGGACGTCTGATAGAGTTCTATCTCAATAACTTTGGGTATTAAAGGTTTGATGCCGGTTTACAGTAAAAACCCGTTGCCTTTGGTGTTCTTTTATCTGTTCACAAAGTTATGCTGTTTACCTGGAACCTCACTCACCGTTCACGTCCACTTTCATACAGCGTCTTGCTTACCGGGGAGAGAAGGTAATCGATCACCGAGCGGTGACCCTGTTCAATCTCGGCCACGACCTGCATCCCGGGTACGAGCTTCAGTTTGTTCCCGTTCACTTCCAGCAACTGACTTTCCAGCGATACGATGGCCTTGTAGCTCATGGGCGATGATGCAGGATTGATATCCGTTTGATCGCTTGATCTCTGGCTCTGGGCTTGTGAGTCGCTGTCCGCCTGTATACGGGTGACTTCACCTTCCAGCATGCCGTATTTCACAAACGGGTAGGCGGCCAATTTAAGCTTTACCTTTTGTTGTGGGTATACGAATCCGACGTCCTCGTTCTTAATCATGATTTCTGCTACCAGCGGTTCATGCTCCGGGACGATGGTCAGCAGTACCTTGCCGGGAGAGACAACCGTGCCTATCGTATGGGTAGCGATAACCTTCACGGTTCCGGACTGCGGCGCCTTCAACTCCAGCAAACCGGTCATGTGCTCCTGCTTGATCCAGTCCTGATCCAGTCTGCGGCGCTGGCCTTCCGCCTCAACCCGCTCGTTCTGCAAATCGCTGCGGTACTTTGAAGTAATCTGGTCCAGTTGTTTTCCGGCCTGATTGATGGCGGCCTCCAGACTGGCGACGGTCGATTCCTGTGCGTGTAGGTCTTGTGATTTTTCAAGGTATTCACGCTGCTTATCCAGCACAGCCATTTTCGTGGCATAGCCATCACGGCCCAGTGCGGCATAGGAATCGGCTTGTTGCATGAGGATGGGGGTGACTTGCTGCAGCTTGAACAGCACCTCGTTTGCGGCATCATATTCGCGTTGCGAGCGCTTAAGCGCTTCCTGCGCCTGAGCGCGAACATCCGCATAGGACTGCCGGTGGTCGCGGTACTGAGCTTTTACCTGAAGAAAAATTTCATCGGGTTCACCGGGCTTTTTGACCAGCGGCTTGCCGCCCAACTCGGCATCGATGCGGCGCAATTGCAATGAACGCATTGCGAGCTCATTGGCGATCGTGTTGGCATCAGCCACGGCTAGCTGTGCATCCATGCGCATCAGCACCTGACCCTGCCGCACCCGCTCGCCTTCCCTGACCAGTATTTCCTGCACGATGCCCGAATCGGCAGGCTGGACGATCTTGACGTAGGTCTCGGGAACCAGACGTCCTTCTGCGCTGGCGATGATTTCCAGCTTGCCGAAGACGGCCCATAACATAAGGATGACGAACAGCAGAGCAACTGTGTACATCACTGCACGCGGCAGTCGCGCGGGAGGGCTTTCCTGTATCGACAATAATCCCGGCGCGAAGTCCAGCGCTTCTGGGGACAGTACTGCGGAACTGGACGCCTTCATTTTTTCTTTGATCCTTTATCCCAGCATCACCAGACCATCCAGCCTGGAAGCCGAATTCAATTTCTGCGGCATCACGCCAAAATATTCATCTCCCAGTTCACCCTGAGCAGCATTCAATGACACGGCAGACAACGAGCCAGTCATTCCATACTGCCATGCAAGATCACCGCCCAACGCTCTCCCACTGTAAGAGTGTTCCAGATGTATATTCAGTAGTGCATTGCTCAACGCCCAGGGATCAGCTGTTCCATTGGCAACAAAGTAGCTATCGAAATTTTCCACCAATTGATTGAAATCGAAATGGTGGACGGTTTTTTTATTGGAGTCGCAGCGGGTATCGCCGGTGTAATTACCAATAATTTGCAGGTTGGAAATGCTGTGGTTACTGATTGAGGCATACCAGTCGTCGAATGTAATCTGATCTGATGCACCGGTCTGAAGTATCAGGTCACTGCCTACATGGCTGAGGTACAAATCGCCAATAGTGATGCCACCGCCCAATGAAATCGTATTGTCATTTCCGGTGCTGGCGAGGACGGTATCCAGACCATCCCCCCAGTTAAAGGCAAGGATGTCGGCCCCTGCACCGGTGGAAATAGTATCGCTCCCCGCGCCGCCAATCAGCAGATCGTTGCCAGCCCCGCCAATCAGGGTATCGTTTCCGGAGCCGCCGTTGAGCAAATTATTTTCCAGACGGGAATGTGTATTGCTATGATCCTCCCTGCAATCTTCGCCCGAATGCTCTATAAATACAGGCGCACCAGCCAGCATCATGCCCTCCGGAACATCACCGATCAACGTGTCATTGCCTGCACCGCCCTCAAGAACATCATTGCCCGAACCGCCGACCAGCACATCATCTGCATTCCCGCCACGCAGGTAGTCGTCTTCGGCAAGACCATACATAACATCCCGAAACGCAGTGCCGGTAAGGATATCTTCATGGTGAGTACCTGCCTTGAAATTGGCGACATCCAGTCTGAATGAACTGGTCGCTCTCGCTCCCATCGTGTCGGTTGCGACAACGCTGACATCCCAAAGGCCTGCCGCGCTATCCGGCATGTAGCCGCTAAAAGTCAGGGTAGTGGCATCGAAACCCAGCCAGCTAGGCAGTTCGCTGCCATTCGCCAGCAATGCGCGATAACTGAGCGTGTCGCCCTGGTCGATGTCGGTAAAGCTGTCCGGCGGAATTTGATAGTTGAAAGAACCTGTTTCCGTGGCAAATTGATCGACCAATGAGATTGCAGCTACCGGTGCATCGTTGGTTCCGGTGATGGTCATGACAACTTCGGTTGTAGCAGTCGCGCCTGCAGAATCGGTGACGGTATAAGTAAAGCTGTCTGTCGCAGACTGGCCCTGAGCTAAGGATTGGTAAAGCTTACCAACGTCGTATTGCACATTGCTGTCAACCAGCGATACTGCCGCTCCCGAAACGGCTTGTGTCACGCCTGCAATGCTGAGCGTGTCACCGTGGATGAAGTCGGGGTCGGTATCGTTGGCAAGCAATACGTTCGCATTCAGCATCACCGCCCCGCCGTTTTCCACGGCTGAGCCGGCGTCCGCGTTGGCAACGGGTGCATCGTTGACGTTGGCTATATTCAGGCTGAATGTGCCAGAGGCGCTCAAACCACCTGTGTCGGTAGCTGTCACTTGTACGTTCAAATTGCCCACATCCAAATTGCCAGGCATGCCGCCGAAAGTCCGTGTAGCGACATCGAAAATTAGCCAGTCTGGCAATGCTGCGCCCGAAGATAAAGTAGCGGTATAAGCCAGCACATCGCCGTCGTCGATGTCGGCAAACGTATCAGCCGGAATGATAAAGTTGAATGCCGCATCCTGCTGAGCAGCCTGATCAGCCAGCGTGTTCAAGACTACTGGCGCGTCGTTTTCGCCGTTAATGGCAATGTCCACCGTGGCTGACGAAGTTGCGCCTGCGTTATCTGCAATGCTATAGCCAAAGCTGTCGGTTACCATCTGCCCCACGCTCAGCGACTGGTAACGATCGCCGATGTCGAGCACCAGATCGCCATTGGCATCCAGCGCGACCGTATTGCCGTTTGCAGTAATCGTATCAAAACCGCTCAATGCCAGCACATCGGCCGCGTTGGGGTCGGTGTCGTTGGCCAGCAGCGTGGCTGCCGTGATGACGGTCTGGGCGTTATCTTCGCCGGAGAAGATATAGTCGGCGTTGGCTACGGGCGGCGCGTTGAACAAGCCCTCTATTCCGGCACGATTCAGCGCCGAGTTGTCGCAGAATTCGATGCGGCCCAACCCTTCGCTCTGCGCAAACCAGTTGGAAACAGTGATCGAATCGGAAGTGTAGCTGACGCTCAACACCAGATCATCTCCGGCACGGCTCGCCTCTATATCCGCAACCGTCAGGTCGCCGCCCATGTACAGCGTGTCGCTGCCCTGCCAGTCGTTAATCACATCCGCACCATCGCCGGGGCGGAACACATAAAGATCGTCTCCTACACCGCCGAACAAGATGTCATCGCCCAGTCCGCCAACCAACATATCGTTGCCTGCAGCGCCTTCAAGGGTGTCGTTCCCCGCTCCGCCTTCAAGCCGATTGCCCAATTCGTTGCCGATGATTTCATTATCCAGATCATTGCCGGTTCCATCCTGCCCGAAGGCCAGCAGGTCGGCGTAACGTTGCGGTGCTGTGGATGCAATCGCCGGATCGAACAGCAGCACCAGCCGTTCGACGTTTTCCGGCATCACGAAGCTGGCGTCGGTTATCACGGTGTCATAGCCCTCGTCCCAGTTCTCGATCACCGTGTCTGTTGTCCATTGCAACCGTTCACCGGTCAGCACCACCGTATCCCCGCAATCGTCCAGTCCTGAGAACGGACCGCTCACCTTGGTGTAACTCCCGTCCACGTGATATTCGTCGTCACCCAGGCCGCCAACCAGCCAGTCCGCCCCATCCTCGCCGATCAGCACATCGTTGCCTTGCTGGCCCTCCAGATAATCGTCTCCCGCGCCGCCATCCAGATAATCGTCATTGGACATCGGGATAAAAGAGCCGGTAATGGGGTCATAGTATTCACTCCACCTATCACTATCGCCACCGGATATCGTGTCGTTGCCCGCACCGCCGAATAGCGTATCCGCGCCGCTCCCACCGTCTATCGTATCGTCACCTTCCCCACCGTCTATGTAGTCATCATTGGATAACGTATCACCGCCTTCGCTGCCATCATCATCGCCTCCGTACAAAATATCGCTACCGATGTCACCCGTTATCGTGTCATTACCAGAGCCGCCATCTATCGTATCGTCACCCGCGCCACCATCCAAAATGTCGGCGTTCCCGTAAAACCCGCCGTCCGAAATATATTGGTCGTAACCACCATAAATATAGTCATTCCCGTCGCCGCCCGAAATCGTATCGTCTCCACCAAAACCATCCAGACTGTCATTCCCGCCGCGCCCTTCTAAAATGTTATTGTCATGATTTGCATCAATCGTGTTATCCGAGTTATCGCCAATAGCCATTGTGCCTTCCCAAAGCTTAAGGTATTCGGTATTGCCGCTCATCGTGAAATCTGCAAGGGCGTATACACTGTCATAACCGCCGAGCGCCTCCTCGATTACCGTATCACCCACGGTCTGCACGTAGTAGATGTCGTCCCCGGCGCCACCGGACAGCGTATTGACGCCTTCGTTGCCTGTAATCATGTTGCTCAGCGCGTTACCCGTGCCGTCGATGTTCGCCGCTCCGGTGAGGGTGAGGTCCTCCAGGTTAGCGCCAAGGATAAAGCTGGCCGAGGAATAAACCTGGTCTGCCTCACCCTGATACAACCTTCCGTGCTTATCCGGTTGTCACAGACATCCACTAGCGGTAGTATGTTGAGTATCTGCCCCCAAGTGGAATAATCATGGTTATCGACGTACTTGAGCGAGACGATCTGCCGTTCCCGCGCTCGCTGCCGGAGTTTCAACGA
>JBGSMU010000010.1:0-6707 GCA_041739955.1 Gallionella sp. | reverse complement strand
TGTATCAAGTTCGCTGCGCTCTTGCTCGGTAAGTGTTACCCGGTATCTCGGTGACATGGTGACCTCCTTTGATTAAGGGTTTCACCAGTATGCCACAGGGCTCTACGATGCGAAATAAATAATGTTACATGGCACTAGTGGTCGCGCCGCTCAAGATGGAAGCATCCGGTTCCAACCCCTACCCCTTCGACTCGGCCCGCACGATGGTGAAAATGTCCCTGGACAGCAAACTTTCCATAGCCGACATGAAGCGCAGGAACGAACTCATGCACATGTCCGAAGTCGAGCTTGATCGCGGGCTGGATGCGATCTGGAATGCGATGCGCATCTCGATAGAGCATGGCCTGGTTGCGGAGGGCGTTTTGCCTGGGGGACTCAACATCCAGCGTCGCGCCCAAAACCTGCATGAACAACTACTTGCCGACTCGGCCAACGCGAGTGTCAACGACTGGCTGTGTGCCTATGCGATGGCAGTCAACGAGGAAAATGCTGCCGGGCACATGGTAGTGACCGCGCCCACCAACGGCGCAGCCGGTGTCATACCCGCCGTGCTTTACCAACTCGTCAAACACGAGAACGGTACGCGGGATCAGGTCCGGACATTCCTGCTGACCGCCGCGGCGATCGGCGGCCTCATCAAACACCTGAGTTCGATCTCCGGTGCCGAGGTCGGTTGCCAGGGCGAGGTCGGTTCTGCAGCCGCGATGGCCGCTGCCGGGTTATGCGCAGTCCGCGGCGGCACCACCGAGCAGATCGAGAACGCCGCAGAGATCGCGCTTGAACACCATCTCGGCATGACCTGCGACCCGGTCAAGGGACTGGTACAGGTGCCCTGCATCGAACGGAACGGATTCGGCGCGATCAAGGCACACGCCGCGGCATCACTGGCCAAAAGGGGAAGTGGCCAACACTTCATGCCGCTGGACAATTGCATCGCCGCGATGAAACAGACAGGGCTGGAGATGTCGGTAAAATACAAGGAAACCTCGCTTGGAGGCCTGGCATTGAGTATCACCGAATGCTGAGCATGCCGGACGCCCCTACCAGATGCCCGCGGAAAAGTCTGCGCAGACAATTTCCGTTGAGCGAATATAAGGAAAAACGATGACCCAGGAACCTTCAAAAAACATGCTGTCCTTTCTGGATCCCGCAAGTCCCCAGCCCTGGGCAAGCTTCATCGAGCAGATCGACCGCGTGGCGCCGCACCTCGGAAAATTCAGCTACTGGGTGGAAACCCTGAAATATCCCAAGCGGGTAGTGTATGTCGGGATACCCATCCAGTTGGATGACGGCTCGCTGGCACACTTCGAGGGTTTCCGGGTACACCACAATCTTTCCCGCGGCCCAGGCAAGGGCGGCGTGCGTTTTCATCCCAACGTCGGCATGAATGAAGTGATGGCACTGTCAGGCTGGATGACGATCAAGAATGCCGCGCTGAACTTGCCGTTTGGCGGCGCGAAAGGCGGCATACGGGTAGACCCGACATCGTTGTCGGTGACCGAACTGGAAAGACTGACACGCCGCTACACCTCCGAGATCGGGAGCCTGATCGGTCCGCAAAAGGACATACCCGCCCCTGATGTAGGCACCGACGAACAGACCATGGCCTGGATGATGGATACCTTTTCCGTGAACCAGGGAGCCACGATCACCGGCGTCGTGACAGGCAAGCCGATCAGTCTGGGCGGCAGCCTGGGACGTCGCGAAGCGACCGGTCGCGGAGTATTCGTCACGGCCCGCGAAGCGGGATTGCGCCAGGGGGTGGGGGTAAAGGGTGCCCGCGTGGTGGTGCAGGGCTTCGGCAACGTGGGATCGGTTGCGGCGCAATGCTTTGTAGCTGCGGGTGCACACGTCGTGGCGCTTCAGGATGCCAGCGGCAGCGTGAGAAATTCGGCCGGCATCGACATCGCGGCCGCGATAGCGCATGTGAAAGCAGGTGGCCGTCTGGTGGACATGCAGGGTGTGGAAGTCATCTGTGCGGAGGATTTTTGGCTCACGCTATGCGACTTTTTGATACCCGCCGCGCTCGAGGGCCAGATCGATGCGGCGCTCGCTGAAAAACTCGATACCAAAATCATCGTCGAGGGGGCCAACGGCCCCACACTGCCCGAGGCCGACGATGTATTCGCTGCGCGCGGTATCACCGTGGTGCCGGATGTGATTGCCAACGCGGGCGGCGTGACGGTCAGTTATTTCGAATGGGTGCAGGACTTCTCGAGCTATTTCTGGTCGGAATCGGAAATCAATTCCCGGCTGGAAAGCATCATGGCCGCCGCGTTCAATGATGTTGCCGAGCTGGCCGTCGAGCGCAAAGTGTCACTGCGCACCGCCGCATTCATCATCGCATGCACCCGCATATTGGCAGCGCGCGATCGTCGCGGCCTGTATCCCTGATATTTACCGGAACGAATTTCATGACCAGACTGATATTGATATTTATCTTCGCGCTGCCCGCATTACTCGGCTGCACAGGCATACCGGATGGTGTCACCCCGGTTCAGGGCTTCCAGCTCGACCGCTATCTGGGCACCTGGTACGAGATCGCAAGACTGGACCACAGTTTCGAGACAGGGCTCAGCGATGTCACGGCAAACTATCAGCTGCGCGCCGATGACGGTGTCGATGTGCTGAACAAGGGATACGACGCTGAGAAAGGATCATGGCGGGAAGCAAAGGGACGTGCCTATTTTCTGGGCTCACCTGAGATCGCCAGCCTGAAGGTCAGCTTCTTCGGGCCATTCTAAGGCGGCTATCATGTCATGGCGCTCGACCCGGAATATCAATGGACGATGATCGCCGGCCCTACGCACAAATACTTCTGGATACTGGCACGTACACCCGAACTGCCCAGGGAAACGCTGGACCGGCTGCTGCAGACCGCTCGCGATGCCGGCTTCAATCTTGACGGCCTGATCCGCGTCACACAACAAAGAAACGCATCCCCGAACAAGTGAATACCACAGCGATGATCGTAGACGACCGAAGCAGCGGCACGCTGGCCGCGACCAATGGCGCAAACTGGAAAGTGATCAGCGATACGGTGATGGGTGGTGTCTCTTCAGGCAGCCTCACGCCGGAAGTGATCGGGGGGCATTCCTGCTTGCACTTGCGCGGCGCCGTGAGCCTGGAAAACAACGGCGGTTTCGTACAGGCCAGCCTCGACCTGAATATATCGGGACTACTCGATGCGAGCAACTATGTGGGCATCGAGATCGACGTGTACGGCAATGGAGAGTCCTACAACCTGCACCTGCGCACAGACGATACCCGCATCGTCTGGCAATCCTACCGGGCCAGCTTCAAGCCCGCGGCAAACTGGCAAACCCTGCGTCTGCCATTCACCGGCTTTCAACCCCACCGTACCGATAAGCCACTGGATATCCGCAAGTTGCGCCGACTGGGCGTGGTCGCCATCGGACGAGAGATGCAGGCGGATATTTGCATCGCCCGACTCGCCCTTTACCGCTAAACACGAACGATAAGACGCACCGAATCACGCCCTGAGGTTCCTGCGCGGCGCTACTCCTTGTTCGGTTTGAAGATGTTGATCACTTGTGCAGTCTGTGGCTGGCCGTCTTTGTAAAAAGGTTTGGACTTGTCAAAGTCGAGCGCTTCCGCCAGTTCACGCTCGCGTTCCGAGATCAGGCCGAAACAATCCTTGATCTCCTGGATGGTATTGTCCGTCAGCGGGTTGGTTCTTCCGCCGAGCGGGGTCACGTCCCTGACGACGCTGCCCAGTGTCTTGCGCATCATGCTCAGGATGCGTTGTTCCTTGCTCAGCTCTGCTTTGTCCATGGCGATATTCCGGGATGACTTGCGGGCAGTCACTTTAACGCAAGTCCAGCCCAGCGTCTAACGCAAAGGGGATGTCCAAAAAATGCGCCGGAAAATAAATTCGCGCTCCAACTTACCGGCCATGAAGACCGGATAGCGACACCTAGCCGATCCGTTCTTCCAACGCGCTCAAACGGCTTTCAACGTAGGCGATCTCTTCCTCATCCAGCGGCACCGTCATCCTCATCGCGATGAAAAATCCCTGCACCTGCCCGAACAACTGGCGGTTGACGGCCACATCCGCCCGGTTGGTCATGATCTCCATTTTTGCGTTACTGAACAGATCCTCGAATCCATCGATCATGTCTTCCTTGTCTACCATTTGTCTCTCCTGTGTGTCGTTGCCTCGGGGATTTTATCAAGCCTGCACCATGCTCGCCTCCAGGTGCCGCATCTGTCACATCATGGCGAATATCGATCACGCAACACCGATCAGTCCAGCGCTCCCGTATCCGTATAACGGCAATAGGTCTCGCGTATCAAAAGGGTCGCGACCAAGCCCATGCATGCGAACCCCATCATGATCGCGAGCCCGGCGCGATAGTCGCTGATGCCCAGAGGCACATCGCCCAGCCCCGCATGGGCCCGGTCGATCGCCCAGCCTACCAGCGGTTGCATGATCGCTGTCCCGAGGAAGGCACCGACATTCACCACGCTGGTCGCCATGCCGGAAAGCGCCGGCGGGTTGACCTCTTTCGCACATGACCAGCTCAATGTAAAACTCGGCGCGCACAGGCCCATCAACAAAAACAGTACATAGCCCGTCGCCCCATGCAGCGATACACCCGATAACATCACCAGCCAGCACAGGCAGTATGCCAACGCGCCCCCGATCATCAATGGCTTGCGCCTGCCGATATGGTCCGAGACTCTGCCGATCAGGAATGCGCCTATGGCAAATCCCGCCAGCAACAAGGTGGTGTGATTGGTTGCGGCGACGCGGTCCATTCCGTGGGCATCGCGTAAAAACGGTACAGCCCACAGACCGGCGAAGGCGAACAATGAACCCGCTAATCCCATGTTCACAAACAGTCCCGGCCAGGTGGCACGATTCTTCAGCACGATCTTCAATCCCTCAAACCAGTGTCCGCTGTGGGGCAGATGCGCCGCCTTGCCATCCAGTTCACGCAGGCTGGGCAGGCCCGCCTTGCCGGGGTTATCACGCACCAGCCACCATGCCAGCAGCGCAAGCAGGATAGAGAACACCCCCACCCCGACAAACGCGGTACGCCAGGACACATAGGACAACGCCCAGGTTAGCGGGGCTGCGGATAGCAGCGAACCTGCGTTGCCCAGCAGGATGGTTGCGCCTGTCATGGTCGCGAAATGCCGGTCATGGAACCAGGCAGCATTCAGCTTGAGCAGCGAGATGAACGTTACCGACACCCCCAGCCCCACCAGCAGGCGTCCGACCGAAGCGGCAGCCAGCGTATCGGCAGCGCCGAACATCATCGCGCCGACACCCGCGATCAATCCCCCCACGGTCACGACACGGCGCGGCCCCCAGGTATCGACCAGAATGCCGGTTGGGATCTGCATCGCGGTGTACACATAAAAATAAGTCGCCGCCAATCCACCCAGTGCTGCTGCACTGGCATTGAAGGTCTGTTGCAGGTCAGTCGAGATCGCCGCAGGTGCAAAGCGATGAAAAAAGGACAGCACATAGGCCAATCCGACGACGACAAATGCGGTCCAGCGTAACCTGACTAGTCGGCGTTTTTGATGTGCATCCAGCATCGTTGATTACCGGTTAAATTAAACTTCGACCACTCCGCGACTGACGCCAGATCCGCGTTCCGAAATCAGCGCAAAACGATCCTTGACGACACAGCCCGGCTGTCTTGGGCATCAGACGCGGGATGCGCTGTTCCTTGCCGAATTCCGCCGCGCTCATGGTTGCATCCCGTCTGAATTGCAGGGAGTAACTTTACCTTAAAACGTGCTGCGGACTAAAGTTGTCGGCTTCACCGCTCAACCGGTTCAAAAATTGGTAGCATGTATCAACAAGTCTGAATACCAGGTTAGGAATATCTCCCTATGTGTATCGGCATTCCCATGCAAGTGATCGAGATCGACGGCGCGTTTGCCTGGTGTGAAGGGCGGCAGCGTCGCGAGCGATTGAATATCCTGTTGCTGGACGAAGTGTTGCCCGGCGACTGGCTCTATGCCGTGCTCGGGCAAGCGCGCGAAAAACTGACTGCAGAAAAATCGGTCGAGATAAACCTTGCGCTCGACGGTATTGCCGCAGCCTTGCAAGGCGAAACCGATCTCGATGGATATTTCCCCGGCCTTCCCGATATGAAAAATGGCTAGTCTCGATACCGGTCGCGTTCGCATCCGCCTCTCTTGTACTGGTGGCCGCGTCAACGATGTTCAGCTCGGCTGCGAGCGTCCGGACGTAACCCCGGTGTTGCGCGGCAGATCGGCCAGCCAGGCTGTGCAGTTGATCCCTCTGCTGTTCGGACTGTGTTGCCAGTCGCAGTCGCGTGCGGCCACGCTGGCGCTGGCTGCTGCGCGCGGTGAGGAATGCCAGCCCCGGCTCGACCCCGAGGTGCAGCGCGAAGTGCTGCGCGAACATCTTTGGCGCTGGTTACTCGATTTGCCCGCACTGCTCGGTAAAGAAGCATTGCAGCAGGAATTTGTCAGCGGCGCAAAGTCCATCGCGGCAGGGAATCGTGATGCATTGCGCAAACTCCTAGCAGAGCCGCAAATCGAAAATTTGCGATTGTTGTTACCGTGCTTATCCGGTTGTCACAGACATCCACTAGCGGTAGTATGTTGAGTATCTGCCCCCAAGTGGAATAATCATGGTTATCGACGTACTTGAGCGAGACGATCTGCCGTTCCCGCGCTCGCTGCCGGAGTTTCAACGA
>JBGSMU010000009.1:0-2380 GCA_041739955.1 Gallionella sp. | reverse complement strand
CGTTGAAACTCCGGCAGCGAGCGCGGGAACGGCAGATCGTCTCGCTCAAGTACGTCGATAACCATGATTATTCCACTTGGGGGCAGATACTCAACATACTACCGCTAGTGGATGTCTGTGACAACCGGATAAGCACGGTTTATTCGACGATGTTGTTGTGGTTGCTCTCGGAGCTGTTCGAAAATCTCCCCGAAGCAGGAGACCTCGACAAACCAAAACTGGTGTTCTTCTTTGATGAAGCGCACCTGATGTTCAACGATGCACCTTCCGCGCTGCTGGAAAAAATCGAACAGGTCGTGCGTCTTATCCGCTCCAAGGGCGTTGGCGTTTACTTCATCACACAGAACCCCGCAGACGTCCCGGACAAGGTATTGAGCCAGCTTGGAAACCGCGTGCAGCATGCATTGCGCGCCTTCAGTCCGAGAGACCAGAAGGCTGTAAAAGCGGCAGCCGAGACCATGCGGGACAACCCCGCACTTGACGAAGTTGCCGCCATCTCCGAACTTGGCGTTGGAGAGGCATTGGTCTCTTTCCTGGATGAAAAAGGCACTCCTGGCATCGTGGAGCGCGCACTGATTGTCCCGCCCCAGGCGCAGATAGGTCCGATCAACGATGCTGAGCGGAATACGATTATCCGCAGCTCATTGCTGGCCGGACACTATGAAAAGGCCGTGGACAGGGAGTCGGCATATGAAATGCTGAAAAGCCGTGCCAACGAAAGGCAGGCTGAAGTTGAAGCGGTGAATGAATCGAAGGCAGCAAAGAATTCTGCAGGTAATGGCGGCATTCTCGGTGGAATATTCGGGAGCAGCCGCTCCAGTAACCGCCAAGGTGTCGGCGAGGCTCTCGTCAAGAGTGCGGCGCGCTCCATCGGTTCTGCAGTAGGGCGGGAAATTATTCGCGGTGTACTGGGATCACTGTTGAAAGGCCGCAGGTAAACTCTGCCTGATACATCAAAGGGAATGATCCAAATGAAAACGATTCTGATTGCGAACCCCAAGGGAGGCTGCGGTAAAACCACCCTGACGACCAATATCGCCGGTTATCTGGCAAACCGTGGCAAGCGCGTGGCAGTGCTTGACATGGACAGACAGCAATCTTCCTCACTTTGGATAAGAACCCGCCCTGAAAGCCTCCCCCCGATACGCCTGATGAAATACAACAAGAATACGGATCAGCCGAGCAACTGGCTGATCATCGATTCAGCCGCCGGCCTATCTGGTAGCGACCTGGCCTTTTCGCTGATCAAGCAGGCCAGCAAGATCATCGTTCCGGTCGTTCCCTCCTTGTATGACCTGGATGCAAGTCGTCACTTCCTGACTGAACTGGTCGAGGAAAAAAAAGTTCGCCAAAGTGACTGCCAGATCGGCGTGGTCGGAATGCGCATGGCACCGCGAACCCGCGCATCGGGAATGTTGGAAGAATTTCTCGATGTGCTTGAATTGCCGGTCCTTGCCTACCTGCGCGAAACCCAGATTTATGTGAATGCCGCGTTCGAGGGGAAATCACTGTTCGATCTACCGCATTACCTTGCAGACCGCGAGCTTGAACAATGGGCATTCTTGCAGGAATGGCTGAAAAAACACTAACCCCGGGCCAAAGCATCCGGTTGCTCATACCGAACGATGTCCAGCCGCATTACCCGGTAAAACCGGCCAAAGCAATATTCCACCTCGGGCTCGCCATCCAGCATCTTTCCATGTTGGCGGAGCGCATCGTTTAACAACTCAGACACATTCTCGCTCCAGAATTCCGGCAAAAAAGGTTCCAGACGTCCCAGCAACCGGCGGAACGGGATGAAACGGTACAGCCAGTGATGCCTGGGCGTTTCGGCATATTCAGTGATCAGCACCGAGCCGCCCGTACGGACCACTCTCGCTATTTCGGAATAGGTACTCAACCGTGCCGCTGCCGGCATTTCGTGAAACAGGAAAAACACGATCACCTGATCGAATACATCATCGCGATACCCGAGCGATTCGGCATACATGCGCGACAGGTGGCAACGGTCGGCGACTAGTCGCGTCTTGCGCCTGGCCAGTTGCAATTGTCCGGTTGCCGCATCGCAAAGATAAACCTCATTCCCGGTATGGGACAGCAATGCGGGTGTCAGCTTTCCATAGACACAAGTCAGTTGCAGCAGCTTCGCGTCGGCACGGGATTCAACACGGGCCAGCGTCTGCGTCAACAGCTTGTCATATTGATCGAACAGAATGGCATTGATGATGACTTGATGATCGAAGCGTGCTTATCCGGTTGTCACAGACATCCACTAGCGGTAGTATGTTGAGTATCTGCCCCCAAGTGGAATAATCATGGTTATCGACGTACTTGAGCGAGACGATCTGCCGTTCCCGCGCTCGCTGCCGGAGTTTCAACG
>JBGSMU010000007.1:0-5130 GCA_041739955.1 Gallionella sp. | reverse complement strand
GAACACGGTAGCCAGCACGGCGATCGTCATGCCGATCATGCCGTAAAGATTGCCGCGACGGGACGACTCGGGATTGGAAAGCCCACCGAGACTCAGGATAAACAAAATAATCGCACCTATATATGAAACTGCTGCCAAGCTTGTAGACATCATGATTTATCCTTATTTGCGGAACATCGACAGCATGCGACGGGTAACGGCAAAACCGCCGAACATATTGACTGCAGTGAGCGCGATACCCACTACCGCCAACCAGCGTATCCAGCCGTCAGGTCGATCCAGTCCCAGCGTCAGCGGTGGCGCGATCTGCACCAGCGCCCCGATGGCGATGATGCTACTGATCGCATTGGTCACGCTCATCAACGGTGTATGCAGCGCAGGGGTGACATTCCACACTACCATGTAGCCGACGAAACAGGCGAGCACGAACACAGTGAAGTGCCCGAGGAACGCTGCGGGCGCGTAGGCACCGATGAGCAGGAACAGCAGTGCGACTACACCGAATATCACGGCCGTCTTTCCTGCCGAGGCGGGTGCGCCACCGGCGCCGTGACCATGCGCCGGAGCCTGAACCGGCTTTGCGGCCGCTGCCGGTTTGGGTGCGGGCATTTTCAACGCAGGCGCAGGCCAGGTGACCTCGCCATCCTTGATGACCGTCAGGCCGCGTATGGCATCGTCTTCCATATTGACATCGATGATGCCGTCCTTGGTCTTGCATAACTCTTCTGTCAAACGGAACAGATTGGTTCCATACAGGGTTGAAGACTGCTTTGCCAAACGACTATTCAGATCGGTGTAACCGACAATCGTCACGCCGTGTTTCACCACCGCCTGTCCCGGCTCGGTCAGCTCGCAGTTACCGCCACGCTCGGCCGCCATATCGACGATGACGCTACCAGGCTTCATGCTCTGCACCATCTCTGCAGTGATCAATCTGGGCGCCGGCTTGCCGGGAATCAGCGCAGTAGTGATGATGATGTCCACTTCCTTGGCCTGCTTGGCGTACATCTCACGCTGTGCCTGCTGGAAGCCTTCGCTCATCACCTTGGCATAACCGCCCCCGCCGCCACCTTCTTCCTCGTATTCGACTTTGACGAATTCACCGCCCAGCGATTTGACCTGATCGGCCACTTCGGCACGTGTGTCGTTGGCACGCACGATAGCGCCCAGACCGGCAGCAGTACCGATCGCAGCCAGACCGGCCACACCGGCACCGGCGATGAACACCTTGGCCGGCGGAACCTTGCCCGCGGCCGTGATCTGACCATTGAAGAAGCGGCCAAAGGCATTTGCGGCCTCGATGACGGCACGATAACCGGCAACGCCCGCCTGAGACGTCAGCGCATCCATCTTCTGTGCGCGGCTCAACACGCGCGGCAGGCAGTCGATGGCCAGCACGGTGGCCTTCTTTGCTGCCAGTTGCTGCATCAGCTCGGGATTCTGTGCCGGCCAGATGAAACCGATCAAGTTGCCACCTTCGCGCATCAAATCAACCTCGGCACTCGTCGGGACGGCCACCTTGAACACGATGTCGGACGCAGCCCACAACTGGGGAGCGCCAACGATGATCTCGGCCCCCGAAGCGCGGTAGGCATCGTCACTGCAATTCGCCCCATCTCCGGCACCGGACTCGACCGCCACTTTGAAGCCCAGCTTGATGAGCTTCTCTACGACTTCCGGTACCGTCGCAACGCGCTTTTCCCCCGCGACTGTTTCACGGGGAATCCCTATCATTAGAGCCATGTAGTCACCCTCTTATCTGCTTACTTTAAATATGAAAAGCGCCAGAGTTACCAGGCGCAGATTTTTCCACAAGAATATCTTTTGGCATTATATACGACCTCTTAGTCCAACTGCCCTGCGGAGCGCAATTATTCTTTTGTTTGGCTTCTCATCTCATCGCCTGCCTTTATGAAGAAATATCCTTTTATTTCATCAAGAAGAGTCTGCCGGCGATGCCGGCTTCAATTCGGCCGCATGGAAACCGTGATGTGTCATCTTGCCGCAAACCACGTTGACAAACACTCTACATCAACGCGTCAATTTGTCGGCAAAGGCAACATCAGCCATCCGCTATAATCGGCATTATGTCTTCCATTAACCTACTCCCTGATTTACTCATCAACCAGATCGCCGCCGGCGAAGTGATCGAACGCCCGGCTTCCGCCCTGAAGGAATTGCTGGAAAACAGCCTGGATGCCGGCGCAAGCAATATTGAAGTACAACTGGAAAGCGGCGGCATCAAACTGCTGCGCGTGCGCGACAACGGCAAGGGCATCGCAAAGGACGAGCTGAAACTGGCCCTGATGCGCCACGCCACCAGCAAGATCGCCTCGCTAGACGATCTGCAACGTGTCGCCAGCATGGGATTTCGCGGGGAAGCACTGGCCAGCATGGCCGGTGTCGCGCAACTTTCCCTGACCAGCCGGACGGCATCCGATGCACACGGCTGGAAGATCGAAACGATAGACGGCAAGCTGGACGAACCCGTGCCTGCCAGCCAGCCCCATGGCACCAGTATCGAACTGCGCGATCTGTATTTCAACACACCCGCCCGGCGAAAGTTCCTGAAAACCGAGTCCACCGAATTCGCCTGGTGCGAGGAATCATTCAAGCGTATCGCCCTGTCTTGCCCGGAAGTTGCTTTTACACTGCAGCACAATGGCAAGACCGTCCGGCAATTGCCCGCACAAACAACTGCCGCGAGGATCGCCGCCATACTCGGTGATGAATTCGGACATGCCGCAGTGCCGGTCGAGCGGCAAGCGGCGAACCTTGTACTCAGCGGCCTTGCCGCGCTGCCGGCCTATTCCCGTGCCAGTCGGGACGCGCAGTATTTTTTCGTCAACGGTCGTTTCGTGCGCGACAAGGTCGCCAGTCACGCACTGAGGCAGGCCTATCAGGACATCCTGCATCACCAGCGCCACCCCGCTTTCGTGTTATTCCTTGAGCTGCCACCGGAGCAAGTGGATGTGAACGTGCATCCGGCCAAAAGCGAGGTGCGTTTTCGCGAGAGTCAGGGGATACACCAGTTCATCTTTCATACCCTGCAGCAGGCACTGGCTGTTCCCGCCAGTGGACAGGAAACCCTCGCACCAGAACCACAACGCCCCGTGTCATTCATCCCAACACAACAATCCATGCGTTTGGGCGTTGCCGAAAAAGAAGCTGCATACCGGCTGTGGGTAGAGCAGACAGGAAGTGAGGAGTGGAAAGCAGCAAGCGGGGAAGCCACCGCATCGCCCTCCCACTCACCACTCACCACTTCCCACTCGCCGGACTCTCACCCATTGGGCTACGCACTCGCACAACTTGCCGGGGTATATATCCTCGCGCAGAACGCACAGGGCCTGATCGTCGTGGACATGCATGCCGCTCATGAACGTATCGTGTACGAGAAGCTCAAGGCATCACTGGACAACGAACAGATCGCCACACAACCGTTGCTGATCCCGGTAAGTTTTTATGCGGATACGCTCGAAGTGGCAACCGTGGAAGCAGAACAGGAAGCACTATACAAACTCGGTTTTGATATCGCGCCGCTATCTCCGAATACTCTGGCTGTACGAGCCATGCCTGTGATGCTCAAACAATCCGAGGCGGAAGCCGCTGCCCGTGATGTGATCGACGAATTGCGCGAATTCGGTTCAAGTCGCGCAATGACCGAGCGGCGCGATGAACTGCTCGCCAGCCTCGCCTGCCACGGGGCGGTGCGCGCCAATCGTATCCTGACAGTGACCGAGATGAACGCATTGCTGCGCGAGATGGAACAGACCGAGCGTTCAGGACAGTGCAATCACGGTCGCCCGACCTGGTTCCAACTGGGCATGAACGATCTGGACAAGATGTTCATGCGCGGGCAATGAAAGAACTGCCCCCCGCAATCTTCCTGATGGGCCCCACGGCCAGCGGCAAGACCGGCGTAGCCGTTGAGTTGGTACAACGATTCCCTGTCGAAATCATCAGTGTCGATTCCGCACTGGTGTTTCGCGACATGAACATCGGCACAGCCAAGCCCGATGCCGCAACACTTGCCCGTGCCCCCCATCACCTGATAGACATCATCGACCCCACAGATGCCTACTCCGCAGCCGCTTTTCGCCGCGATGCCCTGAGCTTGATGGCCGACATCACACAGCGCGGCAAGATCCCGCTGCTGGTCGGCGGCACGATGCTGTATTTCAAGGCACTGCGCGAAGGCCTCAGCGACCTGCCTCCCTCCGATCCTGAAATACGCGCCGCACTCGATACCGAGATCGCCGAACACGGCATCGAACACCTGCATCGCCAGCTTGCCGAAGTGGATGCCGAAACCGCAACGCGGCTGAAGCCCACCGACACACAGCGTATCCAGCGCGCGATGGAGATCTACCGCATCAGCGGGAAAACCATGACCGAACTGATTCAAAAGCCCCTCTCTCCCGCCGGGGAGAGGGGTTGGGGAGAGGGAGAACTTCCTTACAACATCACTTCCATCGCCCTCATCCCCTCCGACCGCGCCCAACTCCACGCACGCATCGCCACCCGCTTTAAGACCATGCTCAAGCAGGGACTGCTGGATGAACTGAAAATATTGCGCGAGAAATACACCTTGCATGCGGACATGACCTCGATGCGCTGTGTGGGCTACCGCCAAGCGTGGCAATTCATCGAAGACCAGATCGATGAAGCACAACTTCTGGAAACCGGCCTTTCCGCCACGCGGCAACTGGCGAAACGCCAACTCACCTGGCTGCGCTCCATGCCGGATAATATCGAGATCGATTGCCTGTCTGATGACCTACTACCTCAGGTATGCGAGGTACTAAGTTCGAGCAAGTGAACTCTGCCGAGCAAATCCCCTACAGCGTATTTGAAGATGGTCTAATCAATCGGTTATGAATATTGGCTCCGCATGATTGTGACTAAATTGGGTACAAAATGCAGGAAGTGGAAAGCAGTTATTCACATTGATAACAGTTGAAGAATATACTTCTGCTAACGGCCAATGGACTAAACCGCTCCGCGGTATGGGCGCTCCGATCCGCGAGTCCGGGTTGATCGCAGGAGCGGTTGAATCTCCGGTTCTGTTTCCCTAACTTGTGAAGTGAGGCGATTCGCCTCATCTCACGAGAGGAGCAGAATCATGAC
>JBGSMU010000117.1:0-19651 GCA_041739955.1 Gallionella sp. | reverse complement strand
GTATCGCGCTGCCCGAGAACTCGACCGCATAGCCGGTCCCGCCTGCCGTGCCGATCTTTCCGATCACTGCCAGGGCGATATCCTTTGCTGTCACACCCCGTCCCAGCGAACCGTTAATCTCTACCAACATGGCTCTGGATTTTTTCGCTACCAGGCACTGCGTTGCCATGACATGCTCGACCTCGCTTGTTCCGATGCCGTGCGCCAGTGCACCGAACGCGCCGTGAGTACTGGTATGTGAATCACCGCAAACCACAGTCATGCCCGGCAAGGTCGCCCCTTGTTCCGGCCCCATCACGTGCACCACACCCTGACGCACATCGTTCATCTTGAATTCAGTTATGCCGAACTCGGTGCAGTTGGCATCGAGCGTTTCAACCTGCAAGCGCGAGACCGGATCGGCAATGCCGCCGGCGCGCTTGGTTGTCGGAACGTTGTGATCCGGCACTGCCAGCATCGAAGCGATCCGCCAGGGTTTTCGTTGCGCAAGACGCAAGCCTTCAAAGGCCTGGGGGCTGGTCACTTCATGAACTAGATGCCTGTCAATATAGATCAAGGCTGTTCCATCGGGCTCGATGCGAACCAGATGGCTGTTCCAAAGTTTGTCGTAAAGGGTTTGTGCTTTCATTAGTTTTATACCTTTGCAGAGCAGGCGATTATGCCACAGCAAGCAGAAATTCAAACACGCTTCAGGTTGTCTTGTCGGGTGATCCGACCAATTTCACCAGCGCATACTCAAGGCTGTCGGAAATAGCCCTCCAGCTGGAGTCTATGACATTGGGACTCGCGCCGACTGTCGTCCAGACTTGGCCTCCCCCCTGAAAGGTAGCGAGCACCCTTATCTTGGCAGACGTGCCGCTTGCACTGTCCAGGATACGAACCTTGTAATCGGTCAGATGGACTGTTTTCAGTATCGGGTAAGTGTCCCGCAGTGCAGTGTGCAAGGCCATGGAAAGCGCGTTGATCGGTCCATTTCCCTCAGCCGCGACGAATTTCACTTCGCCCCCGATCTTCACCTTGACTGTCGCTTCGGATAACAGGCCGCGGCTTTGGCGGCGTTCCGTGATGACGAAATAATCGATCAATTCGAAAGGCGGGGAATAATCGGGACGCAGTCTATGCATCATCAATTCAACACTCGCCTCTGCCGCCTCAAATGTAAAACCCTCATGCTCCAGATGTTTGATGTGATTCAACATGTGCTGCGCGTCTTCGTTATTCAGGTCTATGCCCAGATCCTTAGCACGCAACTGGATGTTGCCGCGTCCCGACAATTCGGAAACCACCGAACGCATCTCATTACCCACCAATGCCGGATCGATGTGCTGATAGGTATCACTTGCCTTCATGATGGCCGCGACATGGATCCCGCCCTTGTGCGCGAAGGCACTGTGACCTATGTATGGCGCATGATTGTAGTGTTTGAGGTTGACCACCTCGGCAACGAAATGCGCAAGCGAGGTCAATTCGCGCAACTGCTCCGGCTTCACGACCGGGATACCCATCTTGAGCTGCAGGTTGGGAATAATAGTGGTTAGATTGGCATTGCCGACACGCTCCCCGTAACCGTTGATCGTGCCTTGCACCTGGGTACACCCTCCCCTCACTGCCGCAAGGGAATTCGAAATGCCACAACCGCTATCGTTATGGCAATGCACTCCGAGCGGGGTGTCGATATGCTTCCGGACTTCGCGCACGATCTCCTCGACTTCCCAGGGGAGTTTGCCGCCGTTGGTTTCGCATAACACCAGCCAATCCGCACCCGCGTCGGCCGCAGCCCGCAAAGTAGCCAAGGCATAATCTCGATTGGCGATAAATCCGTCAAAGAAATGTTCCGCATCAAACATCACCTCGCGACCGTGGGATTTAATATAACTCATACTATCGCGGATCATGGAGAGGTTCTCCTCAAGCGTGGCGGAGAGCACCAGCTTGACGTGATAATCGGAACTTTTACCCACCATCGTAACCACGGGTGTATTGGCATCCAGCAAAGCCTGCAAGTTGGTGTCCTGCTCGCATTGCAGCGACTTTTGCCGGGTACGGCCGAACGCAGCCAGCCTGGCCGCACCAAAATCCATCTTTGCTGCCCGCGCAAAGAACTCCGCATCCTTGGGGTTGGAGCCCGGCCAGCCGCCTTCGATATAGCGAAATCCAAAATCCGCGAGACGCTTGGCGATAACGAGCTTGTCGTCGACCGACAGTGAAATATCCTCGCGTTGCGTACCGTCACGTAGCGTGGTGTCGTAAAGAAAAACTTGTGTCATGGGGTGATTTCGATAGATACGGCCTGCATTTTAGCATTTCCGGTTCATCAGTCGCTCCGGATTTGAATGAATATTCACGCTAATGCCTATATTCCAGAATGCAAACAGCGCAACCACAAGGCGCTAGATATGCCCCCGCCAAAGTCCGCACAAAAGTGGCCCTGCTTCGTGTAGCATATCGAAATGGAGAGCAAGCGAACAAAATTCCGTCGGAACGACTTTGACGTGAACAACACCGTCAACGTTACCGACCCCGACTCAGTCAGTGACGCAGTAGAAAGCCTGTTTCTCGATCTCTACCCCCACGCCCGAGCAGATACGCTGAAAAATGCGATAGCCTATATTGCAACGCTTTATCGCGGCGAACATCCGGATTTTTCCCCGTGCGATACCGCCTACCATGATTTGCAACACATCATGGATGTCACCCTGGCAAGCTCGCGCCTGATGGACGGGTATGAACGCACACACAAGGACGGCACTGCGCTTGGATCGGAATTATTCACTTTCGGCGTCTTGCTGGCTTTATTTCACGACAGCGGATATCTGCGCAAACGCGGACTGGAAGATGACAAGCATGGTGCAGAATTCACCCTGATCCATGTTTCCCGCAGTGCGGAATTGCTAGAGCGCTACATGAATGATATCGGCATGAACAACCTGTCGGAAATCGGTTCAAAAATAGTCCACTTCACAGGTTACGAAGTTCCCGTTGACCGCATCCTGATCCCGTCTCCCGTATTTCGCTCTATCGGCAACATGATCGCAACAGGGGATATATTGGCGCAAATGTCCGACCGCTGCTATCTCGAAAAGTGCCATGATCGCCTGTACACCGAATTCGTACTGGGAGGGATCGCAACAAAACGCGATGAACAGGGCAACGAAAAGATCCTGTTCGCCTCCCCGCGGGACCTGGTCATCAAAACACCCGGATTCTATCGTGGCGCAAAAAGACGCATGGATGAAACGCTGGAAGGCGCCCATCGTTACGCAGAAAAACACTTTAGCGGCGAACACCTCTATCTTGATGCAGTTGAATCAAATATCCAGTTCGCAGAGTACGTCGTGGAGAACAAAGCCGACATCGGCATGCTGCAGCGAACCCCGCCAACGACTCCCGGCTCCGATCAAGCTTCGACCGCAGCCGACAGCAGGAAACAGCAAATCGAAGACCGGCGGGAAAGGGCCGTAGATAGAAGAAAGAATCCGGAACAACGCTATCCGGAACTTCTTGAAAGAAGGAAGAGCAAGGGGGACAGAAGAAAAAACCCGCCTGAATCCTGATTACATCCCTTCAATCCGCCGATCGCACCCGGCAAACCACAATCAGCGCAACAGAAACATCAGGCAGATTTCTGCACCACTGCAACTTTCAACTTCCACAGCAATGCCAACCCGAGCAATGCCGCTACCGCACTGAACGTATACAGCATGCTGGGACCGAAATGTACCCAGATCGGGCCGCTCGCCAACCCGCCAATCATTCCTCCGGCTCCGTAGGTAATGCTACCGTACAACGCCTGCCCCTTGGATTGATGACGTCCCTGAAAGAACTCATGCACCAAGCCAACCGAGGCGGCGTGATAGGCCCCGAATGTCAACGCATGCAGCATCTGCGCCAGTAGCAATAGCAGCACGATATCCACCGCCCACCCGATGAGCAGAAAGCGCAGAACCGCAGCACTGAAGCTGATCAACAGGATGCGCGTAAAGCCCAGATACCTCACCAGTGCCGGCATCATGAAGAACACACCGATCTCGCAAATCACACCCAACGCCCATAACCCGCCCACCGCACTCTTGGCATAACCGTGCTCGACCAGATATATGGAATAAAAAGTATAGTAAGGGCCGTGCGCCACCGACATCAGAAAACAGGCACCAAAAAAAGCCAGCACACGGGGCTGGAGCAAGATCTGGACAATACGCTGGCTGTCACTATGGTGCGCCAGCACTACTGTCTCCGGGATCTGCCGGGAAAATATCAGGATGCCGATCTCACATACCAGACCGGCCCACAGCAACCAGGCTATGGCGATGTAATCAAAGGCATAGCCCAATCCCACCACCGAGAGGATGAAACCGATAGAACCCCATGAGCGGATACGCCCGTAATGCGCGGTATTCTTGCCGAGATAGCTGAAGGTGGTCGCTTCCACCAAAGGCATAGATGCACTCCAGAAGAAGCTCATCAGCGCCAGCACCAGAAACAATCCCCAGAAACTTTCCGTCGTGAACACACCGAGATAGAACACGGCACTCAGGCTTGCCGCCACCTGCACCACCACCAGACGCTTGCCAGTCCTATCGGCCAGCCAGCCCCAAAGATTGGGTGCAACCATACGCATCACCGGCTGAATCGACATCAGGATGGCGATATCGATAGCGTCAAAATCGAGGGATTTCAGATAAAGGCTCCAATAGGGCGAAAACATCCCCACGAAGGCGAAATAAAAAAAATAGAATCCGGCGATGCGCCAGTGATAGTTCTTGGTGACAGACATGATGGGGGAACAAACGATCGGCGGGCATTATCGCACGCACCCGACAAAAAATTTTGCCCTGACTATTGAAATAGGAAACTTTGCCCCCATAGACTCTGGAGTCGCAATTTGGAGAATCGCATGGAACATAACGAAGACACGCAAAAGATCGAAAAGCAGGATATCCCGAAGACAGAGCAGCAGGAAACCTCCCCTTCCCCGGAAATCGTCCCCAGTATGGAAGAGATGCTCCGGGAAGCAGAACGCAAGGCCCAGGAGCATTACGACGCATGGATGTACGCCAAGGCCGAGGGAGAAAACATCCGCCGCCGTGCTGCCGATGATGTGAGCAAGGCCCAGAAATTCGCCGTGGAACGTTTTTCCAACGAGATGCTGGCTGTTATGGATAGCCTGCAAGCCGGACTTGCGGTCGAAACTGCCAGTGTTGAAAGCTTCAAGAGCGGCATGGAACTGACGCTGAAGCAGCTCTCCAGCGTGTTTGAGAAATTCAATATCGTCGAGATCGATCCAGTCGGCGAAAAACTGGATCCGCACAAACATCAGGCCATCGGCATGATAGATAGCGACCAGCCGGCCAATACCGTTGTCAGCGTCATGCAAAAGGGTTATGCCCTGAATGACCGGGTACTGCGACCCGCGATGGTCATGGTAGCCAAGGCAAAAGAATAGCGATGCACTTGAAATATCCAACATCGCCCTTATGTTAGACGGCAAGGCATCAACAATCTTCAGTACTTACGGATTCAACTGAAAGCCAATTTATTATTAATTGAAAGGATTCATCATGGGAAAAATCATCGGTATCGATCTGGGCACGACCAACTCCTGCGTGGCCATCATGGAAAATGGCAAAACCAAGGTCATTGAAAACGCCGAAGGCGCGCGTACAACGCCGTCCATCATCGCCTACATGGAAGACGGTGAAGTGCTGGTCGGCGCCCCCGCCAAACGCCAGGCCGTGACCAACCCGAAGAACACGCTGTACGGCGTCAAGCGCCTGATCGGTCGCCGTTTCGACGAACCCATGGTGCAGAAAGACATCGGCATGGTTCCCTACGCCATCGTCAAAGCCAAGAATGGCGACGCATGGGTGAAGGTTCGCGACAAGGACATCTCCGCACCTGAAATCTCCGCAGAGATTCTGATGAAGATGAAGAAGACCGCCGAAGATTATCTGGGTGAGTCCGTCACCGAGGCGGTCATCACCGTGCCGGCTTACTTCAACGACTCGCAGCGCCAGGCCACCAAGGATGCCGGGCGCATCGCCGGACTGGAAGTGAAGCGCATCATCAACGAGCCTACCGCGGCCGCGTTGGCTTTTGGCATGGACAAACAGGAAGGCGACCGCAAGATCGCGGTATATGATCTGGGCGGCGGTACTTTCGACATTTCCATCATCGACATCGCCGAGATCGACGGCGAGCACCAGTTCGAAGTGCTGTCCACCAACGGTGACACCTTCCTGGGCGGTGAAGATTTCGACATGCGCGTGATCGAATTTCTGGTGGAAGAATTCAAGAAGGAAAGCGGCATCGACCTGAAGAAAGACATGCTGGCTTTGCAACGCCTGAAGGATGCGGCCGAAAAAGCCAAGATCGAGTTGTCTTCCGCACAGCAGACCGAAGTCAACCTGCCTTACATCACCGCGGATGCCAGCGGCCCCAAACATCTGGCCGTGAAGATCACCCGCTCCAAACTGGAAAGTCTGGTGGAAGAGCTGATCGCACGCACCATAGAACCATGCAAGATCGCGATGAAGGATGCCGGCGTATCCGCCTCGGACATCTCCGACGTGATCCTGGTCGGCGGCCAGACCCGTATGCCGAAAGTGCAGGAAAAAGTAAAAGAGTTCTTCGGCAAGGAAGCACGCAAGGACGTCAACCCGGACGAGGCTGTAGCGGTTGGCGCGGCGATCCAGGGCGGCGTATTGCAGGGCGAAGTCAAAGACGTGCTGTTGCTGGACGTTACACCCTTGTCGCTGGGTATCGAGACCATGGGCGGCGTGATGACCAAGCTGATCAAGAAGAACACCACGATCCCGACCAAGGCATCACAGGTATTCTCAACAGCCGACGACAACCAGAGCGCGGTGACCATCCATGTGCTGCAGGGTGAGCGCGAAGTAGTTTCCGGCAACAAGAGTCTAGGCCAGTTCAACCTGTCCGACATCCCGCCCGCACCTCGCGGCATGCCGCAGATCGAAGTGACTTTCGACATCGATGCCAACGGCATCCTGCACGTGTCTGCAAAAGACAAGGCGACCGGCAAGGAGAACAAGATCAAGATCCAGGCCAGCTCGGGTTTGAGCGAAGCCGAGATCCAGCAGATGGTTCAGGACGCGGAACTGCACGCCGAAGACGACCGCAAGGCACTGGAATTGGTGACCGCGCGCAACCAGCTTGACGCGCTGATCCACTCCACCAAAAAGTCGATGACTGAATACGGCGATCAACTGACCGCCGATGAAAAGGCCGCCATCGAAGCAGCACAGAAAGAAGCTGAAGAAGTGGTGAAAGGCGACGACAAGGATGCCATCACAGCCAAGTCGGAAGCACTGGCGACTGCGGCCCAGAAACTGGGCGAAAAAATGTACGCAGCCGAACAGGCCAAGGCTCAAGCGGGTGGTGAACCCGGTGGTGCGGATGCTCAGCCAGCCAAGGACGAAGGCGACGTCGTGGATGCCGAGTTCACTGAAGTGAAGGACGAGAAGAAGTAACATTCTGGTGAGTGGGAAGTTGGGAGTGGCGAGTAGTAAAACCCACACCGTCTTCCCACTTCCCACTCACAACTCACCACTTTCCCGCTCCAAGACAAATGGCTAAAAAAGACTACTACGAAGTTCTGGGCGTCAATCGCGACGCCTCGGACGAAGAACTCAAAAAAGCTTATCGCAAGCTGGCGATGAAGCACCACCCCGACCGAAATCCGGACAATCCGAAAGCCGAGGAACACTTCAAGGAAGCCAAGGAAGCTTACGAGAACTTGAGCGACAGCCAGAAACGTGCGGCATACGACCAGTATGGTCATGCCGCTTTCGAGGCAGGCGGAATGGGGGGCGGCAGCCCATTCGGGGCGGGTGCACAGGGCTTCGATTTTTCGGACATCTTCGGCGACATCTTTGGCGGCGGGCGCGGTGGCGGCGGGCGCAGCAATGTGCATCGCGGTGCAGACCTGCGTTACAACCTTGAAATCACCCTCGAACAAGCCGCACGCGGAACCGAAACCCAGATCCGCATTCCCACCATGGAGGAATGCAAGACCTGTGACGGCTCGGGAGCAAAACCGGGAACGACTCCCACGACATGTACCACCTGCGGCGGTCACGGCCAGGTTCGCATGCAACAGGGTTTCTTCTCGATCCAGCAGACCTGCCCACGCTGCCACGGCAACGGAAAAATGATCTCATCGCCGTGCAAGGATTGCAACGGAGCCGGTCGCGTCAAGCAGCATAAGACATTATCAGTCAAGATACCGGCAGGAGTAGATAACGATGATCGCATCCGCCTTTCCGGCGAGGGCGAACATGGCGCGAATGGTGGACCATCAGGTGATCTGTATGTGGTCATCCATCTCAAACCCCACGCGGTGTTCCAGCGGGATCACAACGACCTGCATTGCGAGATGCCGATCAGTTTCAGCACCGCAGCGCTGGGTGGCGAGATCGAGATCCCCACGCTGGACGGCAAGGCCAGCATCAAGATTCCCGCTGAAACGCAAAGCGGCAAGATATTCCGTTTGCGCGGCAAAGGGATTAAAGGTGTACGCAGCGCCAGTCACGGGGACCTGCACTGCCATGTCGTAGTCGAAACACCAGTCAAGCTGACCGAAAAACAGAAGGAGCTGCTGCGTGAGTTCGAGACCATCAGCAACGAGAACAGCGACCGTCACAATCCACGCGCGAAATCCTGGATGGATAAAGTAAAAAACTTCTTCGGATAAGACAACTTTATACTTTACGGCGTAGGCTCACATGAGCATAGCGAATGTTAAGGACACAGCCCGGCCGAAGCCACAAGGTCAAGAATTTCTTTGGATAAGAAATCTTCTACTTACAAAAAACGCCCCGACCGGGGCGTTTTTTTTTGAGCCGAATATCAGCCGGTTATTTTTTGAACACCTCATCCAGGAACACCACCATCTGCTGCCATGAATCCTTGTCGGCTTCGGCATTGTAGGCCAGGGGTATATTGAATTTTTTACCAAGTTCATCCGCATCCGGATTGGTGAACGCGTGCTTGGCACCTGGGTAAGTTACCACCCTGTAATCGGCACCTGCCGCATCCATCTCTTCTTCGAATGCCGCAACACTGGCGGCGCCTATCATCGGATCGGCCTCCCCGGTAAAAGAAACGATGCGCGCCTTGATCGTCCCGGGCTGTGCCGGATTGTCAGTTCCCAGCGAACCATGAAAACTGGCTACGCCTTTCAGGTTCTCGCCCAGCCTCGCCATGTTCAGCACCACGCCACCGCCGAAACAGTAACCGATGGCGGCGATCTCACCGGCATCGACAGTCGGATCATTGCGCAGCACATCCATGCCCGCCTCAAAACGCGCCTTCGCTACCGGCATGTTCTTGCTTACCTCGGCAGCGAATTTCCCCGCGTCTTCAGGATGGCTCGCCTGTTTCCCGTCGCCGTACATATCCACTGCCAGCGCGGTGTAACCCAGTTCGGCCAGCATGCGTGCACGCTTGCGTGCATACTCGTTATGTCCCCACCACTCGTGCACTACCAGTACAGCCGGACGCTTGCCCTTGGTCGCGTCATCCCAGGCGATGTAGCCTTTCAGCGTCACACCTTCCGACTGGTAGCTCACCTCTTTTCCCTGAACTGCAGCCTGCGCCACTCCACTGCCCAAAACGAAAGCCAATAACACCCACATGAGATTCTTCATGAAACCCTCCGTTGAAAAAACGCCATCAGAAAACGAACTGTCGCGAGGCGTCCCGGCTTCCCGTTGTCACATCGCCAGCAAATACAACCCGTACAACGCGATACCCGAACCGGCCGCTGTGATCGCCCGCTGGCCGGATAGCCTTTTGGCAGCCAGGCCGGTCATGACTCCCGCGACATGCAAAGCCAGGGTCGACAGCAGGAATCCGAAGTAATAAGTTTTTCCGGAAACCATCGCCGGCATTTCGACACCGTGTGCGTGACCGTGACATATCGCGAACAGCCCCGCCAGTATGCAGCCCAGCCACAACGGCAAACGGGTGAACGTGGCAACCAGCACACCCAGTAGTAACAGCGAAAGGATGATGCCGGATTCCGCGAACGGTAGCGGCAAAATACTCCCGACCGCCATCGCTGCAACGAATGAAAACGGTACCGCCCATACTGCGCGCCCTCCCATCTGGGTAGCCCACAGGCCGATCGCCAGCATCGCCAGAACATGATCCAGTCCACTCAGCGGATGCAACAGACCGCTCATGAAGCCGACGACATGCGACGGGCCGGTGTGAGCTTCCGCAATGCACGGCAATGCCATCAGCCCCGCAACGAACAAACGTGTCAAAAACGAGATCTTCATCATGCCTCCCTATCAAACGACGCCGGACTCGACCTCCTGGCGCACATAGAACACATCCAGACTCAGTTTGCGCAGCAACTCCAGCAATTGCTCGGCCTGCTGTGCTTCAAGTATGAACTCCACATTCACCGACATTTCCCCGGCCAGCTCGAAAAAAATCTCCTCGTGC
Organism: Gallionella sp.; assembly: GCA_041739955.1. Lineage (GTDB taxonomy): Bacteria > Pseudomonadota > Gammaproteobacteria > Burkholderiales > Gallionellaceae > Gallionella. The sequence continues at coordinate 9,178 of JBGSMU010000117.1, read as the reverse complement.
ATCCTGCCATTCCTGCCGAATGCAGCGACCGCGCGAAACACCGAGCCACCGTGCGCGCCGATAGACCTTGCCTCCTGCAACAGCCACTCGTAAAGCGGCATATCGGCATGATGACGTTTTTCACTTATATAGAACGAAAGCATTTGCATGACAGTCTCCTATGAATGCAGCCACTTGAATGTTTGTATCCCCAGCACAGTCATCAGCAACGAGCCACCAAGATGACTGGCGATGATCGCCGATCCCCATGCATACTGTCCGCGCATCAACAGCGTCACTGTCTCGACAGAAAAGGTCGAGAAGGTTGTCAGCCCGCCGAGAAATCCGGTGATGATGAACAACCGCCATTCCGGCGACAGGCCGGGATGCTGCATGAAGAACGCCACCGCGATGCCGATCAGGTATCCACCCGCCAGATTGGCCGCCAGCGTACCGAGCGGCAATCCGGGCATAGCCGGATTCAGCCACAAGCCGAATCCCCAGCGCAACCATGCGCCGCATGCCGCGCCGATGCCGATTGCCAGGAATGAATAGATCAACATGCGCTTACCCTGAAAAAATGCTTCACCACGAAGAACACAGAGATCTAATCATGAAACCAATATTTCATGTTGAACTTGAGAATCATTCTTCGTGGCCTTCTTGAGCTTCGTGGTTCAATTGAATTCCGGTTTATTCTACTCCACCACCCGCACAACAGAGAAGCCGCCTCCCGGTGTCCTGAAGTTTGTGGTCTGCCCCTGATACAAGCGCGCCGCGACCAACTGGACAACACCGTCATATACATAGCAGCGTACATCGTATTTCAGCGGCTGCTCGTTACCATCGGCATCGCACACCATGCGCTCACCCGGTGCGGCCATCTGCTGCGCGACATAGTCGGACAGCAAAATCTCGCCGAACACCCGCTTGGTCAGTTTCTCGCCACGATATGCACCCTTGCTGCCATAGCCGGTGTTCGGCTTGAAGAATAACTGTTTGCGCTTCGCCCATAATTCCGCTTCCATCTCGGGTAGAACTGCCAATGTGTTGGGTACGCCCGCAACCAGCACGGCGATGTCTGCCTCGTCGGCACCCAGTGCCCGCAAACCGTCCGGGTTGCTCAGACGTGCCAGATTGCGCTTGTCGGCGTAGCAGGCGTAATGCGTCGCATCGGGCGTCACCACAGCACTCCCATCCTGTGATGCTTTTTTCAGGTGACCGTGCTGTTCCAGGGAAAAATCCGTCAGGCGGTTGTACACCAGATCGATCCGGTTCCCGTCGAGAAAGAGACCGTCATCGCGCAACTGCAAAGCCGACGGATCGGCAATGTATGCGGCAATACCCGCACGCCCGAGCATCTTCTTAGCCAGCAGGAACTCGGGATAAAGATATTGTGATTCCGGCTGTTCATCGACGATAGCAACGGTCATGAGCGGCGCATCGCCACGCGCCAGCCGATATTCGTTGCGGAACATCTCAATGAAACATTGTTCCAGATCCTCTTTGCCGATCACTGATCCGGGAAAGTCCGCCTCACGCTGACTTTCTATCAGCAAGGCATTCAGAAATCCGCCGCCCGCATTGGTATTGATCTCGATCAGGTGCGCGCCCTCGGTGTTAAGGTGAAAGTCGTAGCCGTAGAAAACGCCCCTGGCTTGCGGCTGTTTGCCCTCAGAAGAGTCACACCATCCCGGCAACTTGACCACCCGCTCGACTGCGGCGATCACTGCCCGCATCCGGTCGACCTGTGCTTCCGTGACGAACAGCGGAACATCTGAAAACATGTGCTCATGCCCGACCGATATAGCCTGCTGGAAATCCGCACCCTGTAAAGCAAATCCAGTTTCAAGCGCAGCGCGATCCACCCTGAAGGATCGCGGATCGGAATTCAAGGCCGCCGCGCGCGACACGACTTCATCATCCACCAAGCATGCCCTTCTTCATGTCATCCTGCACCGGCTTGTCACCCAGCCATATCCCCAATATCGCACGATTGAAGCCCGCGCCCGGGATCGTCCCGCGCGCCGTGCCGTTCACTGTGATCTTGGTGCCAACTGCCGGTTGAAAATCAAGCGTGATGATGTCTCCCTCCTTCACCAGCTCCACCGCCTCGAAGATCTGCTCCATCTGCTGCAACTGCGGCTGGATCGCCAACAGCACATCCGTCGTCTGGCTGGATTCGATCGCCTCGATGAATGCGTTGTACAGTTTTTTGCTGGTCAATTCCCGCAGCATGTGCAACACGACACGATTTTCCTTGCCACTATCGATGATAGCCTGGGCGGAAGTCTCTTTGGCCGGCAGGTAAAGCGCGCAGACATAGACCTTGAAGAACCACTTGGTGCGGAGGCCCGCCCCGTTCAGTTGCAGCAGCTTGCCCTCGACCTGCGCCTGCTCCTGCAGATGGATGCCCCCCAGAGTCAGTGCGCCGGCATTCCCGCCCAGCAACAAGCTGCAAACCAGCAGCAATCTAACCATCACGATCTTTTTCATAGTTCCCCCTGTCGATATCAATCACGTACGCAGTCTAACAATTTTTCAGGGCAATGTTGCGCGATCCCAGCACCGCCATCGCCAGCAGGCATAACAGCGCGCCGCAATAGAATGTGCTGGCTGCGCCCAGTGTCTCCCATAGCAGCCCTGCCAATACACTTGCGAGCAACATCGCGATCCCGCTCATCAGGTTGAAGAACCCGAATGCCGTGCCGCGCAGATCCGCAGGCGCGGTATCCGCCACCATGCGCGACAGCAAACCCTGCGTGATGCCCAGGTGCATGCCCCACAGCAGCACCCCGCCCAGCACCGTGCCCCAGTGACCATCGATCGCCAGCATCAGGTCGGCAGCGATCAGCACCACCAGCCCCCACACCAGCATCTTGGTGTGGCTGATACTGTCAGACAACTTGCCGAAAGGGTATGCGCTCGCGGAATAGACCAGATTCATCGCCACCATCACCAGCGGCACCAGCGCGATGGCCACGCCACTCTGCCCCGCGCGCAGCACCAGGAACGCCTCGCTGAACCTTGCCAGCGTGAATACCGCTCCGACACCAACCACCCACCAATATCCTTTGCTGAGCCGCTTCAGGTTCTCGCGGCTGATCGGGTTCACCACCTTGTGTTCCCCCAAACGTTCGGGTTCGCGGATGCCGAACAACAGCAGCGCCACCGCCAGCATGCCGGGGATCACCGCGACCCAGAACACCGCGCGAAAATCGTTCGCCCACAGCAACATCAGGCCAACCCCGAGTAGCGGTCCGAGGAACGCGCCTACCGTGTCCAGCGACTGGCGCAAGCCGAACGCCGCACCGCGTATCTCGGGCGGTGTGATGTCGGTGAGCAGCGCATCACGCGGCGCGCCGCGTATGCCCTTGCCGACGCGGTCGGTCAGCCGGGCGGTCAGCACCATCCCTGCTCCCTGAGCCATCGCGAACATCGGCTTGGTGACTGCGCCCAGCCCGTAGCCGAGCAGTGCCAACACCTTGCGCTTGCCCAGGTAATCGCTCAACACCCCGGAAAAGACCTTCACGATCAGCGCGGTCGATTCTGCAAGCCCCTCGATCACCCCCACCGACAGCACACTGATGCCCAGCGTCGTCACCATGAACAAGGGAAGCAAACTGTGGATCATCTCGGACGAGACATCCATCAGCAGGCTGACGAAGCCGAGCACCCAGACCCCGCGCGGGATGCTGGGTTGAGTTTGTTTTTTATTCATTTGGAAAAATGAGTGATGGAAACCGTCGCGAGCATCGTAGGTTATAAATAGAGTAGCGTAAAAGCTGATTCAAAAATCAGCGAGCGGCCGTCAGGTGGGGAAGGCCGGAGCGGAGGAACCGGAATGTACAAATTCGTACATGAGGATTCCGAGTACCGCCCGACCCCGCATCACGGCTGTGTAGCATTTTTGAACAGCTTTTTTACAAAGCCTCGAAGATTCCGGCGGCTCCCATGCCCGTCCCTATACACATCGTCACCATGCCGTACTTCTGCTTGCGACGGCGCAGGCCGTGCAACAGCGTAGCAGTGCGAACCGCTCCGGTCGCGCCGAGAGGATGGCCCAGTGCGATCGCGCCGCCGAGCGGATTGACGATCGCCGGGTCGAGGCCGACATCGTGGATCACCGCCAATGCTTGCGCGGCAAAAGCCTCGTTGAGTTCGATCCAGTTCATGTCGTTCAGTGACAAGCCCACCTGCTTCAGCACGCGCGGGATCGCTTCCTTGGGGCCGATGCCCATGATCTCCGGCGGTACGCCCGCGACGCTGAATCCGTGGAAGATCCCGATCGGTGTCAGGTTGTAGCGCTTCAGTGCCGCCTCGCTACACAGCAGCACCGCGCCCGCGCCGTCCGACATCTGCGAACTGTTGCCCGCCGTCACCGAACCTTTTTGCACGAACACCGTCCTGAGTTTTCCCAGCGCTTCCAGCGAGGTATCCGCGCGCGGTCCCTCATCCTGCGTCGCATCGTGCGACTTTGTCTTCACCGCGCGAGTGTCGAAATCGAACTCTTGCCCGGTGATCGTGTACGGCGTGATCTCGTCGGTGAACTCGCCGTCGGCGATCGCCTTGATCGCGCGCTGGTGGCTCTGCAGCGCGAAAGCATCCTGCGCCTCACGGCTTACCTTCCATCGCTCCGCCACCTTCTCCGCCGTCAATCCCATGCCATAGGCGATCGCGTAATGTTCATCCTCGAACACCGCGGGATTGAAGGCCACCTTGTTGCCCATCATCGGCACCATGCTCATGCTCTCGGTGCCCGCCGCGATCATCACATCGGCCTCACCCAAACGGATGCGATCCGCCGCCAGCGCCACCGCCTGCACCCCGGATGAACAGAAACGGTTGATCGTCATCCCCGGCACGCTATTCGGCAAACCGGCCAACAACAGACCGATACGCGCCACGTTCATGCCCTGTTCCGCCTCCGGCATCGCGCAACCGACGATCACATCGCCGATGCTGGCCGGATCGAGCGTCGGTGCCTGCGCCAGCACACTCTTCAACACATGGGCGAGCAGATCATCGGGACGGGTGTTGCGGAACATCCCGCGCGGCGCCTTGCCCACCGGTGTGCGGGTGGCGGCAACGATGTAGGCTTCCTGGACTTGCTTGCTCATGGTTATCTCCCGTTTCGTTTCATGAAGCTACCGTTGTTCAGGCGGTATCGATCTTATTCTGGCAACAAACTGCGCATGACCCTCTAAATCAACCGGCCTGTGCTTGACCTTGGTACTCGCCGGATCCTTGCCGAGATAATTATCGGCATTCCAGTTGTTGGCAGGCCTGATGGGTCTGGGAACAAAACCTCCCCCGCAATTCGGGCAAACATTGCCCAGAACCGTATCGACACATGTCGCGCAAAACGTGCACTCGTATGAACAGATGCGCGCCTCAGCCGAATCGGGGGGCAATACCTTGTTGCAATGTTCGCAGCTTGGTCTGAGTTCAAGCATTCTATGCCTCAATCACCTCATGTCACAGCGTTCGCCTAAAGCAGGTTCTTGACGTCGAATACTGTCGTCTCCAACGCAAAGGTATCGACGCCTTCCACATAGCCGAGGTTCACGGTCTATTGTCCCGGTCGGCGCGTCGATCTTGAACGCCGTCTTCGGCAAGACGGTGCATCATCACTCCAGATTTGGAACAGAACGACACCTTTAGAAATACCTGCTCACTTCAGATGCGGGAACAGGCTCACTAAATAAATAACCCTGATATTCCTCACATCCCAATTCACTCAGGAATGCCAGCTGTTCTTGAGACTCCACACCTTCAGCGATAACCTTCATACCCATGGCATGAGCCAATACTATGGTTGCGCTAACGATGCTTCTGTCATTTTCATCGATCGTAATGTCCCTTACAAACGACTGATCAATTTTCAACGATTTCACCGGAAATCTCTTCAGGCGACTTAAGGACGAATAGCCCGTACCAAAATCGTCCAGCGACAATTCAAATCCAGCCATATCAAGCTGGTTAAATATTTCCAAGGCATTGGAGCCCAGGTCGAGAAGGCTACTTTCCGTCAGTTCCAGTTCTATAAATCCAGCGGAAAGCCCTGCTTGATCAACAACTGCTTTAGTACGTTCAACCAGATTTTTTTGTCCCAATTGACGCGCCGACAAATTAACCGCTACAGGAACCAGCCTGTATCCAGCCGCTTGCCATTCGATTTGCTGCCGTACCGCCTCACGAATCACCCAGTCACCGATTTCGATTATCAGACCACAATCCTCAGCAACCGGAATGAACTCCGCCGGGGAAACAAAACCCAATTCCGGGTGAGGCCAGCGAATCAATGCTTCCATTCCAACCATCTTGCCTGTTTCAATATTAACCTTGGGTTGGTAATACAAAGTCAACAGCTTCTGGCTGATGGCGACTCGAAGATCATTCTCCAGTTGCAACCGCTTCAATGCGATGGAATTCATTCCATCCTCATAAAATTGAAAGCGGTTGCGGCCTGTTCCCTTGGCTCGATACATAGCCAAATCAGCATTACGTAACAACTGGACCGCAGTATCACCATCGTAAGGGAACAGGCTGATACCTATGCTGGCTGTAACTGAAAGCTGATATTGATCAACCATAAATGGCTGGCTTAAGGATTCAATCATTTTTTCCGCGATGAAAGTGACCTGACCTTCGGATTCCAGCTCTCCCAACAACACCACGAATTCATCCCCTCCCTGTCGCGCAATAGTATCCGAGCTGCGTAAATTGGCTTTTAGTCGCTCGGCAACGAGCTTCAACAAACCATCTCCGACATCATGACCAATGGAATCATTGATGTTCTTGAAGTGATCCAGGTCAATAAACATGACAGCGAGTTTCAGCTGGTGCCGATGGGCAAAGTTGATTCCATGATCCAGACGATCTCCTAGCAGATACCGGTTTGGCAAGCCCGTTAACACATCAAAATTTGCCAGATACTGGATGTGTTCCTCTTTCTTTTTCCTTTCGGTCATATCCGAAAATACGGCAACATAGTGAGTAATCGCGTTGGCCTCGTCTCTCAATACGCTCACCATCAGCCACTCGGGAAAAAGCTCGCCATTTTTGCGTTTATTCCAGATTTCGCCGCTCCATTGGCCTTTCTCACTCAGCTCACGATAAAACGCTTCATAAAAATCCTTACCATGCATGCCGGACATCAAGATGCGTGGATTTTTCCCGATTATTTCTTCCTCGGTGTAACCTGTTACAACCGTAAATGCATGGTTCACCATATGGATATTCACATCAGCATCGGTAACCATAATAGCTTCGGAATTACTCTCAAACACTTTTGCGGACAATCGCAACCCTGCCTCGGCTTCCCTACGCTGCCGGATCTCTCTGGTGAGATTTCGCACCATGTCGTGAATCGCAGAAGACAAATGTGCGACTTCACCGCTTCCAATTGCCTTGGGCAATTCAACCAACAAATCTCCGGCTGCGATCCTGTCAGCCGCCTGGCTGATACGGGCAATGGGACGGGCAATTCGTCCTGCCAATATCCAGCCCAGCACCGCAAACAAGAATCCGAGCGTTGCGCCCACCGCCAATATTCGCAGGCGCAATTCCCGTGCGGGTGCAAATGCATGGTCAACATCCTCGCGGATGACCGATATCCAACCCATACCCGGATAATCGCGATACCCGGAAGACTTGGCAAACCCCACCAGATAAGTTTTTCCGTCACTCCATTTTTCGACCAGATATCCTTCATTACCAATGGACTGCCTGATCGCCTGCATGGTTGCGGGAGCGAGTTTCGAAAAATCCGCACGGGAAGGCTCGGGGCCTGACAGCACCAGACCGTCACGGCTCAGCAGAAAAATATCCACATGAGGGGACCGCTTGCTGTCCAGGATCTCCTCTGCCCATTTCCAGTAAATGTGTCCGCAAAGCACCCCGACCAATGTCCCTTTTTTGTCACGTACAGGCGTGGCAACATCCACCAGATAGAAATCTTCCCCACTCGGATTGGGAAGCAGCTTGGCAAGCAGCAGGGCATCGTGCATGTCCCCGATATAAGGTTGCTTACGACCCTCGGTACACCATGGGCGCTTGGACAAGTCCTTTCCCTCGAGATATTTTCCGGTCCCGACCAGCCCTATCCCGTTCGTGTCGCAAATGCCTATCCAGGCATAGGCATTAAAGTTGTGCTGCAAACGCTCCAGGATTTCCCGCTTATGTTCTATCGGGACATTGTTCGAACGGATGCCGTCAAGAATGGCGGCATTCTGGATTTCCCGGCTGCGCTCGAACATGCCGCGATCTATAACATCCAGCACGCTTCTGGCTTGATGAACAAAGAACTCGCCCTCGCTTTGCTCGATCTGGTATCTGCTATTGCCGGAGGCGTAATAACCCAGCACCAGGGACAACAACAGCGCTATTGCTGCGCTGGCGTAACTGATCTGTGCCCGAAGGCCGGCAACCGGATTGAATTTGCTCAGGTTACTCATGATTGCATCAACTGCAGGCTCCTTTCATCTACAACAAGTGCTTGCCGTCAAACATCGTCGTCTCCATCGCAAAGGTATCCACGCCTTCCACACAGCCGAGGTTCACGATGTATTGCCCCGGCCGACGCGTCGTCTCGCTGAAGGTGGGGATGCCGCAGGTCTTGCAGAAATAATGTTTCGCCTGCTTCTTGCCGAACTGGTAAAAATTCAGCGCGCCTTCCTGCGCGTCGATCTTGAACTCAGTCTTCGGCAAGAGGTGCATCATCGCTCCCCGTTTGGCACAGAACGAACAGTTGCAGCGCGTCCCCTTGGTGATAGGCTCGGCCTCGAACGAAAACTTGATCGCTCCGCAGTGACAACTGCCTTGGTATGTCTGCATGGTCATTATGCTTGCGCCTCCTGTTTGCGTCTGACGTTTCTTCAAAAACTATTGCGATGCTGACCCCATTGGCTCTTGATCTTTCACTCGATCCCTTAAAATAATTCACCAGCTGGAATAATGTACTTGCTTCCAGTTCCGTAGGTGCTTTTCCACCGGTATACGGGTGACAGCAACGAGGTAAGTTTCCTGAACTTGTTTGGTCATGGAATTCATCCTTTCTAGTGGATTCTTGAAGTGTTCAAAATTACTTACATCTTTAAATTTTAAGTTTACTAACAACTCTAGCTCTTGCCTCTATAGCAGCTCTCTCTTGACTAAGTCTTTCTCGAAACGCCTGCTCTTCTTTTTTTGCCTTCGA
>JBGSMU010000109.1:0-26065 GCA_041739955.1 Gallionella sp. | reverse complement strand
CGTTGAAACTCCGGCAGCGAGCGCGGGAACGGCAGATCGTCTCGCTCAAGTACGTCGATAACCATGATTATTCCACTTGGGGGCAGATACTCAACATACTACCGCTAGTGGATGTCTGTGACAACCGGATAAGCACGGAATGAAGGTATTGCGCTGTTGAATGCGATCCAGGACGTTTATGCTGACAAGAACGTGACAGTGGCTTAACTGCCGATTTTTTCAAGCACTTCGAATTGCAATCCGCCCACCCTGGGAATGCCGAATCGCGGGTCGGTCGGAAACGGTCTGATCTCCCCCGTGCGCAGATAACCCAGACGCTCGTAAAAAGCGATCAGCTCATGGCGCAGTGTGATCACCTGTATTTGCATACGGGAAGCCCCCCACTCTCTGCGCGCTGTTTCTTCCGCCTCAAGGATGAATCGCCTGCCCAATCCCTGTCCCTGCAAAACGGGCCGGATGACCAGCATACCCATGTAGGCCGTTGAGTCATCGAATTTTGCCAGATGCACCGACCCGATCATCTCGGCGTTGTGCAGACAAAGCAGCAGATTTGAATCACGGGAGGCTATCAGCTCCGCTATCTGTTCTGCATCGGTACGTTGCCCGTCGAGAAAATCCGCCTCGGTCGTCCATCCTGCACGACTGGACATGCCGCGATAAGCCGAATTGACCAACGCAACAATTGCATCGACATCCGAAAATGTAGCGCGACGAAATAAAAGTGTGCTGATAGATGCCCCTACTTCAAATGTGACAGCGATCAGCCGGGGTCGGCTATGGTCTTGAATTTTTCGACTATCCCGCCGCGCTTGAGCATACCGAGATATTCCGCCTCGTTATGGTCTATCACCTTTTCCAGATAGTCGATATTTTTCTCGATCGACTCAAGGTAATAATTACGATCGACCCCGTAAATTTCCCTGAAATGATGCGTCAGGTTGATGTGCAGCCCGCCAAATGGGCCGTCCAGTTTTTCACGGGTAATCTTGTAGAACTGTCTGGTCTGTCGCAGCATCTCATGGATATTCTGAAAATTCCCGAAATGTGCTTCCTTGAACTCCAGATACAGGAACAGTAGTTTTTCCAGATAGGCACGGTCAGCCATCTGCCCGGTCAGGTCTGCTGTCACCAGCAATTGCGCAAGCAAACGAGTTCTGTCTTCCTTGAATTCAATATCCGAAAAATCCACCGCTGGATCGGTACAGGAAATCATGGGCTTCAGCTTTTCGATAAAATCCGCGGGAACGCGGTGTTCCACCAGATAATGACTCATGAACGTGATGCCGCGCTTTACATGTATCTGCGTGTATTGGGCTCCCGTCCCGAATTCTTCGCCCTGCAACTGTGCATAACCTATATCGTGCATCAGCACCCCGATCATCACCAGCGTGATCTCGTCATCATCCAGGGGAATACCCGAAACATGAACGCCATGCATCAGCCTCACCGCGCACATCAATACATCCAGCGTGTGCGGCATATCGTGATATAGGGTTTTGATAGAACTGTAGCCGGGATATTTCCCCTGGAACAGTTGCATGACATCATTGAAAACAGTTTGGATCAGGCGGTAGTCATATTCAGGATTGATGTGACTGATGATATTCGTGGCCTGAATCCAGACAACACCGGGGTCGCTGTTGTCGAACAGATTGTTTACCTCGGCTATTGACGGGCTGTTTGCTTCGTTCATGGAATGACGTGTTTTATATCAACCGATATTCAATGTCGTGGGATAAGTATATTACGGAATATCACCCAAAGCATCATCAAGAATGCCCGCACCGGATAACCCTGCCCTCTGAATTGAATTATCAGATCCATATTTTCTTTGCTGAAATCCCATGCCAACACAGCAGAAATTCGTATTCAGCGTATTATGCAGCTTGCTGTTTTCTGTGTAACTGCGCGGATAACAAGCTCGCGGAAACAATCAGGAATGCCCCCAGCCAGTCTCGCAACTGCATAGTCTCGTCGGCCAAAAAATACGAGGAAAATGCCGCAACCACAAGCTCGAACAAAAGCAGGATGATGGCGTGGTTTGCAAGCAGATTGGCCAGCGCATATTGCAAGGCAAAAGTGGAGCAGCACAGCACGATGCCCAACAATGCCAGCAATACCCATGATTGGGCATCAATCATCAGCAACTTGTCCGGCAGCCCCCCTTGCCACAGCAACAGTGGCACCGTCAGCAAAATCGTGCCCATCCATACGCTGTGGGATTTCATCTGCAAACTCATATGCGCGGCACGACGCGATACCACATTGGAAAGTGCGAAGGCTATCCCTGCAGACAGCCCCACCCATTCAGCCATTGAGTTCGGTAATGGCAAACCCAGTTCCTTCTTCCACAACATGATGACCGCACCCGAAAAAGACAGGGATATGACCAGAAAACCATCTCGGTTAAGCCGTTCTCCCTGGATCCAGTATGCGAGCAGTATCGTCCAGAGCGGCGCCAGATAGAACAGCAGCAACACTCGCATCACCTCGCCATACAATATCGCCAGCACATACCCAAAATTTGTCCAGCCGGCGCTTAACAGCAACAACAGCGCCCACCAACCCGTCCTCTTGAGATCCATGCGCAATTCCCGCAGGACACTCGGGATCATGAACAGGCCGAACATCATTGCCAGCAGATATGTTATCAGCGTGGCCAATGCCCCGGACACGCCTGCTTCCTGCAATACACGATACGGATACCAGATCAGTCCCCATACCAGCGCACCGCATAAAGCTCCTGCCACAGGCAATACATTTTGTTTTGTTGACACTTGCTCGGCCCGTATAATGCGCGCTGATTTTCGCGCGTGATTGAGACTGACAATGAACTCCGATTTACCTAAATTACAGCCATATCCTTTTCAAAAACTGGCGTCGCTGTTTCGCGAAATCCACCCTGATCCTGCCGATCGCCCCATCAGATTATCAATCGGCGAACCCAAACACGCCACGCCACAGTTCATTCGAGATGCCATGATCACCCATCTGGACGGGTTGGCAAATTATCCCACAACCACTGGTAGCGACACCCTGCGTCTTACCATCGCAACATGGTTGTCCAGCCGTTACGACATTCCCGCTCCCGATCACAATACCCAGGTACTTCCGGTGAACGGTAGCCGCGAGGCTCTGTTTGCGTTTGCGCAGACGGTAATCGACCGCACCAAGCCAGATCCGGTAGTTGTCTGCCCGAATCCGTTTTATCAGATATACGAGGGAGCGGCATTCCTTTCGGGAGCCACACCCCGCTTTTTGAACACTTTGCCGGATAACAACTATGCTCTTGACTATTCACAGTTGCCGGATGAAATCTGGGAGCGCACGCAGCTGGTTTATGTGTGTTCCCCCGGCAATCCGACCGGTCGCGTGATGCCGCTGGCGGAATGGCGGACCCTGTTCGAGATGAGCGACCGCTATGGCTTTGTCATTGCGTCGGACGAATGCTATTCGGAAATATACTTCGGCAACGACAAACCTCTCGGCGCTTTGCAGGCAGCCCGCCAACTCGGGCGCGACAGCTACAAAAATCTGGTTGTATTCTCCAGCCTGTCCAAGCGTTCCAACGTGCCGGGTATGCGCTCGGGTTTTGTCGCGGGCGACGCGAATGTGATCGAAAAATTCGCGCTGTACCGCACTTATCACGGTTCCGCAATGAATCCAGTCATACAGGCCGCCAGTATCGCCGCATGGGGCGATGAAGATCATGTCGCGGAAAATCGCCGCCTTTACACGGAAAAATTCACCCAGGTTGTCGATATCCTGAAACCGGTATTGCCGGTTTCCCTGCCCGATGCCGGATTCTATTTGTGGATACCCACGCCGATTACCGACACCGCCTTCGCGCAGGGACTTTATCGCGACTATAATGTGACCGTGTTGCCGGGCAGCTATCTCGCACGCGAGGCAAACGGTACGAACCCCGGAAATAATTTTGTGCGTCTGGCGCTGGTCGCGAACATGGAAGAGACCGTAGAAGCCGCACAACGTATTGCTGAATTTACTTGTAAGTTGCCAGTAGCGAGTAGCAAGTAACTACCGACTATCCAACTTACGACTCACCACTTACTACTTACTACTTACTTAGGAATAACCATGGATCAATTGCAACAAATCATCGAACAGGGTTTTGAACGACGCGCCGAGATCACACCGCGCAATGCAGATGCACAGCTCAAGGAAGCGGTCGATTCCGTCATCACCCAGCTCGACCAAGGCAAGTTGCGTGTCGCCGAAAAGATCGACGGCCAGTGGGTGACGAACCAATGGCTCAAGAAAGCGGTGTTGCTGTCATTCAGACTGGAAGACAATAATTTCATCAAGGGTGGCTTCACCAATTATTACGACAAAGTCCCTTCCAAATTCGCCGACTACAACAGCCGCGACTTTCGTGAGGGCGGCTTCCGTGTCGTCCCGCCTGCTGCTGCCCGAAAAGGCGCATACATTGCGAAAAATGTGGTGCTGATGCCATCGTATGTGAATATCGGCGCATATGTCGATGAAGGCACCATGGTGGATACCTGGGCGACGGTCGGTTCATGCGCGCAGATCGGCAAGAACGTGCATCTCAGCGGCGGCGTTGGTATCGGTGGAGTCCTGGAGCCGGTGCAGGCCAACCCAACCATCATCGGCGACAATTGCTTTGTCGGTGCCCGTTCTGAAATCGTTGAAGGCGTGATCCTTGAAGACAACGTGGTGATCTCAATGGGCGTATTCATCGGCCAAAGCACCAAGATATACGACCGCGAGACTGGCGAGGTCAGTTATGGTCGGGTACCATCCGGCTCTGTTGTCGTCAGCGGCAGCCTGCCTTCCAAGGATGGAAGCTACAGCCTGTATTGCGCAGTCATTGTGAAAAAGGTGGATGCCAAGACATTGTCCAAGGTCGGTATCAACGAATTACTGCGGGGAATCTGATTTCCAACCGCCATGCTTCTGATTAATGTGTTCGTTTGGAAACAAATTTACAACAATAATTAATCTAACCGCACGGAGATAAAGTCATGATCATTACACCACTGCTACAGCTCGCCGCCAGCAAAAATGCTTCCGACCTGTTCTTCTCCGTCGGTGCGCCGGTCAACATCAAGATCGATGGCGTAGCCAAGCCGGTCAATTCGCAAATTCTAGAGGCTGATGTCGTCAAGAAGATCGCTTACGAAATGATGACATCCCAGCAGATAGCCCATTTCGAATCCGAGATGGAAATGAATTTTTCCTTCCAGGAACCGGGTGTCGGAAACTTCCGGGCCAACGTTTTCCGCCAGCGCGGCAATGTTGCCATCGTGATCCGCTTCATAAAATCCAAGATCGGCACCTCCGAAGAACTGAATCTTCCCGACATCCTCAAAGAGATGATCATGGATAAACGCGGACTGATCCTGGTGGTCGGTGCAACAGGATCTGGAAAGTCGACGACGCTGGCAGCCATGATAGAACATCGCAGTCAAACAATGAGCGGGCACATCCTGACTATCGAGGAACCTATCGAATATATATTCGCGCACGGCAAATCGATAGTTAACCAGCGTGAGATAGGTACAGATACTCACTCGTATGAGAATGCGTTATCCAGCGGTATGCGCGAGGCGCCCGATGTGCTGATGATCGGGGAAGTGCGCGATCGCGAGACACTCAAGCATGCCCTGATCTTTGCCCAGACCGGACACCTCTGCCTTGCGACAATGCATGCCAATAACAGCTATCACGCCTTGAACCGCATCGTTAACTTTTTTCCGTACGAGTCCCGCAGGGGAGTGTTGGCCGATCTCTCCATGTGCTTGCGCGCTGTGATCTCGCAAAGACTGGTCAGCAACGTGAATGGCAAGCAGATCCCGGCAGTGGAAGTTCTGCTGAACACCAGTCTGATAGCAGACCAGATCAAGAATGATGAGCTGGACAAGATACGCGAATCCATAGAGAAAAGCGTTTCAGCCGGTTCCCAGACCTTTGAACAGGCGCTTTACAAACTGTACAAGAAAGGTCAGATCACCAAGGAGGAGGCATTGCGCAACGCCGACTCCGCCAGCAACCTGTCTTCTCTGGTTGATTTCGCAGAGCGCACCAATACGATGAAGGTGCCCGCCTTCGACCCTAACCAGGTCGCGCCCAAGAGTCCTTCCTCAAGATCGGATTTCAGCGAGATCAAACTCAATATCGACGAATCCAAATGAAGCTTTACGGCATTCCAAACTGCAACACCGTAAAGAAGGCTCGCGACTGGTTGACCGTGCATGACCTGGCAGTGGCATTTTGTGACTTCAAGAAACTCGGCGTCGATCAGGCTATCGCGGCCAAATGGCTCAAGCAGGCGGGATGGGAGAATCTGGTCAATCGCAAGGGGCTGACCTGGCGCGGATTACCGGATCAAACCAAACAGCAAATCTGCGACGATGCTTCTGCACTTGCCCTGATGCTGGAAAAACCCAGCGTTATCAAACGTCCCCTGCTGGAAAAGAACGGGAAACTCCTGCACATCGGATTCGACGAAACATCCTATTCCGGAATTTTTAACCTTTAGCTTTCCTTTTACATGTCTGAAACCCTGCAACTTTCCAAAACCCTGATTGCCCGACGCTCCCTCACTCCGGATGATGCCGGATGCCAGGAAATCCTGATTGAACGACTTGAGAAACTCGGGTTCAAGATCGAGCGCATGCGCTTCGGCAACGTAGACAATTTCTGGGCTCGTCGAGGCACGACCAGCCCGGTTATCGTTTTCGCCGGACATACCGATGTTGTTCCCAGCGGACCGCCTGAATCATGGTTCAGTCCGCCGTTCGAGCCGACCATACGCGACGGAATGCTGTACGGGCGTGGAGCCGCTGACATGAAAACCTCAATCGCGGCCTTCATCACCGCCATAGAGGCCTTCCTCGACCAGCACCCCGATCACAACGGTTCCATCGCCTTGCTGATCACCTCCGATGAAGAGGGAGTGGCAGTAGACGGTACCGTGCGTGTCGTGGAGGCACTTCAGGCGCGCGGCGAAACACTGGATTTTTGCATCGTCGGCGAACCCACATCGAACAAAAAAGTCGGCGACATGATCAAGAATGGGCGTCGCGGCTCGCTCAACGGCACGCTCACAGTGAAAGGTACACAGGGCCATATCGCCTACCCGCATCTGGTGAATAATCCCATCCATATGGTCGCACCTGCCATAGCGGAATTGGCTGCGACCACCTGGGATCAGGGCAATGAATACTTCCCCCCGACATCCTGGCAGATATCCAACATGAACAGTGGCACCGGTGCTACTAACGTCGTCCCGGGTACAGCAGAGATCCTGTTCAACTTCCGTTTTTCCACTGCCAGCACACAAATAAGCCTGCAAGACAAGGTTCACGAAATCCTCGACAGGCACAAAGTCAGCTACGATCTGAAGTGGGAACTGTCCGGCAAACCCTATATCACCGCAAAAGGAAGTCTGGTTACGGCGATCAGTCAGGCGATAGAAGAGGCATACGGAATCACGCCCGAGCTTTCCACCAGTGGCGGTACTTCTGATGGCCGCTTTATCGCCGACATCTGCCCCCAGGTGATCGAATTTGGTCCGCTGAACGCCACCATACACAAACTCAATGAATGTGTTGGTGTGTCGGATATCGAGCCCCTCAGACTAACCTATCAGCGCACGCTGGAAATTCTGCTCCGCAAATGAGTCACTTATATTTTGAAGCATCCGTATCGATGCTAACTGTGCGCGACTACCTGCGTTTTGCAGTGAGCCGTTTCAACGAAGCAAAGCTGTCGTTTGGCCATGGCAGTACTAATTCATATGATGAAGCTGCATATCTGATCCTGCATACGCTGCATCTGCCTCTGGATCAACTGGAGCCGTTTCTGGATGCCAGACTGACCGAAAGCGAGCGTACTGAAGTTCAGAACATAATCCAGCGCCGGGTTGAGCACCGCATTCCTTCATCCTATCTGACCAACGAAGCATTCCTCGGTGATTTCAGGTTTTATGTCGATGAGCGTGTCATCGTCCCGCGCTCATTCATCGCCGAACTGTTGCGTGAACAACTTAGCCCGTGGATACCCGATCCGTTAGCGATCGGAAGTGTCCTTGACCTGTGTACCGGCAGTGCTTGCCTTGCCATCATCGCTGCCCACGCTTTCCCGAATGCCAAGGTCGACGCGGCTGACCTGTCCAAAGATGCACTCGCAGTGGCAGAACGAAATGTAGCCGATTACGATTTGCATGACCGCATAGAACTGATCCATTCCGACCTGTTCTCCGAACTCGGAGAGAGGCGGTACGACCTGATCATCAGCAATCCCCCTTATGTCGATGCCGAATCGGTGAACGCGCTACCCAATGAATATCTGCACGAACCAAAGCTGGCACTCGGGAGCGGGGATGACGGCCTGGATGCCACACGCGTCATCCTCGAACAGGCTGCGGCACACCTCTCCGACAACGGCATACTGATCGTCGAGATCGGCCATAACCGCGAGGCGCTTGAAGCCGCCTTCCCCAACCTGCCTTTCACCTGGCTGGACGTGTCCGCAGGCGATCAATTCGTGTTCATGCTGCACAAGAATGACCTCAATTGATCAGGTAATAAATTCAATATTTCGGGATGAAGCGCAAGGAGCCGCGCAGTGATTGACGAGACATACCATAATGGCAGACAAGGAATGAGCGGGCACGCGACAACGCGATTCGCCCCAAATATGGATTTATAGATGTCCGTTGATCACTACGAAAATTTCCCGGTTGCTTCCATCCTGATGCCAAAGCGGCTGCGCAAACCGGTTTCGGCGATCTACCATTTCGCCCGCGCGGCGGATGACATCGCGGATGAGGGAGAGATGCGCGACGCGGAACGACTCGGGCGGCTGGAAGAATTCCGTGCCGATCTGAGGCGCATCGCCTTCCACCAAATACCGCATTCACCGATCCTGGTGAATCTGGGTGCCGAGATCGCGCAACATAATCTTCCGATGCAACCGTTTTACGACCTGCTCGACGCTTTTTCCCAGGACGTCGAAAAAAAACGCTACGAGGATTTCGATGACCTGCTTGACTACTGCCGCCGCTCGGCCAATCCGGTCGGTAACCTGTTACTGCACCTTTACCATGAAGCCACCCCGGTAAATATCGCCTATTCTGACGCGATCTGCACAGCGCTCCAGATCATCAATTTCTGGCAGGATGTCGCCAGGGATTATGCGATCGGGCGCATCTACTTGCCCGAGAATGAGTTGGCACAATTCGGCGTGTCCGAAGAACAGATCGCCCGGGGGATAGTCAACGAGGTCTGGCGCAATTTGATGAAGTTCCAGGTGAACCGCGCCCGTGAGCTGATGCTTAAAGGAAAACCGCTGGGCACCATCCTTACCGGCCGTATCGGACTTGAGATGCGCATGATCATTTCCGGCGGATTGCGCATACTCGATAAACTTGAAAAAGCTGACTACGACATGTTCCGGCATCGTCCTGTATTGAAGCCGATCGACTGGGTTATCATGCTGGCCAAAAGCGCACCCTATTGAAAGTTGACATGGATCCGAACCAGTATTGCGAGGACAAGACCAGACAAAGCGGCTCCAGCTTTTACTACAGTTTCATGTTCCTTCACCGGGACAAGCGCCGCGCGATTACAGCCTTGTACGCCTTCTGCCGGGAAGTGGATGACGTGGTCGATGAGTGTTCCGATGAAAATGTTGCCCGAACCACACTGAACTGGTGGCGCACTGAAGTGGCAAGCGTCTTCGAGGGAAATCCGCAACATCCGGTATGTCAGGCGCTGGTTCCCATCGTGAAACAGTTCAACATCTCCCAGGAACAACTGCTGGAGATCATCGACGGAATGGAGATGGATCTTGATCATTCGCGGTATGCCGATTTCAAGTCACTGCAACTCTATTGTTACCGGGTCGCCTCTGTGGTCGGCCTGCTCGCTGCAGAGATATTCGGCTATTCCGACCGCAAGACCCTCAAGTACGCCCATGACCTTGGCATCGCCTTCCAGCTGACCAATATCATCCGCGATGTCGGCGAGGATGCGCGACGGGGACGTATCTATCTGCCGATGGATGAACTGCAACAGTTCGGCGTGACCGCAGCAGATATCCTGAACGCGAAGGAATCCGAATCCTTCCAGGAGCTGATGAAGTTCCAGATCGAACGCGCGCAACGCTATTACAGGCAGGCGCTGGATCAGCTCCCCGCGGTGGATCGCAAAGCGCAGCGCACAGGACTGATCATGGCGGCGATCTACCGTGCCACACTGGACGAAGTGGTCACCGGCGGTTGCCATGTGCTGAAGGAACGCGTCTCGTTGACCCCGACATACAAGATGTGGCTGGCTTTCAAGGCGTGGCTGAAGAACTGAAAGTCGGGATCATCGGCGGCGGCTACGCCGGCATGGCTGCCGCAGTCACGTTAGCCGAGCGCGGTATCCATACCACCCTTTTCGAAAGCGCCAGGCAGTTCGGCGGACGTGCTCGCGGTGTCATTCACAATGACACACAACTCGACAACGGCCAGCACCTCCTGCTTGGCTGCTACCGCGAGACGCTGCGCCTGATCAAACTAGTCGGCGGCGATATCGAAAAGGACTTCCTGGCTTTGCCGCTACAACTCGACCTGCACAATCATTTCTCTCTCAGGGCACCGCACCTGCCGGCCCCGCTTCATCTTTTGGTCGCGTTGCTCAGAGCACAAGGCCTGAGCTGGAGCGAGCGCATCAGTGCTGCGCGCTTCATGCTCGCGTTGCGCATGCGGGACTTCAAACTCCCCTCTCCCGCAAGCGGGAGAGGGGCTGGGGGAGAGGGGAACGACATCACCGTCGCCGAAATGCTCGCCGACTACGGACAGAATGCCGACCTGACACTCAAATTGTGGGAGCCGCTGTGCATCGCCGCGCTGAACACTCCAATCAAAAAAGCCTCGGCACAGGTACTGCTCAATGTGTTGCGCGACTCATTGAATCGCACCCGCGCCGACAGCGACATGCTGCTGCCGCGCATCGACTTCACCGCGCTGTTTCCGCAGCGTGCCGCCGATTATGTCGGGCGGCATGGCGGTGAAGTGCATACTTCATGCGGTGTTGAAGCAATTAATCCCGGGGATGACAGCATCGAGCTCGTCACGTCCGAGGGTACGCACGCATTTACCCATGTGATCTGCGCCGCACCACCTGGCATTGCTGCAAAACTACTGCGGCCCATTCCGGCCTTGTCGGAAACCGTCGCTCAGATCGACAGTCTGGAACAGCAACCGATCTACACCCTGTACCTGCAATATCCCTCCCAGGTTACCCTACCCAACCCGATGCTCGGCCTGCACCAACGCACCAGCCAATGGCTGTTCGACAAGGGGCAGATCGCCGGACAGCATGGCCTGCTCGCATCGGTGATCAGCGCGGAAGGAGTCCATCAGGAATTGTCACAGGACGAACTGGCGCAAAAAGTGATAGACGAACTGCGCGAGGAATTCGGCATCGCCGAGCCACCACTGTGGTTCAAGGTCATAGCGGAAAAGCGCGCCACCTTCTGCTGCTCCCCTGATCTGCAGCGTCCCGCACAACAGACTCCGCTTCAGCGATTGCTGCTTGCGGGCGACTACACGGCGGGAGATTATCCGGCGACGCTGGAAGGTGCGGTGATGAGCGGAGTTAAATGCGCCAGACTGATTGATGCCTGATTGACCGCTGCAAGGTTTACCCCCCCTTCCTGAACCGCTCGATCTCCCTGCGATCTCGCTTGGTCGGTCTGCCCTTGAAGAAGAACGGCTGGGGCTCGGCCCTGATCCGCGCCGCGATCTCTTCGCGGCGCTGGCGGCTCTCGTCGGTCTCGCGATAGAGCTGCTGTGCGACCGGTGCCGGCCCGCGCTTGTTCGACAGCGCCAGCACCTCAATGACAAATTTCGCCTGTCCGAGGTGGATTTCCAGCATATCGCCGACCGCGACGGCCTTGGCCGGTTTGATGCGCACCTCATTGACCAGTATCTTGCCGCACTCGATCGCAGCGATGGCCAGCGCGCGTGTCTTGAAGAAGCGCGCCGCCCATAGCCACTTGTCGATGCGGAATTTTTCGGAGTTTTCTTCGGTACTCATCTCATGAATATCGAACAAATGGGTTCAATATGGTTTTTCTCCTACCCAGTTTCCGGGCGGCTGATATTGGCAGACCCAAACTTGCTGCTTGCTGTCTTCACACACTGCCACCGCACAGCCGACCGTCGTGGTGCTGCGCCAAACCATTTGTGTGTAATGTCCGCACATTTTTCCAGGCTTGCAACTATTGGTCGCATAGTCATAATCCATCTTCTCGCTCCCCCAGCTATCGACAACTTGAGTTGGCGTTACCTGCTGCAATTCACTACGGCCATCAGACCATTGCAATGCGCTTCCCCAGTAGAGATTCTCGCCATATTCCCCATGCGGTTTGCTATGCCGCATTTGACAACGATTGGTGTTTTTCAGATTGTCTGCCCATACTTGGGCACTCTGAGCCAATGCAGCCGAGTAACTAAGTGCTTCAGCCACGCCAACCTCAGTGCGCCACTTGTTGTGTGCGCTCACGATCTCTGCCGTATCAAGATCACCCGCATGCACGAAAGTGCTCATCGACAAGACGGTGATTGATATCTTTACCAGGATGTTTTGCATTTCATATCGCACGCAAACTTATTTTCATGATCTATCAATATTGCGATGCCGAAGATGAATGATGACTCTCCAAGGTAACGTGATATTCAGATTCGAAGCTATAACTTCTTGCGCTTCAATACTTTGAGATACACGTCACGATATGCCTCAGCGCTGCCTTTCCAGCTGAAATCCTTGGACATGCAGTTGGTCATAAGTGAATTCCATTTGCGCTCCTGTTTGTAGACAGCAATCGCCCGTTTAATGGTCTGAAAGAGATTATCGGCAGTTGTTCCCTCAAAACTGAAGCCGCTTGCGGTGCCGTCCTTCAATGTCGATGCCGTTGTATCCACGACCGAGTCAGCCAACCCCCCTGTAGCATGAACGATAGGCGGAGTACCGTAACGCTGACTATACATCTGGTTCAGGCCGCATGGCTCGAACCTGGACGGCATGATGAACATATCCGCACCTGCTTCTATCTGATGCGAAAGGCCTTCGTCGAAACCAACCATCATGCCGATCTGTCCGGGATATTGCTGCGACAGTTCTTGCGCTATTTTTTGCATTTTTGGATCGCCACTTCCCAGCATGGCCAATTGAACTGGCAAATGAACCAGCTCGGGTGCGATCTCCAGCAGCAAATCCAGACCTTTCTGGTGGGTAAAACGACTGACAACACCAAGCAATGGTGTATCCGGCTCGACATTCAGCCCCATTCTGCGTTGCAATGCCGCTTTGTTTGCCTTCTTGCCGCTCATATCGGAGAGGCTGTAACTTTCGGCAAGATGCGTGTCGGTTGAAGGATCCCATTCATCGGTATCAAGACCATTCAGTATCCCGGTCAGTCTGGCACTGCGCGCCGTCAGCAGGCCCTGCATACCGAAACCGAGTTCCTCGCCCTGTATCTCTTTTGCGTAGTTCGGGCTAACTGTGGTGACGTGATCGGCGTAGAAGATACCCGCCTTGAGAAATGACATGTTGCCGTAATATTCAACACCCGCAATGCTATAGCTATAAGCAGGCAAATGGAGTTGCTGTACGGTTTCGGGAGGAAAGTTACCCTGAAAGGCCAGGTTGTGGATGGCAATGACACTGGGGGCCGCATCAGGTGCGAAGTGAAGATAGGCCGGTGTCAGGCCGGTTTGCCAATCGTTACATTGCACTATATCGGGATGCCATGCCAGCGGGGATTCACCACAACCCAATACAGCTGCCACCTTGGAGAGCAAACCAAAACGCATCGCATTGTCGGGCCAATCCTGCCCGCGTGGCGTCTGGTAAGGTCCGCCATCGCGCTGGTACAGACTTGGGCACTCCAGAACGAACAGCGGGACGCCATTCGGCATTTCACCAGCCAGCAACCGGGATGAAGGAAATCCGGAAATATCAAGTTCAGCGACAACCTTGTAATTTTCCGTTTGTGACATGACCTGGTTGTAACCCGGAACCAGCACACGCACATCCACCCCGATGTCACGCAACGCCGCCGGCAATGCTCCACTCACATCCGCCAAACCTCCGGTTCTTATTATCGGTGTGACTTCCGATGTCGCAAACAATACTTTCAGCTTTTTCAATTCAAGCTCACTTTCGACTTTTGAGTACGATATACGCCAGACCTGCTCACTTCGCTTTTATCATTGCAACATTACTGCTCGAACCGGGTATGCCGGTGATTTGCAGATGTTTAAGCGCGTATTATGCATCCTGAATAATCAATAGCGCTCAGGAAGTTGTCTTTTTCAAATATTTCCGAATGACGTATTCGTCGACGATTTGTTTGAATTCGGAAGCGATGTTATCGCCACGCAAGGTCTTTGCCTTTTCACCATCGATATAAACCGGGGCAGCTGGACTTTCGCCTGTGCCGGGTAGACTGATGCCGATATTTGCGAGTTTGCTCTCTCCCGGACCGTTCACGACGCACCCCATCACCGCCACGGTCATATTCTCAACACCCTCGTATTCAGATCGCCAAACAGGCATCTGGCTGCGAAGATGCGACTGTATGCTTTGCGCCAGCTCCTGGAAAAAACTGCTTGTGGTGCGACCGCACCCCGGGCACGCAGTCACCATCGGCGCGAAAGCGCGCATTCCCATGGTCTGCAATATTTCCTGTGCCACCAGTACTTCCTGCGTACGATCACCACCGGGCTCCGGTGTAAGGGAAATCCGGATGGTATCGCCGATACCCTCCTGCAACAGAACCGACAGCGCTGCGGTCGAAGCCACGATGCCCTTGGAACCCATGCCAGCTTCCGTTAGTCCGAGATGAAGGGCGTAATCGCATTGCATGGTCAATGCGCGGTAAACGGCGATCAAGTCCTGGACCTCGCTGACCTTGCACGAAAGTACGATACGGTTATGCGCCATTCCCAATTGTTCGGCACGTTGCGCACTCTCAAGTGCCGATGCGATCAGTGCGGCACGAGTCACTTCACCGGCTTCCCTGGGCTTCGCCAGACGCGAATTCTCGTCCATCATGCGCACAACCATGTTTTGATCCAGGCTGCCCCAGTTCACCCCGATACGCACCGGCTTGTCGTAGCGGATTGCGGTTTCGATCATGATCGTGAACGGGTCGTCTTCCTTGCGGTTACGACCGACATTGCCGGGATTGATTCGGTATTTGGCCAAAGCCTGGGCACAATCCGGAAAATCGGTGAGCAGGCGGTGCCCGTTGTAGTGGAAGTCGCCCACCAGTGGAACATCGCAATCCATCGCATCGAGTCGCGCGCGGATATTCGCAACTTGTGCCGCAGCCTCCGGGGTATTGACAGTAATACGTACCAACTCCGAACCCGCCTTGGCCAACTCGAATACCTGACGGGTAGTCGCTTCAGCGTCCGCAGTATCGGTGTTGGTCATGGATTGCACCACGACAGGAGCCCCGCCTCCCAGCATCACCTTGCCAACCAGAACTCTCTGGGACGGGCGTCGCTTGATCACAAATGAACCCATATTTAATCCAGGCTCAGGTGTGCCACATCGCTCAGTCGTCTGGTATGCGGTATCAGGTCGACCTGCTTATCCCTGAAATACAGACGTACGGAAGGTGCATGACCGATCAGAACAGACAATGGAGCATTGCCCTCCAGTTGCAGCACTCTACCTGGGAAGTAAATATCCGATGCCAGAATATTGTCGTCCCGGTCTTTGATCTCGACCCATGATTCCTCATCAAACTCAAGGCGCAAGGAACTTGGTGGGGTATTCGGATCGTAGTTCGGGCTCGCGACAGGCAACTTCTTCACTGATGGCTCGCTGGCAGGCTTTACTAGCGGCGTAGCGGGCGATTTCCCCGGAAGATTATCCTGTACTGACGGTGATGGCTCCGATGTATTCACATCATCTTTTTCAGCATCCTTTATGACCCGAGTATCCTGATGCAAAGATTCCACTTCCTCCAGACGCGTTTCCTCGACCTTTTCCTGCTTATGCATGTAACTATTTACCGCAAATCCCGCAATCAATACAACCAGAATTATTGCTACAGCAGACCATATCAGGTTTTGTCGCCTGACCAGGCTTTCAACCGGAAAAGGCACATCAACAGATCCTCGAGATAATTCCACGGCAACCGGTTTCGATTCATTCATGTTGGACAACAAGGCAGATGCATCCAATTTCAGAATCTTGGCATAACTGCGTATAAAACCGCGCACGAAAGCCAATTCCGGCAATCTGCTCAAATCATCCGCCTCCAGGGCCTCGATCTGCCTGGGGGCCAGTTTGATCTGGGTAGCCACATCCTCGATACTCATGCCCTGCTTTTCGCGTGCTTCACGCAACACCTGCCCTACAGAAAATACCGGTGATTCCGTTGCCTGCTCACTTTGCACAGCACTATCTTGAGAATTGTGTTCCATCATTCGCCACGCATCAGTTTCTGGGTTTCAGGGGCATCCGGAAAACGTTTGCGCAATTGTGTTCCATAGCTGGCTTCGGAATTCCGGTCCCCAAGCTTGCGGTGTATCTGCACACCCAGCCATAGTTGCTCAGCCGTGAGATTTTCGTTTTTATCAGACATCTTCTGGAAATACTTCTTGGCTGTACTGTAGGAACCCGAGGCAAAATTCAATTCCGCCAGACCTTGTAACGCCCTCGGCATTTCAGGTTGCAACAATAAAGCGTTTTGAAAAAACGCTTCGGCATCTTTCAGATCGCCTGCTTTTTGTGAACATATACCCGCATTAAGATAAGAAAGACTTGGGGTGCCGTATAAAGGGTTCTTCAGTGCTGTCAGAAAATGGGCGACTGACTCTTTTTCCCTGCCTCGCTGGCAAAGGAACCAGCCGTAATTGTTCTGGATATCGGAATCCAGCTTGTCAATTCGCAAGCCCTTGCGGAAATCATCCTCGGCCTGATCGTCTTCCCGCAACGACATATGTATCAACCCGCGTACGCCATATGCCGGCGCATAGTCGGAATCCGCATTAATGGCGAGCTTGATTTCGTCGAGAGCAACGCCCAATTGGGCACGTTGATAATATACGCCGGCCAATTCGGTATGTATCTTGGCACTTTCCCTTGAACGACCGCTACCGGACGATGCACAACCACTCACGACAAGGACGACACAGACCAACACAAACATACTCTTCATCAAAACACCTCTGCTTTGCGTTGCGCGGTTCGCCTGGTTTTATCCTGTACTTGGCCTGCCAGCTGTCCGCATGCAGCCGCGATGTCTTCGCCTCTGGTCTTGCGTGTAGTTACGATGATATCAGCCTGAATCAACACATCCCGAAATCGGCGAATCGCTTCCGGTTTTGAACGTTGAAAATTAGTCATTGGAAACGGATTGAACGGGATCAGATTGAACTTGCAGGACACACCGCGAACCAGTTTTACCAGTTCACGCGCATGTTGCTCACTATCGTTCACACCATCCAGCATTACGTACTCGAAAGTAATGAAGTCGCGCGGGGCCTTTTCAAGATAACGCTGGCATGCACTGAGCAAATCCCTGAGCGGGTATTTCTGATTGATCGGCACCAATACATCCCGCAGTTTGTCATTTGGAGCATGCAGGGAAACGGCCAGCGCCACCGGACATTCATCTCTAAGCCTGTCCATTGCCGGGACTATACCGGACGTGGAAACCGTAACGCGCCGGCGCGACAGCCCGTATGCATGATCGTCCAGCATCAGGCGCAAAGCGCTGACGGTGTTATCGAAGTTAAGTAACGGTTCACCCATACCCATCAATACCACGTTGCTGATCTTCCAGTTGCCGTCGGTATCCTTGCCCAACTGTTTATTCGCCCACCATAGCTGGCCGATGATTTCGGCCACGCTGAGATTGCGATTGAATCCCTGCTTCCCTGTTGAACAGAATGCGCAATCCAGTGCACACCCTGCCTGCGTCGATACACACAGTGTCCCGCGGGACTCTTCGGGGATGAATACCGTCTCTACAGCATTTCCGGTGCCCATATCCAGCAACCACTTGCGCGTCCCATCGTCGGCCAATTCCTCGCGCATAACTTCGGGTGGTGTAATACAGGCTATCTGCTTGAGTTTTTCGCGAAGCGAGACCGCAAGGTCGCTCATCGCATCGAAATCGGACTCCCCGACCTTGTACATCCAGCGCAACACCTGCCTGGCCCGGAACGGCTTTTCGCCGTTTTCCGCAAACCAGGCGGTTAACTGCTGTACATCAAAGTCGAGGAGGTTTTGCTTCATCTGTCTTGACTATGATCAACGCGAATATACATTCATCGCCGGAAAGAAATAAGCGATCTCGACGGCTGCAGTTTCAGCAGCATCCGAACCATGAACCGCATTCGCGTCGATGCTGTCTGCAAAATCGGCGCGAATCGTCCCTTTGTCGGCTTTCTTCGGATCGGTTGCTCCCATCAGGTCGCGGTTCTTGAGAATTGCGCCCTCACCTTCCAATACCTGAATCATCACAGGGCCGGAAATCATGAACTCCACCAAGTCCTTGAAAAAAGGACGGGCAGCATGTACTGCGTAAAAACCTTCCGCTTCAGCGCGCGACAGTCTAGCCATGCGCGAGGCGATGACTTTCAGACCGGCATTTTCAAAACGTGAATAGATCTGACCGATAACATTCTTGGCAACTGCATCGGGTTTAATAATCGACAGGGTACGTTCAACAGCCATGCTACATTCTCCAGACATTAATAAAGTTAACAAAAACGGGGGCGTATTCTATCAGGAATCGCCCGCCAACGCGGCTCACAATTCCAGCTGAACTGCCTCTTCGCCTGCTTTTGCGCAGTATGCAGTTGCAATCCCTATGCCCGGCACACACACCAGATCCTCACCAGAGTACAGCAACGGCATACGCTCACGCTGCCAGGGTGGCAGGTGATTCTCCTGCATCAGGTTTTTCAAAGTACGGTTTGCTGCATTATGGGCAAGACGCATGGTTTCACCGCCCTGCCGCAAACGCAACGTAACAGTCGAATGCCGCAGCTTTTCGAGGCTGATTCCCGAGCCCTGCTTATGCCTGAAATGCAAAAAGGTATTCAACGCAGGCCATTCCAGCCGCTCTTCCCCTTGCCACGTTAGCGACATACCTGTATCAAACTCACCGAGTGCGCGAAGTACATACACCCTGCCCCGGAACCTGCGAACTTCAAAATCACCGTATGCGATACGCACATCGGCATCCTCCCGCGCATTGCACAACTGCATCAGCATATTGTCCAGCAACAGGGTCTGGGGCATCGACGAGCCGGTAGTATGCAGGAAATAGCGCAGCAGGTTTTTTGCTCGCGCCAGGCTTAACTGCTGCAATGAAGCAACTGCAAGTGTCCCGCCTTCCATGCCCTGCTTAGCGTCATTTTCCGCCAGCTCGTCCAGCAACTCGCTCGCCTCGGCAAAATGCATGGCACTGCGGGTCAGTGTGTTCCGATAAGCGGGAAATTTTTTATCCAGCAAAGGCAGTACCCGGTGCCGCAGATAATTGCGCGGATAGCGGTCATCCAGATTGCTCTCATCCTCGATCCAGCGCAGCTTATGCTCGGCAGCATAATCCAACAATTCATCACGTTGACAATGCAGTAACGGCCTGACCATCGTTGCCGTATCGTTGCGACGAATAAACTGGGGCATGGCACTCGCGCCACGCACCCCCGCTCCACGCAACAATTGCAGCAGTAAGGTCTCAACCTGATCGTCTGCATGATGTGCCAAAGCAAGAAAATCGCAAGAATGTTCGGAGAATGCGGCATGACGCAACTTGCGTGCAGCCGCCTCGATGCCCAGTCCACGTAATGGCGCGAGATCCACATGCTTTACATGCAGCGGGATATTCAAACGATCGCAAAGATCGACGCAGAAATCCCGCCAAGTGTCGGCATTGGGGCTGATGCCGTGATGAACATGCAACGCGGAAAGACGCCAGTGAAAACGGGTGGATAGCTCGTTTAACAAGTGCAACAGCACTACTGAATCTACCCCGCCACTCAAACCGATGAGAACCGAACTGTGTGCGGGAAGCAGCGGGAGTATCTCCGCAGAAACTCGCCCGGCAAGATCAGTTGAGCGCAACTTCCTTGTACTTGCCATAACTCATCAAGCGATTGAACCTGTCTTGCATCATACTGGCTGTGGGTTTGTTCTCGACATTCTTGAGCGCTTCCT
Source organism: Gallionella sp. (assembly GCA_041739955.1). Classification (GTDB taxonomy): domain Bacteria; phylum Pseudomonadota; class Gammaproteobacteria; order Burkholderiales; family Gallionellaceae; genus Gallionella. The sequence goes on along the minus strand of JBGSMU010000109.1, from coordinate 5,837 downwards.
GCAGGGCCTTTTTGACACTCGCCATCGTCGCCTTGTAATCGCGATGCGCTCCGCCCAATGGCTCGCTGATGATCTTGTCCACCAAACCCAGCGCTTTCAAACGTGTTGCTGTAATCCCCAGAGTCTCGGCTGCATCGGCGGCTTTTTCCGCGCTCTTCCATAAAATGGAAGCGCATCCTTCCGGAGAGATCACTGAATAAGTGCTGTATTGCAGCATCAGCTGTACATCACCAACAGCAATGGCCAACGCACCTCCGGAGCCACCCTCCCCAATCACGGTGCAAATGATAGGCACGCGCAATTCGCTCATTTCATAGAGGTTACGGCCTATCGCCTCTGACTGACCCCGTTCTTCCGCACCCACACCCGGATACGCACCCGGAGTATCGATAAATGTCATGATGGGAATGCCGAATTTCTCCGCCAGACGCATCAGGCGTAATGCCTTGCGGTAACCCTCCGGACGCGGCATGCCGAAATTGCGCACGATCTTTTCTTTGGTGTCGCGACCCTTTTGATGTCCGATCACCATAACACTCTGTCCGTTGAACCGGGCCAACCCGCCTACGATGGCCTTGTCGTCTGCATAAGAACGGTCTCCATGCAATTCCTCAAAATCAGTGAACAGATGCTCGACGTAATCCAGCGTATAGGGGCGCTGCGGATGACGGGACACTTGCGATATCTGCCAGGGGGTCAGCTTGGCATAGAGATCCTTGGTCAATGCCGCGCTCTTCTTGGATAGCCGGTTGATCTCATCGGCAATATCAAGCGCCGAGTCATCCTGCACAAAACGGAGCTGCTCGATCTTATCTTCCAGTTCGGCGATGGGTGCCTCGAAATCCAGAAACGAAACTTTCATGATTTACCTCTATTCAATACGACTTTATATCTGCGGCGGGATGATACTACAAACCAAAGAAGTGTTTGATCGTTGCCAACACCTCGCTGTGGCGATGATGCATTTCCTGGTGCAAGGATTCGGCATCGAGATTTTGCAGGGCAGTATCCAGTTGTCCGCGACGCTCAACAAGAATATGAGAAATATCTTCCGCAATGCCCGGTCGCTCCCTCAACACTTCTTCAATCGCATCCTTATCCAGCCGATAACATGCCAGATCCGTCTTTGCGATCACCGAAGCCGCACGCGGAGCACCGGTCATCAAACTCATCTCGCCGAAGAAGTTACCTTTGGATAGAACATTAAGTCTTTTCCTTTCACTATCCGATGAACCCACAAAGACTTCCACTTCACCGTTGATAATGATGAACAACCAATGCTGGCCCGTTGTTCCCTGCTTGGCGATCACGCTTCCCTTGGCGTACTGCATGTATTTGAGGCCTTCCGCCAAGGTCTTGAGTTCGTCCTCAGACAACTGGGAAAACAATTCGACTTTGCGCAAGGTCTTGATGCGCAAAGCTACTTCGCGCTGCCGTAATCCCTCTTCGTACTTCTCGTTTTCCTTGGTCAAATGAACGCTTCTTTCATCTATCGCCAGTTTGATGCCTTCGCGTTGCAATACGGTCATTATCTGCCATCGTATAGCCGCATCTGTCGGATCATCGGGAGCAAGGTCGGTCAACCAGTAGCGCATCGCATAACGCGCATAACCCTTATCATCCATATCCATCAACACGCAATTGGGCAATGGATCCTTTGCCACATTTAGGATAGTGGTTTGCTGAATGGCCTCCTCAACCAAACCGATCACTCTGGGAGGGGGGACTTCCATACTGACGTTGAACCATACCCAGCGCCGCAACTGGACCGGTTGGTCGGTTCGACGGCCCAGAACCAGAAATTTGTTCTTCATCAACTGGCTATTCGGAAACACCACGGTTTCCCAGTTGCGAGTCTCTACCAGTGTGGACCGCCAACGAATATCCACAACCTTACCGACCACGTCATCGACCTTGATCCAGTCGCCTATCCCGATGGAATTATCCAGTTGCAACGCAATACCACCCAGAATATTGCCCAGCGTGTCCTGCATGGAAAATGCCACCACCGCAGTGATCATTGCCGATGTCGCAACAATACTGCCGAGATCAAGTCCCGCATAGCGCAACCGCATCAGTCCCCACATCACATATCCCAGGATGACGAAAATATCTTCCGCAATACGGGGCGGCTTGATATGCATCCTGGGAAACACTATGCGGAAGATCAACAAGCCCCACAGCCTGATCACCGCAATTCCGGAGCCGATCACCGCAGCCTCATGGAAAGCCTCGGCTGCGGAAACGATCAGCATTGCATGCATCACACCGCTGGCAAACTGCAGGAACATGCAGGAAATAAAGAAGATCAGCGTATTGAGAATAGCCTTGCGTTCTTCCTGAAGAAAATGGAACAGCAGGAACGCAAGTCCTGTAACCATCACCAATACCGGCAATGATTCCTCACGCCAGAAGAACTGAATGACACTTTCCCAAAATGACACGGTTATTCCTCAGGAATATTGTGGCTTTATTCTACACTATTGAATAACTGGCAAGCGGCCTGGTGCGACGCCAGAATGTCCGGCTGGTAAGCCGGGTCAAATCCACACTAAGGGTGTTTTCACCACTTGGAATATCCATATGCAGCGACTCTATCTCGCCAGTTCGCAGTGCCTCCAATAACGGTTGCGCATAGCTCACCTCAAAATCCTGCAGAGAGTTTCGCCACGCTTGCAGATCGCCACACTGCAACGCCGCACGAAGCCGCGTCCACACCAACAACTGCCTCCCCTTGCACTGATCATCACCCCATTTCCGCGCCCATGCGGTGAACCTCGCGCCTGTGGGAGCCGCAAACATCTCGGGGAACGCGTCATCCGAAGTGACGTGATCATAGTGTCTGGATGGAATTGTTTGGGGGCCGCCGCCCCAAAGCCACATACTGTTGATCGGCAGTTCTCCATGCTCCTCGCGAGCCTCGTTAACGGGGTGCGAATACAGCAACATCTGTATCTCGTTGAGAATCTTGTACCAGCGTGCCGCATCCTCACCCCCTGCCATGAGCCCGCGCACATTGGCTCCCACGACTTTCGACAATGCGGGGGAGGATATCCGCTGCGGTTCTTCAAAGCGGACATACCAGCGCTTCGAATTGGGAGCAAAGACCACCATTCCCTCTTCTGAAAGATGTTCATTCAGGCTCTTGCCAATCAAAGTCGCCTCTTCAAGGGTCGGGGTTACCTCCAACAGCATCAGGCGGTCCCGATGCAAACTCAGATGCACCGGATCCGCACGCAGCCAATGACCTTCGCCAAGCTGGTCAAACAAGGCTGAAATACCCGCAATCGGTACATCTTCCGGATTTTCCAAACCGTAAGCCTTGCACAACATGCTTTCCATCGATACTTCAGCATTCATGGATGTTGAGAATCGAGAAGCGATCCCGCGTGACAACAATTTCTCCAGCGCAGGTACTTTAAGGCCCTTGCCGACCTCGCCAACAAAATCTTGCGGCAAAAATAGATCGGGTATGACCAAATGAATACTGTTCATGTGCATGAGTTTAGCATTGAAGTCGTTCCATCGAATCACCCCTGCAGTAGCGTGATGTCGGGGTGAGGTATGCGGATAACAGGATTAATTGAACAACAGATCGGGCAAGAACAAAGTGACCTGGGGAATATAGGTGATGATAGCGAGGAAAATAAGTAGCACCATCAGCCAGGGCAAGGCCGCCCTGGTGACCTGCATGATACTCATACCGGTAATGCCGCTGGTCACGAACAGATTCAGCCCTACCGGGGGGGTGACCATGCCGATCTCCATATTGACCACCATGATGACACCGAGGTGGATAGGGTCGATACCCAAGTGCGTAGAAATCGGGAAAAAGATGGGGGCCAGGATAAGGATGATCCCGGTAGGCTCCATGAAGTTGCCCGCGATAAGCAGGATGATGTTGACCACCAGCAGGAACATCCAGGGCGCCATCCCGATGGCTACTATCTGCTCGGCAATGGTTTGCGGTATGCGCTCTGTCGTCAGTACATGTGCGAACAGCATGGCGTTTGCGACGATGAACATCAGCATCACCGTGGTGCGACTGGCCTCGACAAAAACCTGCGGCAACTGGTGGAATTTCAAATCGCGGTAGATAAAGACTGCCACAAACAGCGCGTACACCGCAGATACAGCGGCAGCTTCCGTGGGTGTGAACACACCTCCATAGATGCCGCCCATGATGATGACCAGCAAAGCCAGGCCCCACATCGACTGCCTGAACTTTGCAAATACCACGCCCACACTTGCGCGCGGGTTTAGTTCTATATTCAATTTCTTGACCCGCCAATGCACAGCCAGCATCAGCATCAACCCAAGCAACAATCCGGGTATCACACCTGCCATGAACATGCGGCCCACAGACACATCGGTCACGGCTGCATACACCACCATCACAATTGACGGCGGGATCAATATCCCCAGTGTGCCGGCATTACAGATCACCCCTGCGGCGAACTCTTGGGGATAGCCGTTGCGTACCATACCGGCGATAACAATAGAACCAACTGCCACCACTGTTGCCGGACTCGAGCCCGACACGGCGGCAAACAACATGCATGCCAGGATGGAAGCAATGGCCAGACCTCCTCGCAGATGACCCACAGCAGAAATGGCGAAGTCAACCATGCGTCGTGCGACGCCGCCGGTTGACATCAATGCACCGGCCAGTATGAAGAACGGGATCGCCAGCAAGGTGTAATGCTCACTGGTCTCATAAAGCTTAATGGAAAGCGAAGCCAGAGAGTCCTGTGAAAAGAACGCGATGGTCAACAAACTTGAAAGGCCCAGACAGATGGCAACAGGCATACCCATCGCCATGCATATCAACAGACAACTGAAAAGAAAAGCCGTATTCATTTGCCTTCCTCGGTCGCTTTTAACTTCAGTGCTTCTTCAACTTCATTCGCAAGATGCAGATGATCGGATTTTCCGCGTATCAAATTAACAAGTACCGGCAGAAACCTGACCGCAAGCAACACAAACCCGACAGGCAGGATGGCACGCACGATCCACATCTGGACCGGCAGATCTTCAAGTTCGATGCCGGCAGATTTCATTTTTAATACGTAGATAGAAGAACCGTAGATCACCATCCCCGCATACAGCAAACATAACAGTACAGCAGCTATGGAAGCGATACGGCGAAACCCCGGAGGTAGCAGTTTAACCACGGCATCCACTCCGATATGGGCTCCCACCCTCACCCCGTAAGAGATGCCGATGAATATCATGCAGGCGAACAAGATGCCGGTGAGTTCAACTGCCCAGGTAAAGCCGGAGTTGAATACATAGCGCATGACGACTTGTGAAAAAGTCAGTAGCGTCATCGCCGCCAGCATAAGCGCGATCAGCCATTCATCCAGCTTATTGAGAAATTTCATATCTCTCCCCAGAATGACCCAAGCTGGCCTGGGTCATAAGATATTAGCAGTCTGTTACAAACGGTCAGACCCTGTTTGAATTTGAAGTTTATTAATTGCCTGCATTAGCCTGGGTCGCTGCATCGATCAGATCCTTGCCTATCTCCCCCTCGAATTTCGCCCATACCGGTTTCATGGCCTGACGCCATTGCTCCTTTTCCGCTTTGGTCAGCTTGATGACCTCCGCCTTTTTATCTTCAATCACTTTGGCGCGGAAATTCTCATCCTCGGTCAATGCCACTTTGTTGCCATAAGCGATAGATTCGTTCATGGCTTCTGTCAAACCTTTCTTTATGTCGCCGGGAAGGTCGTTCCACCAGCTTTCATTGGCGATCACCATATAATCAAGCACGCCATGGTCGCTTTCGGTGATGTATTTCTGCACTTCGTGGAATTTCTTGGTGTATATATTCG
>JBGSMU010000064.1:0-9158 GCA_041739955.1 Gallionella sp. | reverse complement strand
GGCGGCGTGATCCAGTTGTTCACCAGACGCGGCAAGGGGGCACCCTCTTTCAATGTGAGTGGGGGGGGCGGGACGCATAACACTCAACGGGCTGCGGCTGGTTTTAGCGGCGGGACTGGAGACACTTCGTTCGACATCCAGGTATCAAGAATCAGGACGGATGGTGTGTCATCGATCAAGTCCAGCTTGGTGCCGACAGTGAACCCGGATCGGGACGGTTACGACAACACCAGCTTTTCCGCCAACCTGAACCAGAACTTCAACGCCGATCACGGCATATCGCTCTCTGTGTTCAACAGTCTTGCCAGCAGCCAGACCGACAACTCCTTCGGCTTGCAAACCGACGTGAACGAAAGCAGGGCCAATATCCGCAAGGTGGCGTTGGTCTCGGACAACGGTTTCAGCGATGCATGGCAGAGCAAGCTGCAATGGTCGCAGGGTTTGGATGATACGCAGAATTTCCTGAACGGTGCCCCCGATCTTGCCCTGGGAGCCCAGTTTAAAACGGGCAGCGACCAGTTGGCTTGGCAGAATACGCTGCAACTGGGCAATCAAAAAGCGTTTAGCTTCGGTGTGGAGCAATTAAAACAGCGGGTATCGAGCAGCACCGCCTACACGCGCACCAGCCGTACTGACGACAGTATGTATGTTGGTTACAGCGGAGTACATGGTGCGCATCAGTCGCAACTCAACCTGCGCAGGGATCGCTACTCCGATTTCGGCAATGCGGACACAGGCTTGCTGGGATATGGCTATGAACTTAATGATGCGTGGCGCTTAACGGCAAGCACGGGGACGGCTTTCAAGGCCCCCACACTGAATGATCTGTTCTATCCGTTCGTCAATTACGGGTTCGGATTCACGTATGCAGGCAATCCGAACCTTAAGCCGGAGCGTTCGCGCAACAAAGAACTGGGGTTGCACTATTCGACGGGCAGTCAGCGTGTGGACGTGGCCTGGTTTGATAACCGCATCCGCGATCTGATCGTCAACAACAACCTGTCCGCCAGCACCATGACCAACCTTGGGGAGGCACGCATTGATGGCATCGAGATGGTGTATGACGGGCAGGCGGGTGACGCTGGAGTACATGTTGCCTTGACGCTGCAAAACCCGCGTGACAGCCAGACCCGACTGGTGCTGTTGCGCCGCGCCAAGTCGTTTGCCAATGTGCGCATGACACAACAATACGGGACATGGCAGATAAGCGGGGAGTTTCAATATTCCGGTAAGCGCGAGGACATAGATATCAACACTTTTGCACGCACTACCCTGGATAGCTACAGCGTGGTGAATATCTCCGCAAGCCATGATCTCAGCTGGAAATTCAAGTTGTACGCGCGCGTGGATAACCTGTTTGACAGGGACTATATGCTGGCACATGGTTACAACACTTTGGGCCGCACGTTCTTTGTCGGATTGAATTACCGTCTGCAGGACTGATAGCGGGATGCAAGAGCGACCTTTCGCCTTTGCTTTTTATCCGGCTTCGTGTACTGTTACCTTCATGTGTACAGGTACATAATTAAAGAGGATGCAATGAATAACACACAAACCAAAAAGATAGCGATCTTCATGGCGCTGGCAACGCTGATGGCGGTTACCCGGTTCAGCCATTTCGGTTCTGCAGCAGCGTTGCCGGACGCGTCTCTGGCGATATTTTTTCTGGGCGGCTTATATTTGTCGCAGTCGGGTCGCGCGGCCATGTTTGCGTTTGCCGCCTTTATCGTGGAAGCGGTATTGATCGACTATTACGCGACATCCGTGCAGGGCGTCAGCGACTGGTGCATGACGCCAGCGTATTGGTTCCTTGCCCCAATCTATGGCAGCTTGTGGCTGGCTGGGCGCTGGCTCTCATTGCGCCACGGGATACAGGTCATGGGTTTGGCCGGATTGATATTGGTCGCATGGGCAGCGAATAGTTTTGCTTTCGTGTTTTCAAACACGACTTTTTATCTTTTTTCCGAATACTTTTCCGGTATGAGCCTGGCCGAATACGCGACACGTGTCAGCGAATACTATGTTTCATATGTCTCTGTGGCTATGCTCTACATTGCCTGTGCGATCGCCTTGCAGGCGGTCGCAGAGATCATGGGGAAGCGGCGTATTCACTTGCCCTCCGACAACGCTTGAATTTTTTTACCGCGGTTACGGCGCGGATCCGGGCTGCAAGCCCTGACTCTTCCTGATAGAGTGCGCGCCTATGCATATGACCAGTACCCAGCTTTACATTCGCCTGCTTGGTTACGTAAAACCATATTGGCGCGCTTTTGCCTTGTCGATCCTCGGCATGGCAGTGATGGCAGCCACCGAACCGCTCTTGCCGGCACTGCTGAAACCCATGCTGGATGGTACCTTTGTCGACAAAGACGAATCTGTCATGCGCATGGTGCCGATCTTCATTCTGGTGATTTTTCTGGTGCGCGGCATCGCTTCCTTTGTGGGCACATACGCGATCAGCTGGGTGGGTAACAAGGTGGTGATGGATCTGCGCGATGAGATGTTCCGCAAGTTGCTGGCGCTGCCCACACGCTATTACGACGATCACGCCACTGGCAATCTTATTTCCAAACTGACTTTTGATGTGACTCAGGTCACCGCCGCCGCAACCAGCGTGGTGACGATCTCGATTCGTGATTCCATCATTATTGTCGGTTTGCTGGGATGGCTGTTCTATCTCAATTGGAAATTGACACTGCTTAGCCTGGTGATGGTTCCGGTTATTGCATTCATTATCCGCACCATAAACAGTCGCCTGCGTAACGCCAGCAGAGATTCCCAGCGTGCGATGGGTGACATCACACAGGTGATAGAGGAAAGTGTGACCGCGCACAAAGTGGTCAAGTTGTTCGGTGGTCAGCAATACGAAAGCGGCCGATTCAGTGAGCAGGCCAACTGGGTGCGGCGCCACACCATGAAGCAGGCTGGGGCCGCAGCCGCCAACGTACCCATCGTTCAGATGGTGGCGGCGATAGCGCTTGCAGTCATTATTTATATTGCCACGATACAGACCAAGACCGACGAGACTACAGTGGGCGGTTTCTTGTCATTCATAGCGGCCATGTTGATGTTGACCGCACCGCTGAAAAGGCTTACCAGCGTCAGCGAGTTTCTGCAGCGCGGATTGGCTGCTTCGGAAAGTGTTTTCGAACTGCTGGATACACCGGGCGAGACCGATGCCGGCAAGGAGACAATAGGTCGGGCAAGGGGTGAACTGAGTTTTGAGCACGTCAGTTTGTCCTATCAGCAAGATGAAAGATTGGCACTAAACGATGTTTGCCTGGAGATCCCTGCGGGTCAATCGGTTGCTTTGGTGGGGTCTTCAGGAAGCGGCAAGAGCACCTTGGCGAATCTGGTGCCAAGATTCTATCTGCCGTCTTCGGGGCGTATAAAGCTGGATGGACATGACTTGTCCGATCTGACGCTGGCAAGTTTGCGAGCCAACATTGCGCTGGTCAGCCAGGAAGTGGTGCTGTTCAACGACACAGTCGCAGCCAACATAGCTTACGGACAGATGCGTGAAGTACCGGAGGAAGAAATCATCGCTGCCGCCGAGGCTGCCCACGCCATGGAATTCATCAGCGAAATGCCGAACGGATTGCAGACATTGGTGGGTGAAAAAGGTGTGCGCCTTTCCGGCGGACAGCGCCAGCGCATCGCCATCGCGCGTGCCATCCTCAAGAATACACCGATGTTGATCCTGGATGAGGCGACTTCTGCGCTCGACAGTGAATCAGAGCGGCATGTACAGGCCGCTCTGGAAGCCCTGATGCAGGGACGCACATCGTTGGTCATCGCGCACCGCCTGTCCACTATCGAGAAGGCTGATCGCATCGTCGTGCTGCAAAAGGGTGAGATCGTCGAGACCGGCACCCATGCCGAGTTGCTGGCAAAGGACGGTATCTATGCCCAGTTGCACCGGATACAGTTCTCTGTTGCTGTCGGGGATGTTTAGCGACTCCGTTTTGCATATCCGGTTGACGTTGTGCATGTAAAAGTCTAAATTGCGCGGCCCCGAAAAAACAATCAATCAGGAGATAAAAGATGTCAGTACTCGTCGGCAAAGCCGCACCAGATTTCAATGCTGTTGCAGTAATGGGCAACAACGAGATCAATGAAACATTCAATTTGATCAAGCACATTAGCGGCAAGTATGCGGTGGTATTTTTCTGGCCGCTTGATTTCACTTTTGTATGTCCATCCGAGTTGATCGCCTTCGACCACCGCATGGAAGAATTCAAAAAGCGCAATACTGAAGTGATTGGTGTTTCAATCGACTCGCATTTCACACACTTGGCTTGGAAAAACACACCGATCAACAACGGTGGTATCGGTCATGTGCGTTACCCGATGGTTGCCGACATCAAGCATGAGATATGCAAGGCATATGATGTGGAGGCCGAAGAGGGTGTAGCTTATCGCGGCTCTTTCCTGATCGACCGTGCAGGTGTGGTGCGTCACCAGGTGGTGAATGATCTGCCGCTGGGCCGCAACATCGACGAGATGCTACGCATGGTGGACGCATTGCAATTCACCGAAGAGCATGGCGAAGTCTGTCCTGCAGGCTGGAGCAAAGGCAAGGCGGGCATGGATGCGTCTACCGAGGGTGTTGCCAAATACCTGGCCACGCACTCCAAAGAGCTGTAATTTTTCAGTTATTCAATCGGGCGAATCCCGGCTATGGTGATTCGCCTGCTATTGGCTGAACCATTAAAACGGATTGGGCATTTGACAGCTTTTAAGGCTATATTCAAATGCCCATTTCTTTCACTATCATCCAGCGAGAATCCTGAAACTTGATAATCAGGCGTTTGTGAAAATCTTTTTCCAGGAAACTGTCGCCCTTGAAAGTTTGCAGGAACTCCACTTCAACAGTGTCCTTGCCTTCAGATATCTTCAAGTTGGTAAGCAAAACCTCAATCTTCTTGTACTTGTTTAGTCGAAGACGCCGTTGTTTTACCCAATCCGAGTGACTGATTCCAGGGGCCGGTTCGAAATCCGGAGCATAGGAAGACAAGTATTTTTCCCCGTCTTTTTCCGACCATGCTCTGGCCCAGCTTTCCACAAATTCCTTTATGTTTTGCTTTTGTTCACGCTCAAAGGTTTGGCCGACAGCGGGAGAGGGAGCGCCGGTATTTGCGACAGGTGATGATTTTCCAGTGTATGAGGCGGTTGCTGCCCAGATCGCCGAGACTGCCAATACGATTAATATTGCCGGGACAACCTTGGCCCTGTTGTGGGGTTTGATTAATGAGGCCCTGTTATCAGTTGAAGCTGCGTTTGCGGGGCTGCTTTCCGCAGATTCGTTCATGGATTTTTTATGCATTGCCTGTTCAAGGAGATTCATATATTTCTACCGGGAATTCTGGATGTTTTTTGGGTTTATTTACGTCACAGGATGCAATTGGGGAAAATTTGATCATTGTTTGTACGCGGATTGTATATTTTTTCGCCGGGAAGCGATTACAGAAAAAGAGCATGGGAATCTTTAGCATCGTCCGATGCTGTAAAGCGCTATGTGGTAGCATAATTCCGCCAGACAATTTTGATGCCATTAATGATTCCATGCGTTTTCCCCGACGTTTTTTGTTGCAGCCTTATTCATGTTCTGACTATGAAGTGAACAAGGCCGATATCGCAGAGGGCATGAGGTGGTAGTGCTTCTTCTGACACTGTTATGTTGTCTTGTTGCGGCAATTATTTACATTGTTCTAATGAACCGGCGGCATGCCAGCGACAACATTCGGCGCGAACAGTCGGAGCAACGCGAACAGACCCGAAATCATGTGCTTGAGTTATTGGCTAGCGGCGCATCTCTCGAATTGATACTTGAGTCCATCGTACTCGGTCTGGAGCAACAAGCCCCCGAATTGATTTGCAGCATCCAGATGCTGGACAGCGATGGCAAATGCCTGATTGTCGGCTCGGCTCCCAATCTCCCGCAATACTTCATTGACGCTTTGAATGGCATGGAGATAGGTGTGGGTGCGGGTTCTTGCGGTACGGCCGCCTTTACCGGCCAGCGTGTCGTCATTGAAGATATTCATACCCATCCTTACTGGGCGGTCTATCGGGAAGTGACAGCAAAAGCTGGATTGGGGTCTTGCTGGTCGGAGCCAGTGCGTTCTGTTTCAGGCAAGGTGCTTGGCACGATTGCCATTTACCATCGCCAGAGACACCAGCCATCAGATATCGAAATTCAGCTGGTAGAACAGGTTGCGCACTTGACAGAGATTGCTTTGGGTAAAAATCGTGCCGACCAGTCTTTCAGGGAAAATGAAAAGCTGCTATCGGACATCCTTGAGAATGTCAGTGCCTATATCCACATGAAAGACAAGCAGGGGCGATATCTTTTTGCAAACAGGATGCTGCGCGAAAGATTCGATGCTCCCATGGAGGAAATAGTGGGATATGACGACAGTAAATTTTATGATGCAGACACTGCGGCGAGGATGCGCAATGACGATCTGCGTGTCCTGCAAGAAGGCGTGGTGCATAAAGATGAGGAAAACAATCTCAATATACTGACCGGTGTGATGCATGTGTTCATGACGGTAAAGCTTCCTTTGATGCGTGAGGATGGCAGCATCTATGCCTTGTGCGGCATTTCCACGGACATTACGGAGCGCAAGGATATCGAGGAGCATATGCAGCATATGGCGCAATATGACGCGCTAACCCACCTGCCCAATCGCGCATTATTCAATGACCGGTTGCAGCAGGCGGTGGTATCCGCGCAGCGAAATAAAAAGAGGCTTGCGCTGATGTTCATTGATCTGGACAAGTTCAAGCCGGTAAACGATACCTACGGGCACGGTATCGGCGATCTGTTATTAAAGGATGTCGCCCTTCGTATCCAGGATTGTTTGCGTGATTCCGACACGGCCGCACGAATCGGCGGTGACGAATTTGTCGTCTTGTTGCCTGCGATCGAGTCGGAAAGTGATGCGGGCATGGTTGGCGGGAAGATACTGCATGCGATGAACCAGCCTTTCGATTTGGGTGTGCATACCGTACTTATCTCATCAAGTATCGGCGTGGCGGTTTATCCGGAACATGGCGATGATGAAGCGATGTTGGTCAATAGTGCCGATATTGCCATGTATCATGCCAAAAAGAATGGCAGGAATAACGTCAAGATATATCATCCGAGTTTGCAGGGAGTCAGCGATTAGGCTGTTTTTTGAACATGTTCACGCAGTGTTCGGAGACACCGGTTTGATAGCGTCGGGGTGGCAAGTATCTCCTGTTTCAAATACAAAGCAGTAGCATTTAAAAAGATTATGCATTTGGGGTGCAGATGGACATAAAAGAGTGGCTGGCGGATAACGCCAAAACAAGACGCAACAAATACGCCCTGTTGCTGGGCCTCGTGCTTTTCCCGTGCGTGATGCTGGTCGGCTTGTATCAGACCTATCGGAATATCAATGACCTTGAGTCTACATCCCACCACAATGTAGTCATTCTGTCATCCAAGCAAGTGCAGGTTATCGACGCGCACCATGCGCAAAATGCCTTTAATCGCCAGATGCAGGAATGGAAAGATGTTCTCCTGCGCGGTCACGACGAGCAGGAAATGAAGAGCTTCTGGGAAAATTTCCTGCAGGAAGAGGCCGGAGTGCAAAAAGCGATTGGAAAATTGCAGATTGCTGCAGCAATTGCGCATGATAATGAAAATGTGGAAAGTTTGAAGTTGATCCAGAAGTGGCACCAGGATATCGGCCAGCAGTTCAGGACAGCTTTGTCAGAACACCCGTTGTCACAGGGTGACTCTTCCGCGTTTCTGATAGATCGCATGATGGAGGGTGTGGATCGTGCTTTTGCATCGCAGTTGGCGCAAATCTCTGAAGATGCTGAGCGCGAATACAAGGCGCTCTCGGCTAGGATAGTTGCCACTCAATCCGAGGAGATCGGTGATATTCAGGGGCGTGTCGAATTGAACCTGATCGTTATCACCATGCTGATATTGGTGGAAGCGATACTTGTTTTGCGAACGGTCAATAAAAGCACGAGCGAACTCAACAAGCTTGCAAACGAAAGCGAAAAGACTGTCTACCACCTTGCATATTCTGATCCGTTGACCGAGTTGCCGAATCGGCGGCTTTTTCAGGACAGGCTTGAACATGCTATCGCCCTGTCTAACCGTACCAACCAGTTTCGGGCGTTGATGTTTCTGGATATGGACAACTTTAAGGCGCTTAACGATACCAAAGGCCACGGAATGGGGGACTTGCTCCTGATTGAGGTGGCAAATCGATTAAGGAAAAATGTCCGTGCTTCGGATACCGTTGCCCGTTTGGGGGGGGATGAATTTGTCGTGCTGTTGGGCGAGTTGAGCGAAAACGAACAATTCGCGTCAGAACAGGCGTTGAAGATCGCGGAAAAAGTTTCTCGAGAGTTAAGCCAGCCTTACCATCTAAACGGCTTTCTTTATAATTGTAGCGCCAGTATCGGTGTAACGATGTTCAGGAATGCGGGCATGACGATCGAGGAAGTGCATAAGCGTGCTGATGCGGCCATGTACCAGGCAAAAGATGCCGGGCGTAACACGGTCAGATTCTTCGATCCGCAGACACAGGCCATGCTTGAAGCCAGAAACGAACTTGAGAGCGCCCTGAGAATGGCGCTTGAGCGCAGGGAGTTGAGCATGTATTACCAGATCCAGGTGGATCGGGAAGCCAGGCCGATCGGGGCGGAAGCACTGATACGATGGTTACACCCGCAGATGGGCATGGTGTTTCCCGGGCAATTTATAACCCTTGCCGAGGAGACCGGACTTATTCTGCCTATAGGCGAGTGGGTGCTTGAATCAGTGTGCAAGCAGATCAAGGTCTGGGAATCAAACCCGCTGCCCCGTGATTTGCAGATATCGGTCAATGTCAGTGCCAGACAGTTTCATCAGTCTGATTTCGTGATGCAAGTGACGGAAATCATCAAGCGAACGGGAATCAAGCCTTCATGCCTCAAGCTGGAACTGACCGAAAGCATGGTGCTGGACGATGTTGAAGATACAGTGCTGAAAATGAAGGCGCTGAAAATGAACGGGGTACGCTTCTCCATGGATGACTTCGGTACAGGCTACTCTTCTCTTTCTTATTTAACGCAACTGCCACTCGACCAGCTGAAGGTAGACCAGTCGTTTGTCAGGAATATTGGTA
>JBGSMU010000038.1:0-5741 GCA_041739955.1 Gallionella sp. | reverse complement strand
TTGTGGCGTTTTTGTGGCGGTCATCAGCCCAAACATGACGAATCATGCTCCACAAGCCGCATCACTATTGGCGATTTCATTGGGCATGGGTTATCATGCCTTGTCTTGGCGGAGGTTCGAATCCTCTCGCCCCGACCAGTTAACAAGTCCTGGATTGTTCAGACCGGTTTTTAGCCGGAATGGGGCATCACGTAATTGTTCAGGATGTTCTGTCAGGCAATATCACTCGTAAAGCTTGCCGCTAATATGTCAGATAATCTTCCGCCTTTGGATTCATCCTTGACCGTCCATTACCCGAGATCAAAAGACATGAAAGAAAAATTTTGATGCGGATTTTGATCAGCAACGACGATGGCTACTTTGCTCCGGGTCTGGCATGTCTGGCCGGAGCACTGGCCAAGGTTGCCGATGTGGTGGTGGTTGCGCCGGAAAGTGACCGCAGCGGCGCAAGCAATTCACTCACGCTGGACAGGCCGCTAAAGCTGCGCCGTGCAGCCAATGGCTATTATTACGTCAACGGCACCCCTACCGATTGCGTGCATCTGGCCGTGACCGGCATGCTGGATCACCAGCCTGATATGGTTGTATCCGGTATTAACGCCGGCGCAAACATGGGCGACGATACTATCTATTCGGGCACCGTCGCGGCGGCGACAGAAGGATTCTTGCTCGGTATACCTTCGATCGCAGTATCGTTGAACGGGCACAAGTTGGCTTTCTATGAGACTGCCGCCACCATTGTGTCCGAACTGGTACAGCGCTTTGCCAAACAAACCCACAGTCATCCGTGGTTGCTTAATGTAAATGTGCCCGATGTGCCCCATGATCAATTGCAAGGCATGGAAGTGACCCGTCTCGGCAAGCGCCACAAGGCCGAACCGGTGGTGAAGGCCAGCAGCCCGCACGGCGAGACCGTGTATTGGGTAGGTGCCGCGGGCAAGGCCCAGGATGCCGGCGAGGGCACGGATTTCCACGCGATAGAACGGCAGCGTGTGTCTATCACGCCATTGCAGATCGACCTTACCCAATACCAGCAACTTGACGCCGTGCGCGGCTGGCTCAAATGAATACCAGGTTGAGCGGCATCGGCATGACATCACAGCGTACACGGATGCGCATGATAGAACGCCTGCGGGAGCAGGGCATCAAGGACGAAACCGTGCTCGCGGCGATGTTCGAGGTGCCGCGCCATTTGTTTGTTGACGAGGCTTTGGCGAGCCGGGCATATGACGATGTCTCCTTGCCCATCAATTTCAACCAGACCATTTCACAACCCTATATCGTTGCGCGGATGACAGAGATCTTGCGCAACGGCAAGCCGCTTAACCGCGTACTCGAGATCGGCACCGGCTGCGGTTATCAGGCTGCAGTGTTGGCACAAGTGTCGAAAGAGGTTTATAGCGTGGAGCGCATCAAGCCGCTCTATGAACGCGCAAGAAAACAATTGAGCGGGTTGAAGTTGCGAAATGTAAGTGTCCGTTATGCGGACGGCAGTGCAGGGTTGCCCGAACTGGGACCTTTCGACGGCATCATCATGGCAGCCGCTGCACCGGCATTGTCAGCCGCTTTGCGGGAGCAATTGGCCGTGGGCGGCAGAATGGTCGTACCGGTTGGAACCCAGGAACAGTGGCTATATCTGGTAGAGCGCGATGAACGCGGCTTCCATGAAACACGTATGGAACCTGTCAAGTTCGTGCCGCTGTTGATAGGTAAAGAATGAAGCAGACGCATCTCCTCGCATTATTCACCTTGATCATTCTGTTGTCGGCCTGTTCGGCAGACAAATATCGCGCACCTGTATATGAGCGCGGCAAGACCGATGCGACACAGGAAAGCGCATCCGGCGAGAAAGACTGGCGTCCTGAAGTGTACGTTGTACAAAAGGGCGATACGATGTACGGGATCGCTTTCAACTACGGTTTCGACTATCACGAATTGGCCGAGCTGAACGGCATCAAGGATCCCAGCGTGATCTCGATCGGGCAGAAGATACGCCTGTTTCCCGGGCGTGCATCATCCGATTCTCCCCAGACAATCGTGGTCAAACCGATAGAGAATCTGGTAAAGGAGCAGCCCAAACTGGTCAAGTACAGCTATAGCGAAAAAGCGTTGGCTATGGCCGAAGGGATTCAGGATGTTCCCGGCCCGGTAGTCACTACTATTTCCAATGCCGAATCAAAACCCGCGGTTGTAAAGCCGGCGGTGAAACCGGAGCCCGCGACTGTTTCAGTCGGTGACGCCGATCTGACATGGGGTCTTCCAGCGCAAGGAAAAGTGATCACGCAATTTTCAGAGGCGGCAAACCGCAAGGGTATCGACATCGCCGGCAAGCTCGGCCAACCAGTGATGGCCAGCGCTCCGGGCAAGGTGGTCTACAGCGGTAGCGGGCTGCGCGGTTACGGCAAGCTGATCATCATCAAACACAACTCCACCTATCTGACCGCGTACGCGCATAACGACAAGATATTGGTCAAAGAAGGGGACAGCATTACCCGGGGGCAGAAGATCGCGGAGATGGGCAGCACCGATGCGGATCGGGTCAAGCTGCACTTCGAGTTGCGCAGGCTGGGTAAACCGGTTGATCCGGCGAAATACCTGCCTCTCGAAAAATCCTAGGAATAATAAAGTCGTGCCGGACAGGATACTGGACACAACAAACCATGACCGCGACAGCGCGGCGCTGCGTTATGTCTATCCGGTGATATCACGCCGAGCCGGCGGCGTCTCGGTCGGCATCAATCTCAACACCAACAACGCCTGCAACTGGCGCTGCATCTATTGCCAGGTGCCCGATCTGAAGCTTGGCACTGCACCACCGGTGGACATGACGTTGCTGGAAAGCGAACTGCGCGGCTTCCTCGATGAACTGCTGCACGGCGACTTCATGAAGAACCGCGTTCCGGAAGGACTGCAGCGCATCAACGACATCGCGCTGTCCGGCAACGGCGAGCCGACCAGCGCGGCAGAATTTGCACAGGTGATCGAACTGATCAAGCGAGTACGTGCTGAAGTGAAATTGCCGGAAGAGATCAAGACCATCTTGATCACCAATGGCAGTTTGCTGCATCGCGGCGAAGTCCAGCAGGGACTGCGCGAGATGGCGAAGATCAATGGCAGGGTCTGGTTCAAGCTTGATCGCGCCAGTGAGGCGGGGATGCATCTGGTTAACGATACCAAAACAAGCATGGGCAAGGTGCGCGACAATCTGGTTTCCGCAATCGAGTGCTGCCCGACCTGGCTGCAGACCTGCTGGTTCGCACTGGATGGTCAAGCGCCCTCAAAGCGGGATGAGGAAGACTATCTGGAGTTCCTCTCGTCACTGCTGCATGACGGTCACGATCTGCATGGCTTATTGTTGTACGGTCTGGCGCGCCCCTCGATGCAGCCTGAAGCGCAAAGGCTTTCTGCCTTGTCCAACGAGAAGCTGCAAGCATTTGGCGACCGCATCAGCAAACTGGGACTTAAGGTCAGGGTAACGCCCTGAAGCCACGCGATCTCCGCTAAACGAGAGTGGAATGCGTTCTATTGCTGCAGGGTCTGGAAGATTTCCTCGGCCACTGCCTGTGCGTTAAGGCTGCGGAACCTGAGGTCGTCATAATTCTTCAGGTATTTGAAACGCGACTGGTCGAGACCCTGGCTGGCCTCGACCGGGTCGAAGGCACCGTCGGCAAAGCGTTTGCTTGTGGCATCCCGCAGGAACACGAGGTAATCGTAGCTGTCGCGCAGCGATTCGGCGAGGTCGGTGACATGTCCGTGGCCGGGCACCACGATGCCGGGCTTGAGTTCATCACGCAGATATTCCAGGCTCTTGATCCAGTGTAGAGCGCTACCGGGCATGACACCCAGCAGGCGTTGCGCGAACACCGTATCGCCCGCGAACACGATCGAGCGCTGCGGTAGCCATATCAGGATATCACCGGGCGTATGGGCACCACCAGTGTATATCAATTCGATGCGCTCATCATCGACTGGCAGGGTATAACGGTCCTGGAATGTGGTATCCGGATAGACCAGTTGCGTGCCGGCGAATTGTTCTTTCAGGAGTCGTTTCACCATGTCTTCCAGAGCGGCGTGGCGTTCGTGCATGTCTCGTGCTGCGGCATCTGACGCGATGAGCTTTGCACCCTGCTGCTTGAAGTAGTCGTTACCGAACCAGCGGTGGTCCTGGCCACCGCTGTTGATGGCGTAAATCAGAGGTTTGTCGGTTACCTTGCGGATCGCGGCATGGATCGCCTCTGCGTTTGCAAGGCTTCCGCCAGTGTCGATCACCACCACGCCCTGCGCGGTGACGATGAATCACGAGGTGATGTTGTGCCCGAGGTTTTCGGGTGAACGCTGGCCGAGATCGCCGACCATCGCGTAGACGTTGTCAGCCACTTTTACAATATCGAAAGCATATGCCGAGGGCAGGCTTGTGAAGCACAGCAGGCCTGCTATAAAAGTGCGCAAAATAACAGCGACGCTAGTGATATTCGTTCTCATGATTTCATTGCTGTCGGGGAGAAATAGACCCGCACCCTAGCCCGCTATGCCAGCCCAGTCAACCACAACCAATGGCGCATGACCAAAGGTGTTTGAATCTCGATTTTGTATATGAATTGATTTGAAGGCAACCATCCCGTATCGTCCTCGTATCGAGTTAGCCAGTCTGAAAGCTGCGGTGTTTGGGTTAAACTTGTCTCATGAAAATCAACACTGAATGGAATAGGGCAGCGCTGCTGAAATCGCCGCTGTTAGAGCCTCTGCACACTGTACTGGCTGGCTTTGATACTCCGGATTTCCCCTCAATGCAGGATTGCAACGCGTTGCTGGCGGCGCAGCTCTCGCCGGTCAAAGTGCACAGCGGGGTACCCTTGAGCTTTGTGCCGCAGGAGCACGGCAGGCTTCCTTTCGAGCGCCAATACGAACCACGCTGCTACTTGCATGGCGAAGTACCTACCCGTGCGGACAACTGGCACGACTTGCTCAATGCGCTGGTGTGGCTGGCCTTTCCCAATGCCAAGGCGGCGATCAACACGCGCCATTACCAGGCGCTGATGAAGCTGGACGAAGTTGCATCTGGCAGCCAGCGAGGCGCGGTGCGTGACGTGAATACGCTGCTGGACGAGTCCGGCGTGATCGTGCCCTATGCCGATAATCATTCCGGTGCAGAGATGTCTGCACTGCTACGCGACTTCAAGTGGAAGGAGCTATTCTGTAACCGGCGCGAACAGGTTAAAGCTGAAATGGGGTTTTACATCTTTGGCCACGGTCTCTACGAGAAAGCACTGCAACCCTATATCGGCATGACAGGCCAGGGATTATTGCTGGCGGTAGAGCCGGCTTTCTTCGGCTGGCAGCTGCCCCAGCGTCTGGCTTATCTTGACAAACTGCTGGCGCAGCATCTGGCTGTACCGGATTATTGCCGTAATACCCGGGATCTTTGTCCGGTGCCGTTGCTGGGTGTACCGGGATGGACAGCGGACAATGAAGATCCGACCTATTACGACAATGCCGCGTATTTCCGGCCGGGCAGGCGCGAACAATGAACACCGAAAACTATTACCACGAAGGACACGAAGCTCACGAAGGATAAGCAATCAGGTTTCGAATCAAATCTTTGTGTCCTCTGTGCTCTTCGTGGTTAAGGAAGGTCTGAATAAGTAGCAGAAAATGAGAACGACACCCACACATTTTGCTTTGGATATTCGAAATAACCATAAACGGCCCTGGCAAGGGCCATTTCGTCGGCCATACCGGTC
>JBGSMU010000021.1:0-28052 GCA_041739955.1 Gallionella sp. | reverse complement strand
ACGCTTCTACCCCTTCAACGCCTTCCGATCCCTGCTCGGGATCGCTGGCGATGTCACTGCCCCGACCTACGCAGAGCTTTACTCCGTAAAATCACGAAACACTACATCTGGTAGGTGTCTGTGACAACCGGATAAGCACGATCTATTCATCTCGGGAATCTTCCTGTTCGATGTACTGATGACCCCGGCGGTCATCGGGATGAATCTGGGCATGTACGGCTTGCTTGTCCCCCTTGGCCTGTCGGGTCTGATGATCGGCTACATCTACCGACGCAGCAACCAGGCGGCAACATGGTTCGCCAATATGCATTGGCGGCTGGCATTCCGGCACAGCAAGTGGCTGATGCTGGGATATGCGGTCACTGCGGCGTTGATCTTCATCGCCTGGCTGGTCAGTATGAGTTCTCACGATGTCAATATGAAACATATCATCCTGACCGCGCTGACTCGGATCGCCATCCTGCCGACATTGTTCGCGGTGATGGTCACCCTGATACTTGAGGCAAGCGCGCACGCGATGGCGGGCAAAAATCTAGTCCCGGAAATTCTCGTCAAGAGATTTCCTCCACCCGACAATTACACCAGCTGAAAGGTATGCTCACTCGAATGGAACGAGGCGATGAATAGATTGTCAGCCGTGCAAAATTCGTTGCGCGGAATATTCAGTGCGGCACTGGACGCTGTCGATCCATACCATGCGGTAATCAGGTTCGCGAAGCTCGAAGACGACAGCCTGATCGTGGCCGGCAAGAGATATGACCTGGGCGCGGTCGAGCGCATCATCGTGGTCGGTGCGGGCAAGGCCACTGCCCGCATGGCGCAGGCGATCGAATCACTGCTCGGCGATCGTTTATCGGGCGGACTGGTCATCGTGAAGGACGGTCACACCATGCCGCTGGAGATCATCAAACAGGTGGAAGCTGGTCACCCCGTACCGAATGAGGCAGGGGTGGCGGGAACCCAGCGCATCCTGGACATGCTGAACGTTAGCGATGAAAAGACACTGGTGCTCTGCCTGTTGTCAGGCGGCGGCTCGGCCCTGCTGGTCGCACCTGCAACAGGCGTGACACTCGAAGACAAACGGAAGGCAACCGGCATGCTGCTGAATGCGGGCGCGACCATAGTGGAGATGAATGCGGTGCGCAAGCATCTTTCTACGGTCAAGGGCGGCAGGCTGGCGCAGGCGGCTTACCCGGCGCAAGTACTGACGCTGATACTGTCCGATGTGATCGGCAACCGGCTGGACGTGATCGCCTCCGGCCCGACCGCGCCGGACAGCTCCACTTTTGAACAGGCCCGCGCCGTGATCGCAAAGTATGGCCTTGAAAGGAAGATGCCGGCAAACGTAACGGAGTATCTGGCAAAGGGCGCTGCCGGGCGGGTCGCGGAGACGGTGAAGGATGGCGATCGCTGCCTTGAACGGACGCGCAACGTGGTCATCGGCGCGCTCTCACTGGCACTGGATGCCGCTGCAGAAAGATCGCAGGAGATCGGCATCCCCGCGCAGATCATCAGCGCGGAGCTTCAGGGAGATGTGCGGGATGCGGCACGCTTCCTGGCAAATACCGCACGGGCAACGCTCGCGGGAATGCGACCCGGGGAACGCCGTTGTCTGCTCAGTGGCGGCGAGACGACTGTCGTCGTGACAGGTGATGGCAAGGGCGGCAGGAATCAGGAACTTGCACTGACCTTCGCGCTTGAGGCCGGGGGAATGGATGGCGTGTCACTGCTCTCAGCCGGAACCGACGGCAACGACGGCCCGACCGATGCGGCCGGAGCCTTTGTTAACGGAAATACAGCTGAAGATGCACGCAAACACGACATTGATCCTGCCCGTTATCTGGTCAACAACGACTCCCATGATTTTTTCGTGCAGCTTGATGCGATCACGGGAAACGGTAGTCATTTCATCATCGGGCCGACCGGCACCAATGTCATGGACATTCAGATATTGCTGCTGGAAAAAACGCCAGAGATCTAAATCGCAGCTAGACTTTCAACCCCGGTGTCAGATGGGGCTTGATGACATCCAGCAACAGCGGGTGGATGTTCGGATTACCCGCGCATACGTGACAACACTTCAGGAAAGTGTCCGTCCCTTGCAGGTCGCTGACCATGCCGCCCGCCTCGGTGATCAGCAGCGTACCGGCGGCGATATCCCAGATGTGCAAGCCTGTCTCAAAGAAGCCGTCGTAACGCCCGGCAGCCATCCATGCCAGATCAAGCGCAGCCGAACCCGGGCGCCGCAGGCCGGAGGTTTGTTGCATCAGGTCTTTGAAGATGCCGATGTAGGCGTCCATGTGTTCGAACTTTGTATACGGGAAGCCGGTGCCGATCAGGCTGTCGGCAAGGTGAATACGTTTGGTGACGCGCAGGCGTTTATCGTTAAGGAATGCACCGCGTCCGCGAGTGGCGGTGAATAATTCATTCCTGACAGGGTCGTACACCACCGCCTGGGTGATGATGCCTTTATGCTGCAAGGCGATGGAAACGGAAAATTGGGGGAAGCCGTGTAGAAAGTTGGTCGTCCCATCAAGCGGATCGATGATCCATACGAATTCCGATTCACCTTGGTTGCCACTCTCTTCTGCTAAAATCGCGTGGTCTGGATAGGCTTCCAGCAGAGTCTGGATTATGGTCTGCTCCGCGGCACGATCCACCTCGCTGACGAAGTCGGCATGGGACTTCTTGGTGACCGTAAGGTGATCGATCCTGTCTGAAGAACGGTGGATCAAATTTCCTGCGCGACGAGCTGCCTTCACCGCTGTGTTGAGCATGGGGTGCATATAAGTACGACCTTTTTAATGAGCATGGAACTTGAATAAACCTGCTACGCAACTTAATTTCTGTGTTGCACTACAGCCGCTCGCGACGGTTACTCCAAGTTCCTGATAAAGTTACCGGAGCGCATTTTAGTTGGAATCACGTTTTGAATAAACAAAATCCTTTGGTCAATATCCGTGTGGTCCTCAGCCATACCACCCATCCCGGCAATATCGGCGCGGCAGCACGTGCGATGAAAACCATGGGGCTAAGCCAGCTTTATCTGATCAATCCCCGGCTTTTTCCCGACCCTCAGGCAACGGCAATGGCCGCCGGGGCGGACGATGTCTTGCGCGATGCGGTGATATGCGGATCTATAGACGAGGCGTTAAAGGGCGTGGTTTTCACTGTTGCCCTGACCGCACGGATGCGCGACATCTCTCTTCAGGTGAGTTCACCGCGCGAGGCAATGCCTGTCCTGTTGCAACAAGCCGCATCGAATCCGGTAGCACTGCTGTTCGGCACCGAAATGTCCGGCCTGACCAATGATGAGATGGGAAAGGCTCAACTTTTGTCCCATATTTCGGCTAATCCGGAATTTTCTTCACTTAACCTCGCCGCGGCCGTTCAGGTTCTGGCTTACCAATTGTCTGTCGCGGCGCAGGAATTTGTGCCGGAAAAGCCGAAAACACAGTCCGCTCCCTTCGAACAAGTGGATGGGTATTTTGGTCATCTGGAAAAAACGCTGCGCGAGATCGGATTCTTCACCACGCAGAATCCGGCACGCCTGATGCAACGCCTGCGTCGCCTCTACGCCCGCGCGGGATTGGAGCAGGAGGAGATCAACATACTGCGCGGCATATTGAGTGTAACGACCGAGTATAATGCGCGCCTTAAATCGCGCTATCAGGAAGAAGCGCGTGAACAGGATGAGAACGGGAATGTTTAGGAATATCAGGGAAGACATCGCCAGCGTATTCGACCGCGATCCGGCCGCATGCAGCACTCTTGAGGTGCTGACATGCTATCCCGGCATACACGCGCGTATCGTGCATCGCCTGTCGAACACCCTTTGGCACGCGAACCTGAAATGGCTGGCGCGCTTTATATCGCATATTGCCCGTGGATTGACCGGGATCGAGATCCATCCGGGCGCTACTATCGGGCGCCGGTTCTTTATCGATCACGGCATGGGCGTGGTCATCGGCCAAACCGCCGAGATCGGCGATGATGTGACCCTTTATCACGGTGTCACGCTGGGCGGAACATCCTGGCGCGACGGCAAGCGTCATCCGACTTTGGGTAACGGGGTGGTGGTGGGCGCGGGTGCGAAGATACTTGGCCCCATCAGCATAGGCGATGGCGCAAAAATCGGCTCGAATGCCGTCGTTGTCAAGGATGTCCCTGCTGGCGCAACCGCAACCGGTATACCAGCCCGAATTCTGGATGAGGACAAGAAATCCTCGACCGGATTCAACGCCTACGGCATTGGCAACGATCAGAACGATCCGGTCAACAAGGCCTTGCACGGATTGATCGGACATAGCGTAACCGTGGATCAGCGCATCGAATTCATTCTGCAACAGCTTGAAAAAATGGGCGTGCCCGTTGATGAGGAGCGTGCAACTGCCGACAAGTTCGACCCCAATCATTTAAACAAGATAGTTGACTAATTAACTATGGTATACTATCCTGAAGCAGTGCTGGAAAATGCTATTTACATAAAACAACTTGAACTATCCGGCCTTTATGGCTATCTATGCAAAACAGATAATTGGAGAATGATATGAGATTGACAACAAAAGGACGTTTTGCAGTCACAGCGATGGTTGACTTGGCTACACGCGGTGGCAAGTCCCCAGTGACACTGTCCTCCATCAGCGACCGCCAGAGTATTTCGTTGTCCTATCTGGAGCAATTGTTCGGCAAGCTGCGCAGAAACAATATTGTCGAAAGTGTGCGCGGTCCGGGCGGAGGTTATTACCTTGGACGCCCCGCAGGCAAGATTTCAATTGCGGAAATCGTACTTGCTGTGGATGAACCTTTGGATGCAACCAAATGCGGTGGAATGGGCAAATGTCATGGTGAAGAAAAGCCATGCGTAACCCATGACTTGTGGATGGGGCTTAACGAGAAGATCCTGGACTATCTCGAATCTGTAACATTGCAGCAGTTGGTTGAAAGCAACAACAAACAGCAATCCGGTAGCTCGCCTATCGTTATCAAGCCTATGCTTAAATCGCAGATTACACCGGCCTGAAAAAGTTGCCCTGAGTGACTTGTGACATACCTTGATTCATTTGGTCTGCCACCTCTTCTCCCACGAAATTCGGCAAGCCGTTAGAATAGTGACTGCTTGCCTTTTTCATTCAATTCAGTTTGATCGTTCCATATGATTAAATTCTGGCGCAGTATTTCCAATCGCTGGCTATATCTTGCAGGCGCCTTGTTTCCCGGCGGCCTGATTGGATTCGCGTTATACCTGCAATACGTCAAATACCAGGATCCCTGTCCCTTGTGCATGGTTCAGCGCGTGATATTCATCGCGATTGCGGCTGTCTTCCTGGTGGCGATGGCACATGACCCCAAACGCTTAGGGGAGCGCGTCTACGCCGCCCTGCTCACCCTGCTCTCACTTTCCGGTATCGCAATCGCCGCACGCCATATCTGGATACAGAATCTGCCCAAAGATCAGGTTCCCGCCTGCGGTCCTGGTCTGGATTACATGCTGGAGACCATGCCGTTGTCGAACGTGCTGAAGCAGCTCATGCACGGGTCGGGAGAATGCGCCGAAAAGGGCTGGACTTTCCTGACGCTGGGCATACCGGAATGGTCGATGCTCTGTTACATCGCACTGGGCATCTGGACAGTCATGATCGCAGTGCGAAAAAAAGGCTGATCGTCAGACCAGCCTTTTTGCGGTAGCTACAAAAGTTCTAAACCTGCGGATGTGCCCGATGAAGTTTACTGTGCAGCTTGTTCAATGCATTTAGATACGCTTTGACAGATGCCACCACGATATCGGTATCCGCGCCCTGCCCGTTCACGATACGCCCGCCTTTTGACAAGCGCACGGTCACTTCACCCTGCGCATCGGTGCCGCTGGTGATATTGTTTACCGAATAAAGCTGCAACTCGGTTCCACTTTTCACGATCTGTTCGATCGCCTTGAAAGCTGCGTCCACCGGCCCACCGCCTTGCGAATCCGCCTGATGATCGATACCGTCGATGCTCATCACGACTCTTGCCACTGGCAACACGCCGGTCTCGGAATGTGCTCCCATCGCCACCAGGCTATAGTATTCGCTGAATTTGGCTACAGCCCCGTCACTGACCAGCGCCTGCAAGTCTTCGTCAAAAATCTCGCTCTTGCGATCCGCCAATTCCTTGAACCGCTGGAACGCGGCGTTGAACTCGTCTTCAGAATCGAATTCGATATGCAATGCAGCAAAACGCTGGCGAAGTGCATTGCGACCGGAAAGCTTGCCCAGAGTCAACTTGTTGGCATTCCAGCCCACATCTTCAGCGCGCATGATCTCGTAAGTTTCACGATGTTTGAGCACACCATCCTGATGTATGCCTGACTCGTGCGCAAACGCATTCGCCCCAACAATCGCCTTGTTGGGCTGTACCGGATAACCGGTGATACTGGAAACAAGTTTGGATGTGGGCACGATCTGTTTGGTATCGATGCGCGTATCCAGATTGAATACATCCCGGCGTGTCTTCACTGCCATCACGATCTCTTCCAGCGAAGCGTTCCCAGCGCGCTCACCCAAACCGTTAATGGTGCACTCAATCTGGCGAGCGCCGTTCATCACCGCAGACAAGGAGTTCGCCACGGCCAAGCCAAGATCGTTGTGACAATGCGTGGACCAGATCACTTTATCCGAGTTCGGCACCCGCTCGATCAATTGCCTGATGCGTTCGCCCCACCCTGCCGGAATGGAGTAACCCACGGTATCCGGCACATTCAATGTCTTGGCACCTGCTTTTATTACCGCATCGAATACACGAACCAGAAAATCCATATCCGAACGCACAGCATCTTCCGCGGAAAATTCCACATCGTTTGTGTACTCAAGTGCCCACTTGACCGCACTGACGGCGCGTTCCACCACTTGATCCTCGGTCATGCGCAACTTGTGTTGCATATGTATCGGACTGGTGGCAATAAACGTGTGGATACGCCCCGACTTTGCCGGCCGAACCGCCTCGCCAGCTCGGCGCACATCGTTTTCGCTGGCACGGGCCAGCGAGCATACCGTTGAATCTTTAATGGTCTCCGCAACAGCCTTGACGGCCTCAAAATCACCCGGGCTGGCAGCGGCAAAGCCTGCTTCGATAATATCCACGCCCAATTTTTCCAGTTGGCGGGCGATACGTAACTTCATTTCACGGGTCATTGCCGCCCCTGGGCTCTGCTCGCCATCGCGCAATGTGG
This sequence comes from Gallionella sp., assembly GCA_041739955.1. Classification (GTDB taxonomy): domain Bacteria; phylum Pseudomonadota; class Gammaproteobacteria; order Burkholderiales; family Gallionellaceae; genus Gallionella. Next base: position 20,845 of record JBGSMU010000021.1, on the reverse strand, counting down.
TATCAAAAATAATCAATTTATCTGTCATGTCAAACTCCGATATAAACAAGTCATGCCTGCGCCACCTGTAAGGTTGGCGCGCTCACTTCAGTTATTGTAGTGTGTGATTAGCGCGCGCCGCGCAGCAGCAGCGCAGCCAGCAGGCTGAATGTGGAGTGAAGGTTTGCGATGTGAGTTGAGAAATGCATGGGACGAATATTACCAGTTTTGTGATATCACGCAACGGTACGTTTGTTTTTTCGCCATCTCAGCGCATACAACACATATCCGGACAGTGCGTATGCAAGGAACAATGCGAACAACACACCGGGCGGGTAGCTGGAAATCAGGATGAAAAACAAGGCGATCAGGAATATGACCACAAAAGGCACGCTTTTGCGTACATTGAAATCCTTGAAGCTGTAAAAAGGAAGATTGCTGACCATGCTCAGGCCCGCAAAGATGGTCAGCACAGCAGCGTACCAACGCACATCCTGCCCCTTGAAATCATAATCCAGCATCACCCAGACAAAACCCGCCACCAAAGCAGCGGCCGCCGGGCTGGGCAACCCCTGAAAATATCGCTTATCAACCACCTCTATATTGGTATTGAAACGCGCAAGCCGTAGCGCGGTGGCAGCACAGTAGATAAATGCGGCGAACCACCCCAGCTTGCCCATCCCCCTGAATGCCCATTCATAAATAACCAGGGCAGGCGCTACACCGAATGAAACCATATCGGAAAGACTGTCGTATTCGGCTCCGAACTCGCTTTGGGTGCGGGTCATCCGCGCCACTCTCCCGTCCAGACCATCAAGAACCATGGCAATGAATATCGCCACTGATGCATATTCAAACCGGAAATTCATCGCCTGTACGATGGCATAGAAGCCAGCGAACAATGCAGCCGTGGTAAACAGGTTGGGCAACAGGTAGATGCCGCGTCTGCGCAGGCTCATTCTTGTGCGTGTATCGAATTCGTCCATGCGCCTAGGCTATCCCTTTATTGTCATCTTGCCAAGACACACCGACACTCGCGCAAAGCGAGAATCGTGGAGTGGCAATTCTTTACTCCGAGGCAGGTTGAGATGAGGGGTGAAGCATTTCACCCCCCAGCTTCCTAGTTTTTGGATTGATCCACCAGCTTGTTCTTGCCGATCCAGGGCATCATCGCGCGCAATTGACCACCCACCACCTCAATCGGATGTTCGGCGTTCAAACGACGGCGTGCAGTCATTTCCGGATAGTTGGTGCGACCTTCCAGAATGAACTGTTTGGCGTATTGGCCGTTCTGGATATTTTTCAGGCATTCCTTCATCGCGGCGCGAGCCTCATCGGCAATCACGCGATGACCGGTCACATACTCTCCATATTCAGCGTTGTTGGAAATGGAGTAGTTCATGTTGGCGATGCCGCCTTCGTACATCAGATCGACGATCAGCTTCAGTTCGTGCAAGCATTCGAAGTACGCCATTTCGGGAGCATAACCCGCCTCAGTCAGTGTTTCAAAGCCCGCCTTCACCAACTCAACCGCACCGCCGCATAGCACAGCCTGCTCACCGAACAGATCGGTCTCCGTCTCTTCGCGGAAGTTGGTCTCGATCACACCACCCTTGGTGCCGCCGTTGGCTGCCGCATAAGACAGCGCAATATCCTTTGCCTTGCCGGACTTGTCCTGATACACGGCGATCAGTGTCGGCACACCACCACCCTTCAGATATTCGGAACGCACAGTATGGCCCGGGCCTTTCGGCGCGATCATGATTACGTCCACATCCGCGCGTGGCACCACCTGGTTGTAATGCACGTTAAAGCCGTGTGCGAAAGCCAACGCAGCGCCGGCTTTCATGTTAGGGGCCACCTCGTTGTTATAGACATCGGGAATATTCTCGTCGGGCAACAACATCATCACCACATCGGCAGCCTTTACCGCCGCAGCGACTTCGGCCACCTTGATACCGGCAGCTTCCGCCTTGCTCCAGGAAGCTCCGCTCTTGCGCAAACCGACGGTGACATTGACACCTGACTCCTTCAGATTCTGCGCATGCGCATGGCCTTGTGAGCCATAACCAATGATGGTTACCTGCTTACCCTTGATAAGTGACAGATCTGCATCTTTGTCGTAATAAACTTTCATGTTGCCCTCTTTGAGTAAAAATTAAACTTTCAAAATCCGTTTCCCGCGTCCGATGCCTGATGCTCCGGTACGCACTGTTTCCAGAATATTTTCGCGCTTGATCGACTGCAAGAATTCATCCAGCCGCGCACAAGTATCGGTCAATTCCATGGTGCAGGTGGAGTCCGACTCGTCTATCACACGCCCGCAATAGTCGCCCAAGCTACCTTTCAGCGCTTCGCACGCTTTATTGTCCGAGCGTACCTTGACCAGCATCAATTCGCGTTCAAGATGATCGCCATCGCTCAGATCCATTACGACCGCAACATCGACCAGCTTGTTAAGCTGTTTGTTGATCTGCTCGATCACCGCATCCGACCCGCTGGTAACGATAGTCATGCGTGACAGGGTCGGGTCTTCCGTAGGCGCAACAGACAGAGATTCGATATTGTAACCTCGAGCCGAAAACAGCCCGGCCACTCGTGACAGGGCGCCCGCCTCGTTTTCCATCAGCAGAGATATGATGTGCCGCATTACAGCTCCTCCCCCAGGATCACTTCAGACAATCCCTTTCCGCCAGGAACCATAGGAAACACATTCTCAGTCGGGTCGGTCCGGAAATCCATGAAAACCAGATCATCTTTGCGTGCAAAGGCCTCTTTAATCGCGGGCTCAACATCCGACGGGTTGTCTATGCGCATACCGACATGACCATAAGCTTCCACCAATTTCACAAAATCGGGCAAGGCATCCATATAGGATTCCGAATAACGGTTACCGTGAAAAAATTGCTGCCATTGTCGAACCATGCCCAGATAACGATTGTTCAACGACAAAACTTTGATCGGCAGATGGAATTGCTTACAGGTCGACAATTCCTGAATATTCATCTGAATACTGCCCTCCCCGGTCACGCATGCCACCGTCGCACCCGGGTTGATCAACTGCACCCCCATCGCCGCCGGCAAGCCGAATCCCATCGTTCCCAGCCCACCGGAATTAATCCATCGACGAGGTTTGTCGAATTTATAATACTGTGCGGCCCACATCTGGTGCTGCCCGACATCCGATGTGATGAATGCATCCCCACCGGTGATCTCGTAAAGTTTTTCTATAACGAATTGCGGCTTGATGATCTCTGTCGAATTTTTATAGCGCAGACCTCCGCCCTTTTCACGCCACTCGTTTATCTGCTTCCACCAGGCAGCAAGATCGGCCGCATCGGGCTTTTTCTTGACGCTGCGCAATTCGCTCAACAACTGATCCAGAACCAGTTTCAGATCACCTACAACCGGGACGTCTACTTTGACACGTTTTGCAATCGAGGATGGATCGATATCAAGATGGATAATCTTGCGCGGGACCTGCGCAAAATGTTCGACATTCCCGATCACGCGATCATCAAAGCGCGCGCCGACCGCCAACAGCACATCGCAGTGTTGCATCGCCATATTCGCTTCGTATGTACCGTGCATACCGGGCATACCAACGAACTGTTTGTCATTGGCAGGATAACCGCCCAATCCCATCAGGGTATTGGTACACGGGAAACCGAGCAAACGCACCAGATCTGTCAATTGGCTGGCAGCACCCGAAAACACTATGCCTCCGCCGGCGTAAATCATTGGACACTTGGCTTCAAGCAACAACTTCGCTGCCTGCCTGATCTGCTCTCCATCGCCCTTTCCAGCAGGATGGTAAGAACGGATATTTACATTTCCAGCATACTCGAAAGTCGCCTTTTGATTGGAAATGTCCTTCGGTATATCGACCAGAACCGGCCCCGGCCGGCCTGTCTTGGCAAGATAGAATGCCTTCTTGATGGTTGAAGCGATATCGTTGACGTCCTTGACCAGGTAATTATGTTTCACGCATGGCCTGGTGATCCCAACCGCGTCAACTTCCTGAAAGGCGTCTTCACCTATCGCAAAAGTCGGCACTTGGCCACTAATGATCACCATGGGAATCGAATCCAGATATGCAGTCGCAATGCCGGTCACCGCATTGGTCAAACCGGGTCCCGAGGTAACAAGCGCAACGCCCACCTTTTCCGAAGAACGCGAATATCCGTCGGCAGCATGCACGGCAGCCTGCTCATGGCGCACCAGGATATGCTTGACCTTTTCCTGCTGGAACAATGCATCATAAATGAATAGCACCGCCCCGCCCGGATAGCCGAACACATATTCGACCTGCTCTTCCTGCAAACAGCGGATGACAATCTCCGCGCCGGTCAATTCCATCTCATACACCTTGAACTAAGCCTATTTAAAGAACCGCGTAAGATAAAGGTTGGCAGCATTTTGGTCAACCTTTGCCCGATTTTTAATATGGTTTCATGCATTGCAGCGGGCTATTTGCTACCATCCCACCAGAAATCCCTTGGAGCAAACAAACTGGCCAGCCCCGCAGAACTCTCACATTTCCTGGAAAGTGTTGAACGTCGCGCTTACAAGCAAGCCCTGTACGGGGTTCGCAATGAGCAATCCGCACTTGATATCGTCCAGGATGCAATGATAAAACTCGCTGAAAAATACGGGGATAAGCCTGCAGTCGAGTTACCGCTGTTATTTCAACGAATTTTACAAAACACCCTGCATGACCATTATCGCAGGCAGAAAGTACGGGATGCGTGGACTACCCTGTTTTCGTCATTTTCACCCAAGGACGAGGAGGAATTCGATCCGTTGGAGGTATTACAGGATAACAGTAACCCAAGCGCACCCTCGGGGCCTGAAAGCTTGCTTGAGCAAGGCCAGACGATCGCCATGATCGAAGCAGAGCTGGCGCAACTTCCCGCTCGTCAACGTGAAGCCTTCCTGCTGCGTTACTGGGAAGGACTGGATACAACCGAAACCGCTGCGGCAATGGGTTGCTCCGAAGGGAGCGTCAAGACCCACTGTTCCCGCGCGGTTCGTACGCTTGCCAAAGCGCTGAAGGATAAAGGAGTGGAGCTACCATGAACAATGATCATGAGGGAGAAATTCCAGAAAACAACAAACCGGAATCCATCGCAAGATTGCTTACCCATTCGGCAGAAAAGATTGATACTAAAACTATCGAAGGTTTGCGCCGCGCACGAAATGTTGCGCTGAACAGGCAATCGATACACAAACCGTATTTTGCATTGAGTAGCGGTCATACCACCCACCTGTTGACGCCCCACTCTCCCCAGCAATGGGTGGCTGCGATAATCCTGCTGATTGCCGTACTTGTCAGCCTGGCAGGGTACTGGCATCATGGTGCTGAGCACGATTCGAATCATCACGACATGAGCCATCTGGATATCGCAATCCTGACTGATGATTTACCCATGGAGATATTTCTGGATCCGTAAAGCCATGATCAAAGCCGCTGTCGCCCTCGCACTTATATTCCTGACGTCTATACCTCACGCTGTAGCCGCGCCCCAAGATTGGAACTCTCTGTCAAAGTCGCAGCAAGAAGCGCTTATGCCGATACGGGAACAATGGAACAGCTTGTCTGAAGGACAACAAAACAGCTTTCTGGATGTATCAAAGTTCTATCCCGATCTGACAAGTCCGGAAAAACTTCGATTCCTGAGCCGCCTGAAGGCATGGAGCGAGCTCACCCCCCAGCAAAGACAGGCGGCACGGGACAAATACCGAGCCTTCAGCCAGGTACCCGAGGATAAGCGTGAACAGGTAAGGCAAATGGTAAAAGAGGAGCGGGAAAAGAAAGGGCAATAGTTTACGACGCAAAACCGCACGAATGCTCATTCCGGTTACAGGGATCCTCGTTCAGTACAGACCCGGTGAATCGCCGGCTTTATCCAAAACGATCAGCGTCTTTCTGTCCACCACAACATCGTCGAACCCAGTATCAAAAACAAGCCGGTCATTGCCGTCGCACTAAAAAATGCAGGCCAGTCATTCAACGCCCCCAGACTTGCAAACAATCTCCCGACCACATGGAAGACCAATCCCATCAGGATGCCCAGAAATATCATCGATCCCACGCCGCCCGCACGCCGGTGGTATGAGGCAAAAGGCAAAGCCAGTATCATCATTACCAACAACGTTAACGGATAAGCCAGCTTGTTCCACATGGCGATCTCATAACGCGCGCTTTTCTGGCTGTTATCTTTCAAATGCTTACTGTACTGATATAGCTCAACTGCGGACATCTGCTCCGGTACCACCAGTAGCACACTGAAAATACTCGGGTGCAGGGACGATTTCCATTCCATCAACGGCTGGGTATTGATACTTACACCTTCCTTGTTGAAACTGGTTTCTCTTACCTCTTCAAGCTTCCAGCGTCCTTCGGAAATGAAACTTGCCCGCTTGGCATTGGTAATAGCCTGTAAACGGTGATTCTCATCAAACCGGTAGATATCGATGTCTGACAAATTGGACAAATTCTCATCCAGCATCACATCCTTGACATTGACAAAACTGTGTTCATCCTTAACCCAAACTCCCGAGCGAAACTCCGTCAGCGCAACTTGCCCTTTGCGCGCCATCAAACTCAATCTCTGCGCCATGCGGTCGCTCGGGGGAACGATCCATTCCCCCAGCAGGATGCTGGCAGAAATCAGCGGGATCGCTATCAAAAACAGCACGCCGACAAGTTTTTGGGGCGATACTCCGGAGCACCGGTAAACCGTCAATTCCGAGCTGGCCGCCATCTGCACCAGTGCGAGTATCGTACCGACCAGAACAGCCACCGGAAAAAGCTCATAGATATGCCCGGGGATAATGAGGGCCACGAACAACAACACATATCCCAAGTGGTACTGCCCCTTGCCCATCTCACCCAACTCATGGATGAAATCCATGAAAGAGAACAAAGCAATAAGCGCAAAGAAGACCAATCCGATACTCAGATAGATTTCACGACTTAAATGCCGAAACAGCAAGCTCATGGATTACGACCTGTCTCGATCTGAATCGTCGAAACGGATTCCGCCGGATTCGGTATCGAAATTTTGCGATTTTTTACGAAGTACTTGCGCACATTAAGCATTTTCATTCGGCGAGCGAACATCAGCAACGTAACGCACAGCATGATCGCATGCATGATCCACAGACCAAGTCCAGGCGAGATCTTGCCAAGAGCCACCCAGGAATTAGCTACACTGTTCATATTGCTGTACAGCATGTAAACGACTATCGCTAATATCAGGTTGATAGAACGCCCGGAACGCGGATTCACATAACTCATGGGTATCGCGAGCAGGGCGATGATTGCGGCACTGATAGGCAAACTTAACCGCCACTCCAGCTCCGCAAGATTCCATGGAGTCGGATCTTGCCATAATGATAATGTTGATATTCCCGCAGGTTTTAAAGCTGATTGTTTTATGGGTAACGAGTCTATACGGATCGAATAACGCTCGAATTCCACGATGTTATAGTCGCGTTGCCCTGGCGTCCCTTCGTAGCGCGTGCCATTCAGCAACACGAGAAAACGATCCCCATTGGGCATGCTCTCCTGGTAGCCTTGGCGCGCAACCATCGTTCCAGTCTTTCCGTTTTGTTTGGATTGCACAAAAATGTTGCCGACCCTGCCGGATTCCAGATCCACATCTTCGATAAAATAGACCCTGTCCGATTGATTTGACTCCCGGAATGTACCCGTAGTGGCAGCGGCAACCTCATCGCGGCTTTCCAGCTTATGTCTGAACTCCTCCGCTTTCTGTACGGCCCATGGCGACAATAACAAACTAAGCAACGCGATCAATCCCACCACGGGGATGGCATACCACAGCACAGGTCGTATCCACTTTGTCAGTCCCAAACCGGAGCCGAACCAGACCACCATTTCGCTATCGCGATAGCTACGCGACAAGGTCAGCAGGATCGAAATGAACAAACAGATCGAAAAAAGCATGGGCAGATAACTCATTGCGCCAAAGCCCAGCAAGGCCAGCACACCGTCCACAGTAATCTTCCCCTCGACAGCCGCACTCAGCAAGCGGATCAACTGGCTCACCACTACGATACCGAATAACACCGCAAAAACCAGCAATCCATTACTGACGAATTCCCCCACCAAGGCTCGGTGAAACAATCCCAACTTGAGCGGCTTTGACTTTACTCGCGGAGAATGTGGATAATCAGACATCTTTGGAAATATGTTGTCGGGAATGAATGTGTCGGCGGGAATGGTTAGGTCGTCTGTGTCTGGATATTATAAGGAGTAGCGCGTGGAATTTAGCATAAAACAAGTCAGTCCGGAAAAGCAGCGTAGTGACTGTATCGTTGTCGGTGTGTTTGAAGATGGGAAATTGTCGCCGGCAGCGCAGGTGATCGACAAGGCCTCCAAGCTCGCCATCACCGAGCAGGTTAAGCGCGGCGACATGAATGGAAGGTCTGCATCCACATTACTTTTACACCGGATTACCGGCATGGCAGCCGAGAGAATATTGCTGGTCGGGTTGGGCAAACCAAACGAGTCGAGCAACAAGTCACGCGTGGAAATCTTGCGCGCGATTTTCGCCGCGTTGAACGCGACCACTGCCAAGGACGCGACGCTCTACATCATCAATGACGAACCCGGCAGCGATCAGGAATGGATGATCAGACAAGCCGTTTTCGCCGGTGCCGAGAGCACTTATCGTTCCGACAGCCTGAAAAGCAAACCCGCCAAGGCGGCGGCATTGAAGCAAATCACATTTGGCACAATGGAAAAGCCAGATACTGTCTTGAAGAACACTCTCATTCAAGCCTCGGCGATTGCGCGCGGCATGGAATTTACCAAGACACTGGGCAATCTCCCCGGCAATATCTGCACACCGGGCTATCTTGCCAACCAGGCACAAGCGCTGGGCAAAACCCACAAATCCATCAAGACCACGGTGCTGGAAGAAAAAGACATGCGCAAGCTCGGCATGGGCTCTTTCCTGTCTGTCACCCAGGGTAGCGAACAGCCCGCAAAACTTATCACAATGGAGTATTACGGCACTGACAGGAAGCAGAAGCCGGTTGTGCTGGTCGGAAAAGGGGTCACCTTCGACAGCGGCGGCATCTCGCTCAAGCCCGGCGCGGAGATGGATGAGATGAAATATGACATGTGCGGTGCGGCCAGTGTGCTTGGCACAATGCAGACCATGGCCGAATTGGGACTGAAGGTCAATGTGGTTGGTGTGATCCCCACCTGCGAGAACCTGCCGTCCGGCAAAGCCATCAAACCCGGCGACATCGTAACCTCCATGTCCGGCCAGACCATAGAGATTCTGAACACTGATGCAGAAGGACGTTTGATCCTGTGCGATGCGCTAACCTATTCCGCCAAATTCAAACCCGACACCGTGATCGATATCGCCACACTCACAGGCGCCTGCGTCATCGCACTGGGACACGTCACCAGCGGTCTGTTAAGCAACGAGGAAAAACTCGCACAGGAACTTCTTGCTGCGGGCACCCAGAGCCATGACCGCGCCTGGCAGCTACCACTGTGGGATGATTACCAACCTCTGCTGGACAGCAATTTTGCCGATATGCAGAACATCGGCGGCCGCGCCGGCGGCGCTATCACTGCGGCCTGTTTCCTCTGGCGTTTCACCAAGGAATACCGCTGGGCGCATCTGGACATCGCCGGTACCGCATGGAAATCCGGCAAGGAGAAGGGCGCGACAGGTCGTCCGGTTCCACTGCTCACGCAATTTTTGATCAACCGCGCGCAAAAGTCGTGACTAAGATTGATTTTTATACCGGCTCTAAAGACAAGCTGCGCACCGCCTGTCAGTTGAGCCACAAGGCCATCCAGAACGGCGTGCGCACTGTCATCAGCGCACCCGATATGGCAACCACAAACGCAGTTGATAAATTGCTGTGGCATTACCCTGCCACTGCCTTCATCCCGCATTGCCACAGCGATGCCGAAGAGGCTATGACTATGCCTGTACTGTTGAACAATGGCAGCGAAAAATTCCCGCATCACGACCTGTTGATCAGCCTGCATGATGAATGCGTGCCATTCTTCAGCCGATTCGAACGCGTCATAGAAATCATCGGCACCGACGAGGAAGACAGTATCCGGGGACGGGAGCGCTACAAATTCTACAAAGATCGCGGTTACGAGCTGCGTCATTTCGACTTGGCCGCAAAACAATAGAACCGCAGCAACCATAACATCATCCCTGACCCGCGCAATGCAGCTCTTCTGATAGCGCACCGCCTGTCTTTGTTATAATCGCGCCCTTTCACGCCGTATCTGGAACACACCGCAATGGAACTCGCAAAAAGTTTTGACCCGAAAGACATCGAAGCACGCTGGTATCCCGAGTGGGAGAATGCCGGCTATTTCAAAGCCGGACTCGATAACACCAGGCAGGAGAACTTCTGCATCCTGCTACCCCCACCCAATGTCACCGGCACTTTGCACATGGGGCATGGCTTCAATCAGACCCTGATGGATGCGCTGACGCGCTACCACGGCATGCGCGGGGACAATACGCTATGGCAGCCGGGCACCGACCACGCGGGCATCGCCACGCAGATCGTGGTCGAGCGCCAGTTGAATGCCCAAGGCATCACACGCCATGATCTGGGCCGCGAAAAATTCCTGGAAAAAGTATGGGAGTGGAAGGAACAGTCCGGCTCCACCATCACCAAGCAGATGCGCCGCCTCGGTACCTCGCCTGACTGGTCGCGCGAGCGCTTCACGATGGATGAAGGCCTGTCGCAGTCGGTCACCGAAACCTTCGTCCGCCTGTTCAACGAAGGACTGATCTATCGCGGCAAGCGCCTGGTAAACTGGGACCCGAAACTGCACACCGCCGTGTCAGACCTGGAAGTGGTGCAGGAAGAAGAAGACGGCTTCATGTATCACATCAAGTATCCGCTCGCGGACGGCTCAGGTGATCTGACAGTTGCGACCACCCGTCCCGAGACCATGCTGGGCGACATCGCCGTGATGGTGCATCCGGAGGACGAGCGTTACAAACACCTGATCGGCAAGCAGGTCACATTACCGTTATGCAACCGCACCATCCCCGTCATCGCGGACGAATACGTGGACAAGGATTTCGGTACCGGTGTGGTGAAGGTCACACCCGCACATGACTTCAACGACTATGCGGTCGGACAGCGCCACAAATTAGCTATGGTCAGCGTCTTGGAACTTAATGGAAATGTCCGAAGTGATGCTGAAGTCATATTAATACCAGGCGCCCGATTCACTCACTCGAACGGTGAAATCTCTGAACTCATTGACGGCAATTACCATAAAGGCATCCATATGGATGCTTACCTAACCACCAGCACTGCATTACCAGACGCATATCACGGACTAGACCGGTTCATTGCACGCAAACAAATCGTCGCCGACCTCGAATCAGCTGGCTTGTTCCTCAAAGCCGACAAGCACAAACTCAAAGTCCCGCGCGGCGACCGTACCGGTGCAGTGATCGAACCGATGCTGACCGACCAGTGGTTCGTGGCGATGAGCAAGCCAGCACCTGCAACGAAGGGCAACCGGGAAGGAAAAAGCATCACCGAACAGGCGCTGGAATGCGTAAGTTCCGGCGAGATCAAGTTCCACCCCGAGAACTGGGTGAACACCTACAACCAGTGGTTGAACAACATCCAGGACTGGTGCATCTCGCGCCAATTGTGGTGGGGTCACCAGATTCCCGCTTGGTACGGTGTGAACGGAGAAGTGTTCGTCGCCCACGACGAAACCGAAGCACGCAAGCTGGCGGACAAGGCCGGTTATGCTGGTCAACTCGACCGCGACAACGACGTGCTGGATACATGGTTCTCGTCCGCGCTGTGGCCGTTCTCCACCCTCGATTGGGACATGGGCAAACCATTCGACGCGCAAAACGGGTTCGTAAAGCAATACTTGCCGTCGTCAGTGCTGGTCACCGGCTTCGACATCATTTTCTTCTGGGTGGCGCGTATGGTGATGATGACCAAGCACCTCACCGGAAAAATTCCGTTCAAGGATGTTTACGTGCACGGCCTGATCCGTGATGCGGAAGGACAGAAGATGTCCAAGTCCAAAGGTAACGTGCTCGATCCCATCGACCTTATCGACGGCATATCTCTCGATCATCTGGTAAAGAAACGCACCACCGGACTGATGAACCCCAAGGATGCGGAGAAGATCGAAAAACGCACGCGCAAAGAATTCCCCGATGGCATCACCGCCTACGGTACGGACGCATTGCGCTTCACTTTCGCCTCACTCGCCTCGCCCGGCCGCGACATCAAGTTCGACATGCAGCGCTGCGAGGGTTATCGCAACTTCTGCAACAAGCTGTGGAACGCGACGCGCTTTGTGCTGATGAATTGCGAAGGGCTGGACGTGGGACTGGATGCAAACCTGCCGCTGGAATATTCCACTGCAGACAAGTGGATGATCAGCCTGCTGCAAAAGACTGAAGCCGAGATGGCGATCAACTTTGCCGACTACCGGTTCGACATGGCTGCACGTGCGGTGTACGAACTGGTATGGAACACTTACTGCGACTGGTACGTGGAACTGGCCAAGGTGCAGATCGCCAATGGCAATGAATCACAGCAACGCGCAACGCGCCGCACCCTGGTGCGCGTACTGGAAGTCATCCTGCGCATGGCGCACCCGATCATTCCGTTCATCACCGAAGAGCTGTGGCAATCGGTTGCCCCGATGGCCGGAAAGAATGGCGGCAGCATTATGTTGCAACCCTATCCAAAGTCCGAAGCCGCCAAGATAGACGAAGCCGCGATCGCGCAGACCATACTGTTACAGGAACTGATCACCGCCTGCCGCAGTTTGCGCAGTGAAATGAACCTTTCTCCAGCCACGCGCGTTCCGCTCATCATTGCGGGCGAAGCAGGGTTGCTTAACCGGCTCTCGCCCTACATCAGCGGCCTTGCCAAACTCAGTGAAGTGCAGGTCGTGGCAGAATTGCCTGATGGTGATGCGCCTGTCTCCATCGTTGGCAATTTCAAACTGATGCTGAAGGTGGAGATCGACGTGGTTGCAGAGCGTGAACGCCTGGATAAGGAGATTACACGCCTCACCAGCGAGATTGCCAAGGCAGAAACCAAACTTTCCAACGAAAGTTTCGTCGCACGCGCGCCGGCCGAGGTGGTTGAGCAGGAAAAGAAACGCATGACAGATTTCACAGCAACGCTGACGCAATTGCAGTCACAGCGTCAAAAACTGGGTTGAGTTCTAACGGCGACGAATCAGGAATACAAACTCGGCATCCTGCGAAACTGAAGATAGCAAATCGTTTCCCGTCTTCCTGCAGAATTCTGAAAAATCGTTGGGGGCGCCTTTGTCAGTAGCTACGATCCTGAGCACCTGACCGCCGCTCATATTCAACAATAACTTTTGCGCACGCAATATCGGCAACGGGCAACTCAGGCCGCGCGCATCCAGATCGGCATCAAAATCCATCAACGCTGAACCGGCAAGCCTGAATTTGCCCACGCGATGATCCCACCCTGCAGGTTAAAGACGTCGGCAAACCCGTTCGCCGCAAAAAATGCGGCCGCCTGCGCGGAACGCCCGCCTGAGCGACAATAAAATACCGTCGTGGCTTGCTTGTCCATCTCGCCCATGCGCAGGGGAATGAGGTGCAATGGTAGCGGTTCACCCTGTGGTATCTTTCCTTGCGCAATCTCGGCATCGGTGCGTACATCGAGCAATCGAATTGCGTTTTTCTGCAACAGATTTTCCAGTTCGGTGACACTGATATTCTTGTATCCGGACATTATTTTCGTTCCCGTGTTAACCCTGATCAGCCAAGAGATGCGATAACCGCGTATTTGCCACCGACAGACGTTTCACCAGCATACGCAGGAAAGCATCACTGAACTGGAAACGGCAACCGGGAGTGGCATGTTCAAGTGCATCAGGTAAGATCTCGATCAGCACGACATCGTCCTTGGCGACCACGTCGGTACTGCGTTTGAAGTCGCGCTCAAGAAGGTGCGCCATTTCACCAAAACAATCACCCGCGCGCAACAGACTCAGCAACCGGCCTTCCTTCATCACGCGCACAGTTCCCTGTGCCAGGATAAAGAATGAGAGACCGTCTTCGCCATCGCGAAGTATGAATTCCGACTCGGGAACCTTGCGCCACGAGCTAAGCCGCAATACCTCCCAAAGCTCGACATCGCTGAAATTGGTAAAGAATCCCAACCCCCGCAGCTTGTCGAATTTTTCCGTATCGTGGATCTTGTCCTTGCTTGGCACGATCTTGGTAGAGAAACCGACCAGGTCGTTCGCAAATTCGTCCCAGGTCTGATAGCGTTTTGCTATGTCTTTCGCCATCGCACGCTGGACAATTGCATCCATCTCGGCAGGCATTTCGGGACGAAATTTACTGGGGGGCGGCGGTTCGATGTTGATGATGTTGTAAATCATGCTGCTATTATTGCTCGCATCAAACGGCAGCTTTCCGGTCAACAATTTGTACATCACCACGCCCAACGAATATATATCCGTCTGGTGGGTCAGCTTCTCCTCCCTCACCTGCTCGGGAGACATATAGGCCGGGGAACCCACACCGGTCACCTGTGTTGACTGGTCACTCTGCAGGGCAGCAGCACCGAAATCCGAGATCTTGATGTCGGACTCTCCATCCATCAGGATATTGGCCGGCTTGATATCGCGGTGGATCACACCCTGGTGCTGGGCATATTCAAGCGCCTTGCAGCACTTGTATGCAATCTCGGCTATCGCTGAGACAGGCAATAATTTATCCACATCAGTATGCCGTTCCAGCGTACTGCCCTCGACATATTCCATCACCACATAATTGACTTCGCCTTCCATCATCGCGTCCAGTATCTTTGCGATATGCGGATGAGAAAGCTTGCCCGCAAGCGAAGCTTCTGTCATCAATAGCTTGCGGAAAACTTTAGCTCTGCTCGGGTCGCGTAATATGCCAAGATCGAACAGCTTGATTGCAACTTTCTGTTCGCTGAATGGATCGATCGCAAGATACACCGTACTGGTCGCACCTACGCCCAGTTCCCGCAAGATTTCATATTTCCCTATTTTTTCCATAACCCAGATTTATAGTATAACTTGTCGATTTTGATGATTTTGCAAGGTGTTGTCCAGTCTGACCCCCGCATGGATCAAAGATTTCACTGGGATCAATTCGGAAATTTTCTGAATATTGTGAACCCGCAACAAAAACAACTATCATATCCGGCATGAAAAATCTGATTGCGATTCTGCTGCTATGCCTTTCGCCCTTCGCTGGCAGCGAAGGATTGCCCGACCTGGGTGATATCTCTCAGACCGTGTTGACACCTCTCCAGGAGCGCCAGATCGGCCAGCAAAGCATGATGCAGATCCGCTCCGGCAATCAGTACCTGGACGATGTTGAGATCAATGATTACCTGAATCAAATTGGCTACAAACTGGTTCAGAACAGCGCAGAACCGAGTCTGGGATTCGAGTTCTTTGCATTGGATGACAACAACATCAATGCTTTTGCCATGCCCGGTGGCTTCATCGGCGTTAATAGCGGTCTCTTGATGACCACAGAAAGCGAGTCCGAGCTTGCCTCGGTACTCGGGCATGAGATCGCTCACGTAACCCAACATCACCTTGCCCGCATAGTCGCTGGCCAACAGACTGACGGTCTCACCGCCATGGCTGCTCTTGCTGTAGCCATTCTTGCCTCGCGCACTAACCCGCAGGCTGCTGAAGCCGCCATTGCCAGTGTGCAGGCCCACACGATACAGAAGCAACTCGACTTCACCCGCACCCACGAACTGGAAGCCGACCGTATCGGGCTGGATATACTGAAAAAATCAAATTTCAACACCCATGCCATGCCGGAATTTCTCGAGCGGCTCAGATTGGCTACCCGATTGGTGGATGGACAAGCGCCAACCTATATGCGTACCCACCCTATCACCAGCGAACGGGTCGCGGATATAGAGAACCGCGTGAGCAAGCTGCCATACCGGCTGATACCGGACAGTCTCGATTTCCAGCTGGTTCGCGCCAAATTGATCGCGAGAAACAAAACAGCCCCTGACGCCATCGCCTATTTCGACGATGCCCTCAGCGGACAAAAGCATGGCAACCCGATAGTGCAGCGCTACGGATTGGTGGTTTCCCTGCTGCGCAACAATGACAACGTGCGCGCCTCGCTTGAATTCCGGAACTTGCGCAAGGCAATCCAAGACAACAACACACCTCTCTCCAGCCCGATGATCGAGTCACTGGCCGGTCAAGTCATGCAGGCTGAAAATCGTACAACAGAAACTCTGGCTTTCTATCGCACAGCCGTACAGAATTTCCCACAGTCGCGCGCACTGATATATGCATATGCGGAATTGTTGTTACAAAGCGATCAGGCTGAAACTGCCGCCCAGCTTGTCACAGAACAATTACTCAGCCATCCCAGTGATACCCGCTTGTATGACCTTCAGGCTCAAGCTTACGCAAGGCAGGGTAAATTACTTGAGCAACACCAGGCGCAAGCCTACAGCTACGCATGGCAGGGCAAGCTGTATGCCGCAATCGAGCAACTCAACCTGGCAAAAAAAGCCGGTGGCAGCTTTTATCAGCTATCCGTTATTGAAAGTGACTTGCGCGAGCTTGGCGAGTTGACGGGCGCGCAAGCAAAATAATCTTTACGCTCTTCTTTGCTATTTGAGCTTATCGCATCCCAACTTCGCGTAACGGCAAGTCACCTCGTAATCCTCCCGCGCTTTGCCGACCTCGCCTATCGTTTCCAGAGCGATGGCTCGCCCGTAATAAGGCTGCGGATTCATGCCCATTTTCATGCGCTTGGCAGTCTCTATCGCTTGTGTAAACGCATCCGCCGACGCGCGCCATTCGCCTTTTTTGGCATAAGCCAGCCCAAGATTATTGGGGGGGAATGGCCAGTCCGGATTCAGTGATGTCGAAAGTGACAGGTCTTTGATCGCGAGATCATACTCATCCATTTTCAGCAGTTCCGTTCCACGGTTATAGTAAATACGATATACGCCCGGAAGATCATGCTTTTCCTTGACCAGCTTCTCCGCGTCTTCCCACAGCAACCATGGATGACCGAATGTACTCAGCCGTTCCATCGAAACAGGGAACAGCGCCAGCGCCAGTACTGCCACGATCACCATAGCCACTTTTTTGTCGATAAGATCAAGCAGCACCGGCAGCAAACAACAAGCGCCTGCCGCCCAAAGGTAACTGCGGTAGAGAACAAAACTTTCCTGAACGCGTATCGTTGAAAACTCGGTCATGAACATCAGCCAGGGAAACAACATGGCCAGTCCGAGTAATCCGATGCGTCCCCGCCTGAGCAATAGTCTTATCGCCCCGATGCCCCAGGCAAAATAGGCGAGCATGGACAATGCATACGGGGACACTAAAGATTGTGCAAACGGCTCGCGCATATCCGCAGACATCCATTTTGGATTGGGAAATAGCCAGAGCCCGATATATTTGAAGAACAGCCATGACTGCGTAAGCACACTCAATGGGTAATTCAGATTCCTTCCCGCGCCCGCCACTTCTCCGCCTACCACAAGGGCGCCCTTTTCTCCAATAGCCGATGTCTTCGCAACCGTAGTCGAAATACTATCGAGCATTTCGGGCGCATATATCTCATAGCTGGTTCCAAGCACGGCTTTTTTGGCCACGATCACGAACAACGCTATCAGTGCCAGTGCCGCGAACACCCGCCACCTTTGCATGATTTGTTTTTGCCAGTCTTCGTGCAACAACATCGTCAATGCGACCAGAACCGCCGGCAACATGATGGCGAGCTCTTTGGAAAAGACCGCCAGATAATACAAAGGTACACTGGCATATAACCACAATGGCTTTTGCCTGACACTTCCGTGCAGGTAAGACAACATCGCCAGCAGGCTGAACAGGGTAGCCATCAGGATCGTGCGTTGAACCAGATAACCTGCCGCGTAAACCACGACCGGATGCAACGCGAACAAGAGCGAGGCAGAGAAAGCCATCGCACGTGAACTCAGCAAAGTAACGGGACGATGGACGTATACGGCATCGAACAGCCGTTGCAGGAAATAAAACAGCGCAATGGATACAGCAGCATGAAGAAGCAGGTTCTCGATCCGGTAATGCAGTATTCCCTGGCCGAATACTGCATGACTCCAGGACAATGACGCATAGGGCAAGGAGCGGAGTCGAATTGCCGAGAAGGTAAAATCATGGGCGGGCCTGACACCGTTCATATCCACTAGAAAGAATGGCAGATCGTCGAATACGATGGGGTTAGCCCAGAACTGACCGTATAAAGCCGATACTGCAATCAGCAATAGTAGTATCGGCCAGACTAATCTTCCTGCTTTCATCAAGCACTCCATCTTTTAAGACACTAAAAGCACAAAAGCCGGGAGTCCCCGGCTTTTGTGTACATCTTGTTACTTATTACTAACCGATTACTTGCACAGTGCGTCGGCTACGCATGAACCACCTGCTGTCCAAGCAATACCACCTGTACCAACAGTAGGAGTCAATGTGTAGATCAAGCCAGTGCCCGGAGTTGATTTTGCATCCAGTGCTGTGATAGCTGCAGCAGTGATCGTACCGTTATCAGCAGTTACTCTTGCTGCGGTATTCTTGGTGCCGCCGATAGCTGCTGTACAGGTACCGTCAGCTGTTGTACAACCTGTAGAATAGATGTCGCCAGGTACGCCGTTGTTTGAGCCGTCTGGCAATGTTCCGCCGCCGCCACAATTGGCAACTGTGTCACCATTGCCGAAGCCTTGGTCATTGACGCAGATCTCTACAGCAGTCTTCAATGCAGCCGTGCCTTGTACCAGCTCAGTCGCCTTGGCCTTTTTAGTGTAATCACTGTAAGCAGGAATCGCTACAGCAGCCAAGATACCGATAATCGCAACAACGATCATCAGTTCGATCAGGGTAAAACCTTTTTGAGTATTCTTCATTGTTAAGCTCCTTTATAGTTGAACACACTTTCATGCGTGTCGGCCTAACCATTGCACAACCCGTGCCACTTATACAACATACTGATATTTAAGTATTAATTAATTTCCGGCGCTGCCCACATCTTCATTCAACAACCATATCGGGCACCTGACTGACAAAAATCGTCACTCATCCGAAATTACGCCCGGGATGCACTTTAAATCCACTTCGTCAATCTGCTCAGGCGCCAGAAACTTGTTTGCGTACTCCATATAGACTTTTTCACGGATGAAAACATCGAACAAATCAGGATCTATATGGCCGCCCAGTTTGAATTTACCGAGTATCGTCAATGACTCGGTAAGGGTTTTTCCTTTTTTGTAAGGCCTGTCTTTGGCTGTGAGCGCCTCGAAGATATCCGCGATGCCCATGACCCTAGCCTGCACAGACATCTGCTCACGGGTCAGGCCGCGCGGATAACCTTTGCCGTCCATGCGTTCATGATGCCCCCCCGCGTATTCGGCCACATTCCGCAGGTGTCTCGGCCAGGCCAACGACTCAAGCATCTTGATAGTGACGTCGATATGGTGATTGATGATCTGGCGCTCGGCCGCAGTCAACGTCCCGGCTCTTATGTTCAAATTCTCGACCTCATCCGCACTCAGGAAATCGCACACCTTGCCATCGGAACCATGCCATGTGTACTTGGCGATCTGACAGACACGCTGTTGCGCCTCCTCAGACATGAACTCACCGCCTATATTGCAATGCCTCAGGAACTCCCGGTCATCGTCGAGTTGTCGAACGCGTTCCGCATAATTCTGTCGCACCGCTTCAGAGCGGGTTGAGTCTGGACCCGCCGATGCGATTTCGCGCAGCATGGCAATCTCCGCATCGCGCTTAAGCACCTCAAAGCGTGTATCCAGAAGTTCTATCCGGTCGAACAGGGTATGCAACTTGGTGGATTTGTCCACAACATGCACGGGGGTGGTGATCTTGCCGCAGTCATGCAACAAGCCGGCGATCTTCAATTCATGCCTGTCCTTCTCGGTCATCACAAAATCCTGGAGCGGGCCGGACTTGGTACGTGTGACTGCATCGGCCAGCATCATGGTCAGCGCGGGCACCCGCTCACAATGTCCGCCTGTATAGGGCGATTTTTCATCTATGGCGCTGTTTATCATTTGTATGAAAGCCTCGAACAGGTTTTCAAGCTGGTCGATAAGGTGCCGATTCGTCAGTGCAATCGCCGCCTGCGAGGCGAGGGATTCCAGTAATTGCTGGTCGTCTCTGGAGAACGGAACGATAGTCCCGCTCTTCTGGTCCTGGGCATTGATCAACTGCAGCACTCCGATGACCTCATTCTCATGATTGCGCATCGGTACGGTCAGGAAGGATTGGGAACGATATCCTGTCTTGGAATCGAATTTTTTAGTGCCGGAAAAATCGTATCCCTCCGCCTCATAAGCATCCGGGATATTTACCGTCTCGCCACTTAGTGCGGCATGGCTGACCACCATGGCATGATTCGGCAACCCCTCCTGGTCATAAAGCTGGATCGGGTAAAAACTGATCGGCACGCCGCTGGTCCCGCCCATCGCTATACCCAACCTGTCATTGCGCAATATCTCGAAGCGCAACACTCGCTGCTCAATCTCATGTAAATATAGTGTTCCCGCATCGGCATGCGTGATCCGCTTTGCCGCATCAAGTATAGTCTCCAGAAGACTGTTCAGATCGCGCTGTTGGGACAGCGCAATACCGATCTTGTTTAGCTCCTTGAGACGGTCAAGAGGATTGTCAGTGGAATACATATCACCTACGCCTGAACTGTTATCAAATTGTATACACGATTCCGTGCTTATCCGGTTGTCACAGACATCCACTAGCGGTAGTATGTTGAGTATCTGC
>JBGSMU010000222.1:0-3559 GCA_041739955.1 Gallionella sp. | reverse complement strand
TCGTTTGTTTCATCGTTCGGCTCCGTTTGTTCGATCTTCGCTTCTGACATCATGAAACCAAATCGTTCAGGACTTAATCAGAGATTCCTTAACGCATTTTCGTTATTTGGTTCGGAAGAAAGTCTTATGGAGACGTTATCTATTCGCGAGATGCTTTCACTAGGGCAATAGTTATGTGTTGAGTGTCCGATACGTGTCGTTTGGAGAAATGAGCACAGCTAAATTGCTTGCTTGATAGCGGCCAGTCGTCACAGGCTGCAATGGGTCGGTAGCTGACTGACACCAACATCCGATTTCGCGGTAGTCTATTTTTTAAGTCAGGGCTCTCACATTGGGTGAACAAGCTCATCAGGCGTCTAGCACCGTCAATCACTTCCGCGCTGTTTTATGTTCAACGGATGCGTGAATTCGGCAAAGCCCGTAAAATGCACCCTTCTTTGTTAGTCTCTTCTGTGTAACTCATGACCATACGTACCCGTTTCGCCCCTAGTCCGACAGGCTATCTGCACATAGGCGGCGCCCGCACCGCATTATTCTCCTGGGCTTTTGCCCGTAAACATGGCGGTACCTTTGTGCTGCGTATCGAAGATACCGATGTGGAGCGCTCGACGCCCGAAGCGGTCCAGGCCATTCTGGACGGGATGAACTGGCTGGATCTGAAATATGACGAAGGCCCCTTCTACCAGATGCAACGTATGGATCGCTATAAGGAAGTGATCCGGCAATTACTGGATGAAGGCTCGGCTTATCAATGCTACACCACTCCTGAAGAGCTGGATGCCTTAAGGGAATCGCAGCGCGAAAAAGGTGAAAAACCGCGCTACGATGGGCGCTGGCGTCCCGAACCCGGAAAAACCTTGCCGCAGCCACCTGCAGGTGTTGCGCCAGTGGTGCGCTTCAAAAATCCAACTGTGGGCATGGTCGGCTGGAAGGATCTGGTGAAAGGTTACATCGGCTTCAGCAACAATGAACTGGATGATTTGATCATCGCTCGCGGCGACGGCACGCCCACCTATAATTTCTGCGTGGTCGTGGACGACTTGGACATGGGCATCACCCACGTGATACGCGGCGATGACCACGTGAACAACACGCCGCGCCAGATCAATATACTCAAGGCTCTGGGCGCGACTGTGCCCCAGTACGCCCACTTGTCGATGATACTTGGCGACGACGGCGCCAAGCTCTCCAAGCGCCACGGTGCGGTCAGCGTGATGCAATACGACGAGGATGGCTACCTGCCGGAGGCAGTGATCAATTACCTGGGGCGTCTGGGCTGGTCTCACGGCGATGAGGAGATATTCTCGGCAACGCAATTCTGCAAGTGGTTCGACCTCGACCACATCACGCCATCTGCGGCACAGTTCAATACCGAAAAACTGAATTGGCTCAACCAGCATTATCTTAAGTTGGCAGACAATGCACGTCTTGCCGCGCTGGTTGGCCCGCGTCTCCAGGCACGCGGCATCACAGTAAGCGATGCCGCCAATCTGGAAGATATCGCCGCACTGTACAAGGGGCGCGTGTCCACCCTCAACGAACTGGCGGATGCGGCAGAGGTTTTCTACATCGACCTGCACCCATCCAAAGAATTGCTGGATGAACATCTGTCTGCGGAAGCCTTGCCTGCGCTGCGTGAATTGGCCGAACGTCTGGCTGATGTGGCGTGGGAAACTGCAACTGTCGGCGGACTGATCAAGGAAATCATAGGCAAGCACGGACTGAAGATGCCAAAACTGGCTATGCCGTTGCGCGTGATGCTGGTCGGGCAAACACATACCCCCTCTGTGGATGCCGTGGTCACTTTATTCCCGCGCGAGACAGTGTTGGCGCGGATGAAGAAGTATCTGTAATTTTTTCGGCAAGTCGGCTTTACAAGGTTGGGGCTCATCACTATAATGCGCCCTCTTTCGAGGTACGGGGGTATAGCTCAGCTGGGAGAGCGCTTGCATGGCATGCAAGAGGTCAGCGGTTCGATCCCGCTTATCTCCACCAAAGAGCAAGTTTTAAAATCACGGTCCCCATCGTCTAGAGGCCTAGGACATCGCCCTTTCACGGCGGTAACACGAGTTCGAATCTCGTTGGGGACGCCAAACATCGAAATGGCTTGCTAACATGCAAGCCGTTTTCATTTCCAAAGCCGATTCGTGAAAATCCGGCATTCGTGAATACTGAGGCCTCTCCCGCCCGCCTGTTTCTTCGCAATCATGACTACAAAGACAAGGTTCGCAGGATTGAACACGGGAATTCACTTAGAATCCCACCGGTGTAACGGATCAACTTTTATGGGAACGCAAGCATGAGCAGCGGCATATCGTCCGTCGATTATTTCATTATCGTGTTTTACCTTGTCGCCACGACAGTGTTTGGCTCATGGTTTGTAAAGCGCAGCGGTGACATGAAGAGTTTTACCCTTGCCGGAAAAATCATCCCGGGCTGGGCGATAGGCCTGTCGTTGATGGCCACTTATCTGAGCAGCATCAGTTATTTGGCCAACCCCGGAAAAAGCTATGCATCCGACTGGCGTCCCTTTGTTTTTTCCCTGACGCTACCCGTTGCAATCTGGGTTGCCTCAAAATGGTTTATCCCGCTCTACCGCAATCAGGTTCAAACCACCGCCTACGAATATCTGGAGCAACGCTTTGCATTGTGGGCGCGTATGTATATGGGCGCAGCTTATATCCTGCTGCAGATCGGGCGTTTTGCCGTGGTGCTCTATCTGACTGCTCTGGCCTTGGCCGCACTGCTGGACGTAGACATCAAGGTATTGATCCTGGTGCTGGGTTTCCTGACGATCATCTATACCCTGCTGGGTGGTTTCGCGGCGGTGATCTGGACAGACGTAGTCCAGGCCATAGTCTTGTTCCTGGGCGGGCTGATATGTTTGCTTGTCCTGTTGATCAATATGCCGGGTGGTTGGGAGCAGTTCAGCTCGGTTACCAGCCACGAGCATAAGTTTGCCCTGGGCTCCATGGACTTTGATCTGGTCGTTCAAGGTTTCTGGGTGGTTCTTATTTTTGGCATCGTGGAAAATCTGAAAAACTTTTCGGTCGACCAAAATTATGTACAGCGATTCCTGTCGGCGTCGTCCGAGGCGGAAGCGAGAAAAGCCTTGTGGCTGGGCGGCCTGTTGTACGTACCCATATCAGCCTTGTTCTTCTTGATAGGCACAGCACTGTTTGTCTATTACTTGAATGTACCGGCAGGAACATTGCCGGACAAGGCAGACCAGGTCTTCCCCTATTTCATCGTGCATGAACTACCGAAAGGCATGGCCGGTCTGGTCATCGCCGGTGTGCTGGCAGCCGGCATGAGCACGCTGAGTTCGTCGCTGAACAGCGCGGCGACCGTATTCACCATAGATTTTTACAAACGCGTACTCAAGCCCGATGCCGGGGATCACTCACAACTGAACATGATTCCGTGCTTATCCGGTTGTCACAGACATCCACTAGCGGTAGTATGTTGAGTATCTGCCCCCAAGTGGAATAATCATGGTTATCGACGTACTTGAGCGAGACGATCTGCCGTTCCCGCGCTCGCTGCCGGAGTTTCAACG
>JBGSMU010000183.1:0-5515 GCA_041739955.1 Gallionella sp. | reverse complement strand
AGCCCGCGCATCAAGCCGACCACCTAGGGCAGGAAACGCTTGATCACGGTCTCCAGCACCGCATTATCGGGATTGTCCTTCTTGCTATCCTGCCAGATCTTTTTTGCCTCATCCTTTTGGCCACTCACCCACAACACTTCGCCAAGATGTGCAGCGATCTCTGGGTCCGGATTCATCGAAAACGCATGACGCAGTTGTTTCAGGCTTTCATCTTGATTGCCCGTCAGAAAATATCCCCAACCCAGACTATCGATGATGGCGGCATCATCCGGCGCCAGCTGGACCGCCTTCCTCACCAGCTCCATGGCTTCCGGAAGACGGACATTCCGCTCCATCAGGCTATAACCCAATGCGTTATAAGCATGCGCGCGACCCGGGTCGAGATCGATCAGTTTGCGCATCAGGCTCTCGAAATTCTCAAACTCGTCGTTTTTCTCGGCCATCATCGCGGTTTCGTAGAGCAACTCGGGATTCTCCGGGTACACCTCAAGGTTCTTTTTGAGCATTTGGTACGCTTCGGGATAGCGGTTGGCCATACGCAAAATATTCGCCTCGACCAACACCAGCTTGATACGCTGATCATCGTTGGCGGGCTGAATGTCATTCAGGTACTGGTCGGCTTCGTCACGCCGACCGGTCTTGCTCAATAAATATACGACGCGGATCTGCGCGGAGAAAAGATTCTCCCCTGCCGCAACCTGACGGTAATGAGCAAGCGCCTCTTCATCGTTCTTTTTGGCTTCGGCCAATTGGCCCAGGTAATACTGGACGGTATCCTGATCCGACTTGCCTTTCTCCAGCGACAACTGCAATTGCTTTTCCGCACGAGGCAAATCGTTCATCTGCAACGAGATCAATGCGATCGCATAAGCCATGTCCGGGTTTTCCGGGTTGTCATCCGACAATATCTGGAATTGGTCGCGGGACGATTCAAACTGCTTCTGCTCCAGCAACAGGCGCGCGTATTGCAGTCTAAGCTCGCTGGCATCCGGATATTTCTTAATATAAGCCCTGAGTATCTCCAGACTCTCCTGAGGCGCTTTCTTTTGCAATATCTGCGCTTCGAGCGAGGCTGCCATGTCCCATTCGGGACGAATATTGCGGGCGCTCCTGACTTCACTCAAAGCCAACTCATCCTCGCCGGCATAGCGCGACATTTGTGCGACCGCCCAGTGCGATTCGGCTTTTTCCGGATAGCTCGCAGCGATGTCGCGCATTATCGACAAAGCCGCCGCTTTATCGGGATAGGAGGCCAGCATCTGGTACGTCTGGATGAGATTCTGTTCGACGTGTTCCTTATCACCGTCCAGCACCTTGACCAATTCGTCACGAGCCTCTTCTATCCTGCCGGTGCGCAACAATGCCGACGCCAGCATACGTGTCGCCATCGGCGAGTTGGGATCGGCTTCCTGCCAGATCCTGATCGATTCGATAGCCTTGTCTATCCTGCCGGTTTGAATTGCCATATGGGCTGCGCGCATCGCAAGCCTTGGGTCGCGGGTCTTTTGGGCCAGCGACGAGCTGCCCTCGACAGCGATCGCATCCTCGCCTCTCTGGGCGGCGATCTCGGAAAGCAGGAAACCGTAGAGCAACTCGCTGCTCAACTCCACGTTGGGCAATTGCATCGCGGGAGCCGTCTGGGCCGCTTCCGGCTCCTGGACATCTGCTTTCAATGTTGCTTTGGGGGTTTGTGCGCATGCCGAAACCAACAGGCTTGCACAAATAAGGTATTTGATCGGGGTCATGTCGGTACTGCTTTTGATAAGGTCGCACATAATAGGTTATATTTAACCGAACCCACAACCTCGACGGCAACAGAACCTTGTCCAGTGTCGCCCACGAAATAACCCTGACAGCAAACCACCTGACACGCCGCTTCGGCGGCCAGACCGTGATTAGCGATATCTCGCTCGAATTAAGGCGCGGAGAGGTATTGGGCCTGCTCGGGCACAACGGCGCGGGCAAGAGCACCACGCTGCAAATGCTGACCGGATGTTTACTGCCCGATGCGGGGGAGATCAGTATCTGCGGCAACGACCTTGCGCTCAAGCCGTTGCAGGCCAAGTCGCATATCGGTTACCTGCCGGAAATCCCCCCGCTCTACCGCGAACTCACCGTGAACGAATACCTGACCTACGCCGCGCGTCTGCGCGGCATCGATTCCGGGAGTATCGCGACTGAACTGGAGCGGGCGAAACAACGTTGCGGCCTCGCCGCCGTCAGACAAAAGTCCATAGGCACACTGTCCAAAGGCTATCAGCAGCGCGTTGGCATCGCGCAAGCCATCATCCATAGCCCCGATGTGATCGTGCTGGACGAACCCACGGTCGGCCTCGATCCCGCCCAGATCCGCGATATCCGCAACCTGATCCGTGAACTGGGAAACACGCACAGCGTCATCCTCTCCACGCACATGCTCAGTGAAGTCGAAACTGTCTGCGACCGTGTCGAAATACTGCATTGCGGCAAACTGGTTTTCAGCGGCACGACTGCCGAGCTCGACAGCCACGGCGGCGAGGCGGGAAAACTGGAAGAGAACTTCATTCGTCTTACGGAAAAAATCGAAACCGGGGTACAGGCATGAAGGCGCTTCGAAAAATCGTAGCAAGCAATCCGCCTGCAAGGCGCACGGAACGCAGCAACCGAGATAGTACATATGGAGTACAGCGAGGCTGCGAATACCGCGCAACTCGGCAATCGGGTTGCGCGGCAGATTTGTCGGAGTACGTGTGATCAAGCTGATCGCGATGCGTGAGTTGCGCAGCC
Organism: Gallionella sp.; assembly: GCA_041739955.1. Classification (GTDB taxonomy): domain Bacteria; phylum Pseudomonadota; class Gammaproteobacteria; order Burkholderiales; family Gallionellaceae; genus Gallionella. The sequence goes on along the minus strand of JBGSMU010000183.1, from coordinate 2,749 downwards.
TGTGGGTCATGCCCTCCACCTGGTTCGTGTTCGCCGCACTGCAATTCATCTTCGGCTGGTTCTTCCTGAACGCGCTACAGTCGTTTCTCGATTTCCAGCCGCAGATGGCACAGACCGCCAATGCGCCCGGCGTCACGCTGGTCATCGCCACCCCATTGTTCAACATGGCAGCTTTGCTACTGATGATGCTGGTGCCGATATTCACCATGCGGCTGATAGCCGAGGAGCAACGCAACCAGACACTGCCCCTGCTGCTGTCATCCCCGCTGTCCAACCTTCATATCGTGCTCGGCAAATTCTTCGGGCTGCTGGTATTCCTGCTCGCGCTGACCGCTTCCATCCCGCTGATGATGCTCACGCTGGCCCCGGGAACGCAACTCGACCTCGGCCTGGTGGCCAGCAACTGTATCGGGCTGTTGTTGCTCACCGCCAGCTACGTGTCGCTGGGCCTTTATGTCTCGTCCCTGACCAGGCAGCCCGCCATTGCCGCCATCGGCGCGATGGCCGTGCTGGTCGGATTGTGGCTCGCGGATCTCGGCGCTTCCACGGCCGACTCGCCCTGGCACCTGCTCTCGCCCGTGCATCACTTCCAGAACTTCAACAATGGATTGCTGGACAGCAGCGACACCGTGTTCTTCATTTTCTTCAGCCTGGCGTTCCTGCTATTGGCGATGCGCCGCATCGAAAACAGCCGCAGGTATGGATAAGACATGAACAACAAATTCCGGTCATCCCCGCTGCTGCGTAATGCGCTCTTCGTGCTGTTGCTGATCTTTGCCGCTACAGGTATCGGCTATCTCGCCTCCCGCTACCATATCCAGTTCGACATCACCGCCAACGCCATCAACAGTCTCGACCCCGCCAGCCTGGAAGTGGTTGAACAGATGCATGAGCCCGTCAACATCACGGTATATGCGACCGAACATGACGTGCGCCTCGGCGACATCCGCAAGATCATCGGCGACTTCATCTCGCTCTATCAGCGTTACAAGCCGGACATCCGGCTCGAATTCATCGACCCCACCGTGGATGAGGAAAGGACCCGCGCGGCGGGCATCCAGCTCAACGGCGAAATGGTGATCGAGTACGCCGGACGGAATGAACATCTGCTACAGATCAACGAACAAACCGTTACCAGCACCTTGCTGAGACTTGCGCACGCACGCGACCAGAAAGTGATGTATCTGGACGGTCATGGCGAGCGCAAGCTGGACGGGGTCGCGAATCATGATCTTGGCAACCCATTCGGGGCAAGACTCAAGCAAAACGGCTTCCAGCTGGCCAGCGTGAATCTGGCGTTGGCACAGGCCGTCCCGGACAATGCCAGTGTGCTGGTCATCACCCAGCCCCAAGTCGACCTGATGCCCGGAGAAGTGGATAAATTGCTGAAGCATATCGATCGGGGCGGAAACCTGCTCTGGCTGGTCGATGCCGAGCCGTTGCACGGGCTGGAAAGAATTGCGGACAAGCTTGACCTTAAACTCCCGCAAGGCATCGTGATAGACCCGTCAGCTTCGGACGTGAATGCACCGGCCAACTGGGCACTCGGCGCAACCTTCGCGCCCCATACCATCACGCACAACTTTAACCTGATCACCGCCTTCCCCGCTGCACGCCCGTTGGTCGCCAAAGAAAACTCGCAGTGGCAGCACCATGTCCTGGTGGAAGTCGCACCGCGCGGATGGATCAGCACCAAATCCGGGAAAGGCAAGCCGCAGTTTGACCCCAAGCGCGACACCCCCGGCCCGGCCATCGTCGCGATGGCATTGCAACGCCAGGTCAATGACCGGGAGCAGCGCATCGTCGTGGTCGGCAGCGGCGCATTCCTCGCCAACAGCTATGCAGGCAACGGCGGCAACGTCGATCTGGGCGTGAACATGGTGAACTGGCTGGCGGGAGAAGAACACCTGATCACCCTGCAACCACGAGCCGCCAAGGACAGTAACCTGATGCTCAGTACCCTGCACCTCAACATCATCGGCATCGGCTTCCTGCTGGTCGTACCGTTGTTGCTCGCCGGAGTGGGAGCTTACATATGGTGGAAACGTCGTCGCACCTGAAGATCACCAAATAACTGATGTGTATGCTTTGTGCGATTCGACCGATTTTCCAGCCCTCGTTCAAGCCTCTGAAAATTCAGAAATTCGGGATGAAGCGCAAGGAGCCGCACAGCCAATGACAAAGGCATATCGAGTTGATAGACAAGGAATGAGCGAGCATGTGACGCGGCGATTCGCCCGAAAAATGAATTTACAGAGGTCTTGATGCCAGAACTACCCGAAGTTGAAACCACCCGTCGAGGATTAAACGAGCACCTCGTCGGCGCGACCATCAAGGATGTCGTGATCCGAAATGCCAGCCTGCGCTGGCCGATCACCAAGAACCTGACCAAGCTGCTGCGCGGGCAAACCATCCTGTCATTGCAACGCCGCGCCAAATACCTGCTGGCGGATTGCGGCAACGGCACGCTGATCCTGCACCTCGGCATGTCCGGCAGCCTGCGTATCCTGCCCGCGAACACCCCCCCTGAAAAACACGATCACTTCGACCTGGTGCTGGATAGCGGCAAGCTGATGCGTTTACGCGACCCGCGCCGCTTTGGCGCGGTGCTGTGGCATAGCGGCGATGTGCACACTCACCCCCTGCTCGCCAAACTTGGCCCTGAACCTCTGGAAGAACCCTCGACGTTCCTTCCCCCTTCCAGGGGGAAGGGCAGGATGGGGGTAAATCAGTTACAAGTTACAGCCTC
>JBGSMU010000068.1:0-4146 GCA_041739955.1 Gallionella sp. | reverse complement strand
TGGGCTGGATAAAATCGTGAAGGAAGATGTGCGCACCCTGCAGGCGCGGATAGGGTTGCCATCGTTCGATGCGGCAACCCTGTCGCGCGTGCTGTTCGGCATGGATGTGCTGGGCAAGATGCAACAGGTGCGCGGCTATATGGATCAGGCGCGCAGCTACATGCCGACGAAAACCGAAAAGAAGCAGGCAATTCAGGTTCGTGAGCGCACGAAGGGACGCGACTATGTATTCGGACAGCCCAACAGCTATCCGCGCTTCTGGCTGCGCAAGGCGATGATCAGCTCACGGCTGTCTGGCAGCGATCTTTCCGGGCAGATCCTGGATGTCACGACCAATCCGGCGATGGTCGGGCGCCCGATGGTGGCGACGATCAAGGGTAACTTCCCGCAGCAGGGTATTTCCGGCATCAAGGCTGAACTGGTGGTCGACCACACTAGCGCTGCGCCGGTCGAGCGTCTGGTGATGGAGGTCGGCCAGTACGGTGTTTCGGGCCGCTCGCTGGTGGACAGTCCGAATGTGTCACTGGGATTTTCCAAGGCGGAAGGCTCGGTCAAGTTCGCCGCAGAGTTGCGCGAGGATAATGTCGATGTGCGGCTGAATAACCGGTTCAGCAATGTCGCGCTGGAAACCAGCGCCAAGTCAGATGTGGTGCGCGAAATGATCAACGCCTCGGTGGCCGGATTGAATGCCGTTAACCTCGATGCGCATGTGTCGGGCACATGGTCGAAGCTGGACTGGCAGCTCACGACCAATCTTGCTGCTGCGCTGGAAAACGGAATGCGCCATTACTTGCAGGAAAAAATGGACAAGGCAAGCGCGCGCGCTGAAGCATTGGTGAAAGACAAGATTGCCGAACAGCGCAAGCGCCTGACCGACCGTCAGGCCGAGATAGAGGCTTCATTCAAGGCGGCGCTTGCCGAGCGGCAGGCACAGGTTGACAAGGTGCGTGCCGAACTGGATGCCGCTCGCAAAAAACTCGATGATCGCCAGAAAGCGCTGGTCGGCGCGCAGCAGCAGAAACTCAAGCAGGAATCAAACAAGCTGCTCGACAACCTGCGCAAGAAATTCTAGTGCCGCACTGTTATCGTTGCTTACCCCGTAACGGGTACAGCAGCGCGATCACGGTGAAGCCGAGATAGGCCAGAAAGCTGACAAAAAACAGCAAGGCGGTGCGTTCCAGTGTCATCCCTTCGGAGAACAACCACAACAGCAAAGCATACAGTGGCAGCGACAACACCTCACCCGCGATGATCAGCCGCGTGCGATGCGCGGCGAACAGACCGAACAAAAACACCCACGACGCGATGCGTACCCAGCTGCCCAGCATGAACAGCGCGGCGGTTTCGTTGCTGACTACGAATTGCGCATCGTAAAGAGCCGCCAGTATTGCGCGCTGGTTAAAGAAGATCGCCAGCAACAGCAAGCCGGCAGGGATGAGCACTATCGCGGCAGCGCGCGCCAACTCACGGTTGAATGTGTGCGAGCCGTAAGTGTTGCTGAAGCGTGGCAGGAAGATCAGCGACAGCACGCCGGCAGAGGTGGCCGTTACCCATTCGGTGGAGCGCCACAATGCCTGGACGAAACCCACTTCATCCCATGAAAGCAGTTGCGACAACATGCCGCGTACCAGCATGACGGAAACCGGGCTCATGATGCCGATCGCCAGGCCGACCGGGACAAACTTCAGCAACTGATCGAAATATTCCGGGCGGGTACTAAGGGCATCGCGTTTGCCGGAAAGTGTTTTCATGTAACGCCAGAGCACGGATCCGAGAATGAAGAGCGCAATCGATTGGGTCAGCAACAGTTCGCGCAGGGACAAACCGAACCAGGCGCCAATTGCCACCAGCAGCAATATGGTACCGGTCAGCAGAGACAGGCCCAGCATGCGTTGCTGTTGATGCATGCCCAGCCAGTAGGCGTTGAGTGTGGCGGGAACAACCATGATGCAGCCGGCCAGCGCAGCCAGCCAGAACAAATCTTCCCGGATTTTTCCGCCGGTGAGGAAATAGCCCGCCAGCGGGGAGATCAATGCAATCACCAGCGAAGTGATCAGGGCCAGCCTGAGCGCATCGCGCAACAGTCCGCGCTGGTCGCGAACTGTGCCCGACTGCGAGACCATCACCGTCAATCCCTGCAATACGCCGTTGATGGCCACGGTACTGACCAGTTCCTCCATGGATTGAAGTTGTGCCCATAACGCTACTGTGGCAGGGCCGCCGGTCAATGCCAGCGCCTTGTCCAGCCCGGCTCGGCCCAGCAGGTCGATAAGGATGATAGCGAACGATGCGAGGACACTAGCGAGGGAGGTCAATGGGAGCCTCTGGTTATGATAGATGGCTTTACGATAAAAAAGACCAGCATCAAGCTGGCCTTTTTTGGGATCAGACTGGTATTACAGGGATTGTATTTTTCCGCCTGGCATGGATTTTCCACTGTGCAGCAAGGGCATCGCGTTGAAATATTCCTGGCGGGTAACCTTGCCATCGTTGTCCGCATCCACCTGTTTGAAGTACTGGGTCAACATGGGCATATTCTGTGCCTCTTCGCGGTTCAATCCGCCATCATGGTCGGCGTCGGCAGCGGAAAAGCGCTTGTCGAGGTGGGTTGTGCCGGTTGTGGCCGCTGTTGGCATTTCATGCCCTGCATGCATTTCGTCAGGTGTCAGCTTGCCGTCCTGATTGGCGTCCATTTTGGAGAAATGCTGTGCATTATGTTTGGCGTAATAAGCATCGAATTCAGTTTTTGAGATCGCGCCGTCACTATTGGTATCTACGCTGTTGAACATGATGCCTTCTTGCGAACTCATCGTTTGATTATGCTTGGCTGAGTCGCATTGTTCACCGTCGGCATGCGCGAAGGTTGTGCTCAGTACGAGCATGGCAATTCCGGACAGGCAATTGGAGAAGTTTTTCATGGTGTTTCCTTTCAATGTATCGCGCCGTGCAGCAAGGCATATTGTTTGAAAAATTCAAATGTATGTGCGAACTTTATCACGATGAGACCGTATATACGAAGTGAGGCTATACGGCCGTAAGGGTTAATTCGCTTGATGATTTCGCCTCAATCAAGACAGTCGGGCAAATAAAAGGTTCCGGATTATCACTTTTAAGTTCTCATGGGAAAACTGCGGACGTTACGTCATGCCCAGCATTGATTTCCTGGATTCAGGTGTTTCCAGGCTGATACGTCCCAATTTTCCCCCGCGAAACTCGGTCAGCAAGATCATCGCTGCTTTCTCCAGATCGAGTTCTCCGCCCCGACCCTTGATCAAGCAGCCCCGTTTTTTGGCGATAGCTTCGACTATGCCCACGCCGTCCATGCCTTTGAGTGTCAGATCGAAGCGTGCGGCGAGCAGTTCGGGATAGTGTTCCAGCAGCAGCGTGGCGAGAAACGTCGCAACCTCGTCGTCGAACACCGCATTGCGCCCGATCGCGTGGATAGCCGCCAGCATGAATCCGTCTTCATCATGCTCGATCTTGGGCCACATCAGCCCCGGCGAATCAGTCAGCGTCATGTGATCGTTGATCTTGTGGCATTGCTGCGATTTGGTCACCGCGGGCTCGTCGCCGACATTGGCGACTTTGCGTTTGAGCAACATGTTCATCAGCGTCGACTTACCCACATTGGGGATTCCCATGATCATCATGCGCAGCGGTTTGTGCGTGCTGTTGCGGTGCGGTGCCAGCGGCTGGCACAGCTTTGGTACTTTGGCCGCATCGCTGGAGCTCTTGCAGCACAGCGCAACTGCCTTGACCCCATCCTGCCGGTTGTAAAAATCCAGCCATGCCTGCGTGGCGGTGGGGTCGGCGAGATCGACCTTGTTGAGTATCTTCAGGCACGGACGCTGGCGATGCTCGCGCAATTCGCGGATCATCGGGTTGCAACTCGCCTCGGGCGCGCGTGCATCCAGCACCTCGATGACGACATCGGTGAACTCCATCGTCTCGGCCGCCTTGCGCCGTGCCGAGGTCATGTGACCGGGGAACCACTGAATAGCCATTGTTTAAGGAATCTCTGATTAAGTCCTGAACGATTTCGTTTCATGATGTCAGAAGCGAAGATCGAACAAACGGAGCCGAACGATGAAACAAATAACACTCTCTGCAAGCAGCTTTGACCGCTACAGCAAGACGACGCGACGC
>JBGSMU010000031.1:0-7444 GCA_041739955.1 Gallionella sp. | reverse complement strand
CTTATTGCTCAGCAGAAAGAAAAGCTGGTAGCATGAACGCCACTTCTTGGAAGACGAAAAACCGAGGGAAGCTCATATATATGAAGGGTTCCTCCAGTATTCAAAAAGTAATCGTATTCATTCTTGTTTTACTTTCTTTCTCTTTCAGCTTCCCCGTTATAGCAGCGCCAGTGCCTCCCGATGCAGGGCAGACCAGCCGCGAGTTACAACAACAGCCCGATCTGGCGCCGCCAGAAACTTCAGAACCTGTACTCAACGAACAGCAGGAAAGTGCCGAAGTAAAGCCTGACGATGCCGTGCGCTTCCAGGTGAGCAGTATTCGGGTCACCGGTAGCAGCGTATTTTCTTCAGGCGAACTGGAGGCACTGGTTGCCGACCTGGCAGGTGGCGATCGGACCCTCGCGGAGATGGAAGCCGGGGCAGGGCGTATCACCGAACTTTATAGAAAGCAGGGCTACATGGTCGCGCGCGCCTACCTTCCGGCCCAAGAGATAAAGGATGGTGCCATTACGATAGATGTGCTGGAAGGGCGTATCGGTGAGTTGAATATCAACAATCAGTCCAGATTGGCTGACAAGAATGCCGGCAAGTATCTGGACAACATCAAATCAGGCGAAGTGTTGCAATCAAAGACGGCAAACCGAGCATTATTGTTATTGGGCGATACACCAGGCGTGGGAGGTGCCCAGGCCTCGCTGCAACCGGGCGCCAGCGTTGGTACGTCCGACCTGATCATCGATCTGGCACCATCCGTGCCTTACACCGCTAACATTACGGCAGACAATTACGGCAATTTCTATACCGGTGAAAAACGTGTTGGTGCCGATCTGTCGATCATCAGTCCATTGCGGAAGGGCGACCTGATCAGTTTGAGTGCCCTGACCAGCGAACTGCACCTCACTCACGGGAGGGCGGCATATCAAGTCCCGTTCGGCGGAAGCGGCTTGCGTCTGGGTGCGGCATATTCTGCTTCACGTTACAGGATCGGTAAGGACTTGAGTGGGCTGCAAGCTCACGGCAGTTCACTGGGTTCCAGCCTGTATGCGGTATATCCGTTCATACGCGATCTGGACAAAAATCTTAACGGCACTTTCATGTACGAACGCAAGAAGCTGATAGACAGTCTTACTAGCAGTGACAAGCGCGTGGGGCTGACAACTTTGGGTTTGTCCGGCAATCTCCGGGACAATCTGGGAGGCTTGGGATCGACTTCATTCGAAGTGTCGGCCATTTCGGGCAGATTGAGCATGGATGATGTTTCACGGAGCTTCGATCAGGCCTCTGCAAAAAGCAATGGAGACTTTGCCAAGCTTTCCTACAGCTTCAAGCGGGTACAGCAATTACCTTTGGCGAATTCGTTGTCGCTTGATTTGTCGGGTCAGAGAGCAGGCAAGAACCTCAATTCTTCCGAGAAACTTTATCTGGGAGGTGCGGATTCGGTACGCGCCTATCCCCAGGGTGAAGCCAGCGGAGACGAGGGTTTTCAGGCGAGTCTGGAATTGCGTCGCAATGTCGGGCCAGCATTTCAAGCATTCGTTTTTTATGACGCGGGATCGATCAAGATCAACCGTAACAATTATGCGGCAGGAAGTAACAGCCGATACCTTGCCGGTGCGGGGATAGGCGCGGAAGCGATGCTGGCAGGCCTGCACCTTAAGGCAAACGTGGCTTGGCGTACCAGCAGCAGCGATCCCGTATCCGAGCCTTCTGTACGGCAGCCGAGATTGTGGTTGCTGGCAGGAAAGCAGTTCTGATAGTCTACTCACACCGATAACTTAATTACATCCAAGGAACACTGATGAGCCAATTCGCTTTTTACCGCAAGGTCGTCGCACTCAATTCAGATGTGCATCGCAATCTCAAGTTCTCCGAAAAAGAGGCAAACTTTACATTCGCCCGTGACACGACCGCAGTGTTGCTGGCCGGTGTGGAGTTCGCTGAAGCAGCGCGGGAGTACCCCATCGTGTTCATCAAAGGGCAGGACAATCAGATGCGCCCTGTCGCATTGCTGGGCGTGCGCAATGGCGAGAACCTGTTCGTTGACGAAAAAGGCAAGTGGGATGCACGCTACATTCCGGCTTTCGTTCGCCGTTACCCGTTCGTGATGGCCGACAGCGGCCCGAACGGCCAGCTGGTGGTGTGCATCGATGAAAGCTGTGCCGCTTTGAATGCAGAGAAGGGTGAATTGCTGATCAACGCGGAAGGCAAGCTGGAGCCGCGCATGAAAGAGGTGATGCAGTTCCTGGAAAACTTCCAGCGTGAGTTTGCACGTACCGAACTGCTGGCCAAACAGCTCGACGAGCTCGGATTATTCATCCAGCAGGGCGCGCGTTTTGATACGCAGACTGGAGAGACCTTCCAGCTAAACGACTTCTACGTGGTCGACGAGGCGAAATTCGGCAAGATCGCGGATGACAAATTGCCGCAACTGTTCCGCAGCGGCGCATTGGGTCTGGGTTACCTGCATCTGGCCTCGCTGGGGAATATGCGTAAACTGGTCGATCGCCTTGGTGCCCGTGCAGCTACTCAGAAAGCAGCCGAGCCAGCCCCTAACACTCCCGTTCATTGAAGATCGCAAATCCCGGTCGATGTATCGGTTGGTTGCAGACTGTATCTGCAACCAGTCTGAACAAGTAATCATTCCAGAGAGCCATGCTAGAAATCGCGTTGCTAATTATCGTACTGGTATTGCTCATTGTGATGTTGGCGTTTCAATTTCGCCAACCTGCACGTGCAGCCCAGGCACTTGAGCAGCAACATCGGGCGATGTTGACCGACCTGCATGACGGCTTGAACAAGCAGGGTGACCGGCTGATCGCGACCCAGAACGACCAGTTGGAACGTCTGCGTACCGCAGTAGCTGATGAGTTGCGCGTGACACGGGATGCGATCAATGCATTGTCGGCCAAGCAGGATGCTTTGCGGAGCGAATTGCTCTCGCAGACTCTGGAAAAGCTGGCGGAGCAGGGACGGGCCGACCAGAAGCTGATCCAGGAATCATTCAATAACGCCACCCAGCACCTGCGCAACAGTATCGAATCGTTGTCGAAAAATGTGGATGGACGTCTGGAGCTGATAGGCGGAAAGGTCAACGAGCGACTCGACGAAGGTTTCAAGAAGACCAATGAGACCTTTGTCAGCGTGATGGCGCGCCTGGCGACCATAGACGAAGCCCAGAAAAAGATCGACGGCCTGACCACCAATATGGTGAGCCTGCAGGAATTGCTTGGGGACAAGCGCTCGCGGGGTGCGTTCGGTGAGGTACAACTTGAAGCGCTGGTGCGCAACATCATGCCACCGCAGGCATTCGAGATGCAGTACACCCTGCCAAACGGCACCCGAGCAGACTGCGTGCTCAAGCTGCCGGAACCGACCGGGATGGTGGCGGTGGATTCCAAATTCCCATTGGAGAACTATCACAGGATGTTCGATGCTGGCGATGCCGAACGTGCGATCGCTGCCCGCCAGTTCAAGGTGGATCTGAAGAAGCATGTGGACGATATCAGCAGCAAGTACATAATTCCGGACGTTACTTCCGATGGTGCCGTGATGTTCATCCCTGCCGAGGCGGTGTTTGCGGAGATCCACGCGCATCACCCGGATGTGGTCGACTACGCGATGCAACGCCGTGTTTGGGTGGTATCACCCACCACGCTGATGGCAGTGTTGAATACCGCCCGTGCCGTGATGAAGGATGTTGAGACACGCAAGCAGGTGCACATCATCAAGGACGAGCTCGGGAAACTGGGCAAGGATTTCGGTCGTTTCGATGAACGTATGAAGAAGCTGGCCGATCACATCCGTCAGGCAAACAAGGACGTGGATGACGTGCAGATCAGCAGCCGCAAGATCACCGAGCAATTCGCCAAGATCGAGCGGGTAGAGCTTGATCATCCCGCGGCACTCCCTGAAATCCCCGAGGAATGAGTATTTCGCCGCGTGAATCGACCTGAAATATGGCGTTTACTGGCAAGTCCGGCATACGTATAATGCTGCCTTTGCCGAGGGCCGTTTCATGCGCATTATCCAAAAAGCATTAACCTTTGACGACGTACTGCTCGTCCCAGCCTTTTCCAACGTATTACCCCGCGACGTCAGTCTGCGCACCCAGTTCACCCGCAACATCAGTCTGAACATTCCATTGATATCCGCCGCAATGGACACGGTCACCGAATCTCGCCTGGCGATCGCTTTGGCCCAGGAGGGCGGTATAGGCATCGTGCACAAGAACATGTCTTCTCAGGCACAGGCAGCACAGATCGCCAAAGTCAAACGCTTTGAAAGCGGTGTAGTCAAGGATCCAATCACGATCACCCAGGATATGACAGTGCGTGATGTCCTGGCTTTGACCCGTCAGCACAAGATCTCCGGCTTGCCTGTCGTGCAGGATAAACAGTTGGTGGGAATCGTCACAAATCGCGATATACGCTTTGAAAACCGTCTTGATCAACCGATCAGGAACATCATGACACCCAAGGACAAGCTGATAACCGTCAAGGAAAACGCCAGCCTGGACGAGGCCCGCGACCTGATGCACAAGCACCGTATCGAACGTGTGCTGGTGGTCAATGACGCATTCGAACTGCGCGGCCTGATGACGGTGAAAGACATCCTGAAATCAAATGAACACCCGCTGGCAAGCAAGGACGGCCATGGCCGCCTGCGGGTCGGTGCGGCGGTAAGTGTAGGCGAGGGTACCGAGGAACGCGTAACCTTGCTGGCACAAGCCGGTGTCGATGTGATCGTGGTGGATACGGCTCACGGCCATTCCCAGGGCGTTTTGGAGCGTGTCCGGTGGGTCAAGGACAACTTCCCGCAAGTCGAGGTGATAGGCGGAAACATTGCGACAGGTAGTGCGGCAAAAGCGCTGATGGATCATGGTGCTGATGGCGTGAAGGTCGGTATCGGCCCCGGCTCGATCTGCACCACACGTATCGTCGCGGGCGTAGGCGTCCCCCAGATAGCTGCGATCCAGAGTGTATCCAAAGCCTTGCAGGGAACTGGCATTCCGATGATCGCAGATGGCGGTATCCGGTTTTCCGGAGACATCGCCAAGGCGATCGCGGCCGGTGCCAATTCTGTGATGCTGGGCGGTCTGTTTGCCGGAACCGAAGAATCCCCGGGCGAGATCGAGCTGTTCCAGGGGCGTTCCTACAAGTCCTATCGTGGTATGGGCAGTCTGGGAGCGATGCAACAAGGTTCCAGTGACCGGTATTTTCAGGACGGAGAAAGTAACCAGGACAAGCTGGTTCCCGAAGGTGTCGAAGGGCGCGTTCCCTATAAAGGTAGCGTACTGGCAGTGATCCATCAGCTGATGGGCGGTCTGCGCTCAAGTATGGGTTATCTCGGTTGTGCAGACATTGCGATCATGCATGAGAAGGCGGAATTCGTTGAAATAACTTCCTCGGGCATTCGTGAATCACATGTCCATGATGTTCAAATCACCAAAGAAGCGCCAAACTATCACGTAGATTAGTATTAATTATCATTAAGTTGAGGCTTCTTGTTAATGAGCAACCTCACTTTATTCCCGACTGTTGACCATCGATCACGACCATGTCCCATAAAAAGATTCTGATACTTGATTTCGGCTCACAATATACCCAGCTGATTGCGCGTCGCGTCCGGGAAACAAATGTTTACTGCGAATTGCATTCCTGCGATGTTAATGCAGATTTCATTCGCGACTTCGAACCGGCAGGGGTGATCTTATCCGGCGGACCGAATTCGGCATATGAAGATGAGACACCCAGGGCACCCCAGATCGTATTTGATCTGGGCGTACCAGTTCTGGGCATCTGTTACGGGATGCAGACGATGGCCACCCAACTTGGCGGCAAGGTCGAAAGCGGGAAGGTGCGGGAGTTTGGATATGCCGAGATCCGTGCGCGAGGCCATTCCAAACTCTTTGACGGCATACAGGACAAAACAAACAGCCAAGGTCATGGGCTGCTTGATGTATGGATGAGCCATGGAGACAAGGTAACCCAGCTCCCACCGGGTTTTTCAGTCATTGCCTCAAATGACTCCACGCCTATCGCCGCCATGGCAGACGAAGAGCGCAGGTTCTACGCTGTTCAATTCCATCCGGAAGTCACCCATACTTATCAGGGCAAGGCGCTACTGGGTCGGTTCGTGCATGATATATGCGGCTGCGGGAATGACTGGAACATGCCTGACTACATTGCGGAGGCCGTTGAAAAGATACGCGCTCAAGTAGGTACGGATGAAGTTATTCTGGGCTTGTCCGGTGGTGTTGACTCTTCGGTAGCGGCGGCACTCATCCATCGTGCCATAGGCGACCAACTGACTTGCGTGTTTGTTGATAACGGCCTGCTGCGACTTAACGAGGCAGAGCAGGTTATGGAGACTTTCGCCGATAACCTGCACATGAAAGTGATCCATGTTGATGCGAGTGCAGAATTCCTCCATCACCTCACCGGTATCTCTGACCCTGAACAGAAGCGCAAAATCATTGGTCGTGAGTTTGTGGAAGTTTTCCAGCGCGAGGCTAAAAAGCTGCCACTTGCCAAGTGGCTGGCCCAGGGAACGATCTATCCGGATGTGATCGAGTCTGCCGGCGCCAAGACCAAGAAGGCTCATGCGATCAAATCCCACCATAACGTAGGCGGTCTTCCTGAGAGTCTGCACCTGCAGTTGCTGGAGCCCCTGCGTGAGCTGTTCAAGGACGAGGTGCGTGAGCTCGGCGTGGTGCTTGGATTACCCAAGGGCATGGTTTACCGACACCCGTTCCCGGGACCCGGATTGGGCGTACGCATACTTGGCGAGGTCAAAAAGGAATATGCGGATCTTTTGCGCTTGGCCGATGCAATCTTCATCGAAGAATTGAATGCCTCAGGCTGGTATGAGAAGACCTCGCAGGCTTTTGTAGTCTTTTTGCCGGTCAAGAGTGTCGGCGTGATGGGCGATGGGCGCACCTATGAATGGGTCGTCGCGTTGCGTGCAGTCCAGACTCAGGACTTCATGACTGCGCACTGGGCAGAACTACCGCATGCGCTTCTTGGTAAAGTTTCAAATCGTATTATCAATGAGGTTCGCGGTATCAATCGTGTCGTTTACGACATATCGGGTAAGCCACCAGCCACAATAGAGTGGGAGTAGTGATTTAACGAAGAGTATTAAATAATCAATAGATTAGTTTGATCCATAATTTTACATAATATACATTATGCGTCATTCAGGGAAACCTGAGTCGAAACGGCAAACGGAACGAATCCGAAATAAACATAGTGAAAGTCCGGCACAACACTCCTCTAAAACCGGGTCACGAAATGGAAAGTAATTTTGTGAGCTTCCCCCGATAAATAGTCTTCCAAGGGCGACGTAAAATTAACGTTACTTTTGGAGGAAGCAGATGAAGAGAATACCGAAGCAGGAATACACCGCCGAGTTCAGGGAGTTGGCGATCAAGCGAGTCAAAGAT
>JBGSMU010000019.1:0-7022 GCA_041739955.1 Gallionella sp. | reverse complement strand
CCAGCACCATCCATCACGACATTTTCCGCATAACCTATAAGAAGACGCTGCAAGGCGCGACTTTTGGGATTAAATGAAGAAAGCCTGTTCAGCTTGTCGTATATCGGCTGCCACTCAGGCTGCGGATACATCAGCAGACATCCGTCCGCATCGGCAGTCAGCACCAGATTGCCGGCGCAATGCGCGAGCAAGATATCGCGATAGCGCGCCGGTATTGCGAACCTGCCTTTGCTATCCAGATTGAGTTGTGCCGCCCCTTGGAACATCCATCACCCCCACATTTACCCACTTTTTACCACTTATGCCCACTATATTGAATATAAATCAACCGGTCAAGCACTAAAACACAGGTTTTCTTTTTGCTACAAGGGCTTAGCTCACAAATCATTTGTAAAATAATTTGCTTAATAAAGAATGAATTATCTCGGCAACCTAAAGTTGATTAGCAGGAGTGTTGCGTCTCGGAAGTATCTTAAGGCTGCTATCTAGTTCGCTTATCCCGAGATGACTTTGAGTGCGCCCCTGAATACAACGTTAATTACTTACGTCAAACACAGCGTGCCCAACTAACGATGGGGGAGTCGAAATGCTGAGATTTAGGAATCACGCCCCGCCAACTCAAAAAGTTGCGTAACTTGCTATTTTTATGGATAATGCGCGCCCTTAAGCAATACCCAAGTGCGTACACCAGCCGCACAAAATTACTCGCAAGGAAAAAATAATGAAAGCAGACATCCATCCCAACTACCACGAAATCACCGTCACCTGCAGTTGTGGCAACAGCTTCAAGACCAAGTCGTCTATGGCAAAGCCAACCCTGAACGTTGAAGTTTGCTCTGAGTGCCACCCGTTCTACACCGGCACTCAGAAAATTGTGGACACTGCCGGTCGCATCGACAAGTTCCGCCAGAAGTACGGCACCAAAGCTGCCTAACTGGATTTATGCTCTACGAAACAAAAAGGCAGCGTCAGCTGCCTTTTTGTTTATTCAGAATTGAAACATTGCTTAGAATTTGAATAACTAAATTCCCCTCCGCGATCATAAGTCACGCAGCAATTCCACTGCGCAATATGAAGTACCCAAGTAATTTTTTTGCTTTGCCGGCATGTGCTGGAATAATATAACCCATGTACTTTGTTAAGCCCACCGACCCCAACCCCATTACGCCCGCGAAAGCTCTGCTGCTTGGATTTTTGTGTCTGATATGGCTAGGTACTGGATTGATTGGGCACGACCCATGGAAACCGGACGAAGCGTATAGCTTCGGCATCGTGTATTCGATGTTGCAAAGTGGCGATTGGATAGTTCCAGCAATCGCAGGCGAGCCCTTCATGGACAAGCCTCCACTGTATTATTGGACCGCAGCGCTGTTCGCCAAACTATTTTCCCCATTGCTACCTTTGCATGATGGCGCGCGTCTTGCGAGTGGATTTTATACTGCATTGACCATGCTGTTCATCGGGTTGGCGGGACGCAAGTTGTATGGTGAAAATCGCGGCTGGGCCGCAGTAATTATTCTAATTGGCTGCCTCGGTTTGCTAGTCCGTGCCCACCAGATCATTACCGATCTTGCGCTAATGACAGGTTTCGCGATGATGCTGTATGGATTTGCAAAAATCCGGGAGCGAGCCCTTCATGCCGGGATATTGATAGGCACTGGCCTCGGTATTGGCTTTATGTCGAAAGGGTTCTTCTCACCGGTTTTTTTTGTACTGACCGCAACTGCGCTTCCACTGATGTATCACAACTGGCGCACACAAAACTATCTACATGGATTGATCATCTCAATATTAGTTGCCTTGCCGTGGCTGATCATCTGGCCTTCATTACTCTTCAATCACTCTCCGCAACTCTTTAGTGATTGGTTATGGACCCACAATATCGGCAATTGGATCAATTTTGTAAAGCACGGGCCAAACGAAGATGCATTCTTCTATCTGCAAAATTTACCGTGGATGGCTTGGCCCGCAATCCCTTTGGCGGCATGGGTAATCTGGAAATCGCGCAGGCGGTTGCCGCAACGCGACGATTTGCAATTACCCCTGATCACCTTTTTGGTGATGTTTGTTTCTCTCAGCTTCTCTGCTACTGTCGAAGAAGTATTCGCCTTGCCCATGTTATTGCCAATCAGCCTGCTAGCCACGGCTTCGCTGTCAATGCTTAAACGCGGCGCCGCAAACGCACTGGACTGGTTCGGATTGATGACTTTTGCCCTGCTTGCCATTTTGATGTGGTCCGGGTGGACGGGATTGCTGCTCGATAATCGGACTTTAGTCACCAAATGGTTCAAGAATTCCCAGCCTGATTTCGTGGCTGAATTGCACACTACCGCATTTACTATCGCTATTATCGCCTCCATTTTATGGATCATAATGGTCTGGCGGATTGGGCGCTCTGTAAGGCGCGCAACACTAAATTGGGCCTCTGGCGTTACATTGATCTGGGTGCTTGCAATGACTCTTTGGCTACCCTGGCTGGACAGTGGGAAAAGTTACCGCAGCATGGTCGATTCCATGAAACATTCAATGCCAGAAAACTACATATGCATCGCCCGTGAAAATCTTGAAAATGGGCAACGTGCAATGCTGCACTATTTCGGCAATCTCATTACACGAATTGACACCACCAGCAGGTGCGACTTGCGGCTAATCCAAGGGAGTATATTATCCTCCCCGCAATTGGATAAAACTCACTGGAAGCAAATCTGGGAGGGCAGTCGAAAGGGTAAAAAGAATGAATATTACCGACTATACAAAAGGATTTTCCCCAAACCCGATAGTCGGTAATTCAACAAGCACAATTCGCAAAATCAACGCGCAATATGCGCTGGCTATCAGTCTATAAATTATGTTGCATCTACGAATGGAAGCATGGGGAACATTCAACAAACAAACCCGTTGAATCCCCGTCTATCATGACAAGTTTACTTCCCTGACTTTATTGATTTAAGCTGAATATGTTACTTGCCCAAGGTAAGCCCACAAACATCACAACGCAACAAACCTGAGCACATTTATTGGCGCTAAACAATCCATACCATTCATTTTAAAAGATGAGTTACGCCACCGAAATGCCCGATCCATCTGCTTCCATCCGGTCCAGTCGCCATAGAAAAAATGGTATTGGAAAACAGGCCATCTTCGGTTGTCATGACTGTAAATTTCTTACCGTCATAACGTGCCAAACCCATATTTGTTCCAATCCACAGATCTCCGACTGGATCCTGATACAAAGAGAAAATTAGGTTTCCTGGCAAGCCGTCTGCCATAGTAAAGTTGTGCCACTTTTTTCCATCAAAGCGTGCCAGTCCTCCACCCCAGGTACCGCACCAAACTTCTCCATTTTTGCCGACTTGTAACGCCACTATATAGTTCGGATTGTATGCTCCACCACCACTGACCCCTTCAAGGCCCATTTCTTTTGCCTGACGGGCATGATGTTCCGAAAGCGTGGCAGGATCTTTCCCAAAACGAGGGTCGTTTTTGATCGTATCAAATGAGGCGCCTACGCCCTTGTCGTGATTCCAGTTCTGCCATTTCCCATCCTTGAATCGAACCAGCCCACCCTCTGTGGCCAGCCATATCTCGCCATTTTTCCCTTCTTCAAGGCTATAAACCCAGTCATTTATCAGGCCGCCTTTAGTGTTTTCGACCGTAAATGTCTCCCACTGGGAGCGGTCTCTAAGTTTTCCTCCTTTAACAAGATTTACCCCTGACCACGTAGCTATCCAGATATCTCCGTTTGATGCCTCCAGAGTTTTATAAACAAACGCATCACCCAACCCGTTCGGGACGTTAAAGTTTTCCCATTTGCTATTGGACTGGTCAAACAGGGACAAACCGCCGCCGTATGTACCCAATGCTATTCGACCTTCCAATTTTCCTATGCTGAAAACGCCATTGGAAAGCAAACCGCTCGTCACATCAAACAATCGGTAATCGTCTGTACTAGTGTCATAACGAATCACACCACCCGATGTACCAACCCAAAGGACTTTTCCATCAACAAAAATGGATTTGACATTGCGATCGCCGACGCGGAAATGCGTAAACTTTGCATCAGAAGGTTCCGTTGCTTTGCCTGCTCGAGCCTGATTAACCTCAGGAATTTGAACTGCCAGACTACCTTCGGACCCATCTCCCCGTGTCACGGCAGGATGTCCAGGCGGAAGCGATGCGCTTGGTTGCTGAGTATTTTCATCCATCTTTGGCGAGGCCTCTTCTTTTGAGGTCATCGCGTAATAACCTGCTATTACACCCGCCGTAATTACCACAATCGCGCCTACCGACTTAATATTCAGCTGCATACAATTTTCTCCTAAATATTTTTATTACTTGATAACGCTTTATGTATCTATAAAAAATGTTACCTATCTCGACCAATGCGGGTCACACCCCGTCGAGTTCCAACCCAAACATCTCCACTGGGGGCAACTGCAATCGCATAGACACTGTTTTCCAATAAGCCAGACTGACTGGTGTAATTTTTCCAGTTTTTCCCGTCAAACCGACTGACTCCGCCGTTTGTGCCGAACCAGAGCACACCATTAGGTTCTTGCGCAATACTATAAACAATGTTGCCGGCCAATCCATCTTTACTTGTGTAGTTTTTCCAGCGCTTCCCGTCAAACCGCGCCACTCCGCCCCCCCAAGTCCCGGCCCAAATAGTTTGATCTCGTGCAACCAGAATTGAAAATACGTAGTTGTTGTTGTAACTAAAGGTGCCATCAGCAGACATCACTCCCAAGTCATGGCGAGATCGAGTCCCCAAGCCGGTATTAGTGCTCGCAGCGAGCTTGTTGGGATTGGGAGCACCCATTCCGTCTTTTTGGTTCCAGGAACGCCAAACCTTGCCGTCATACATCGATACGCCACCTTCTGTACCGAACCACACTCGGTCTTTCTTATCAACTGCGAGGCCATAGACCCACTCGTTGATCAACTCCTTCACATAAGTGGTAAATTTCATCGTGTGCAAATCGACATGATTGGCACCAGCCCAAGTTCCTATCCACAAATCACCGTTCTTTTGATTTGCAAAGCAATATATCCAATAGTCTGCCAGACCGTGCATAGGGAAATAAGTCTTCCACTTTCCGTCACGGTAACGGGAAGCGCCTCCCGCATTTGTGCCAAACCACTTGTAACCCTCTTTATCAATGCCTATTGCAAATACATATTCGTTTGCAAGACCGCTGTCACGATTGAAAGTATTTCGAACCTGATTGCTCCCAAGATCCACCTCCAGAACACCCGTGGAAGTGCCAACCCAAAGAGAGTTTTTTTCAGTCTCAATTGTCAAGGCCCGCACAACAACGCTCCCACCAACCTCGAAAGACTCAATTACACGCGGCAACGAATCCAAGGGTTGCGGCTCTGCAGCCAAAACCTCGAAGCCAGATAGAAATAAAAGGATGAAAAGTCCAATAGTAGTGGAATTCATATATCTGATTTTAAGTATGTATATTAGAATTACTTGAAGAGTTTTATGGGCGAGATTAATGTCAATCAATAGAGGGTGTGCAAGTAAGCAATCACATCCAGTATTTCCATATCACTTAAAATACCTTGATAGGCAGGCATGGCGTTCTTTCCATTTTTGACGGAGTTCAATAATGCAGAATCCGCCTGAAAAAGTCCTTCTCCCTGATCAAAATTGGGAGCTCCAAACATAACGCCCTCGCCAGTAACTCCATGACACGAAGCACAGTTCATGGAATAAAGCTGCTCTCCTTTTTCAGGGTCTGCAGCATATGTCAGGCCTGAAAATGATAAAAAAACCGAAACTATGGCGCTTATAACCCATAAACCCTTTGCTAATAATCCACCCAAATAACTTAACCTCATTTTCATGATGACTTAACTCCTAGCGTGAGCACATTATTTTGGTGCGCTATCCGAAGGCTTCTTGCTTTGCGCTTCCTCGAGCGCCTTCAATTCCAGAAGCTTTCTATCAGCCTCCTCCTGCGCGGCTTTTCTCTTTGCTTTACCTTCTTCTATCTTCTTTTTCTCCAACTCCAATTTAAGCTGGTCTTCCTTTTTCTGGATAGCTGTCAATCGGGGTATCTTGTCCTCCCACAGCTTTGCTTGAACAGGATCGATTTTCTGCCCCAGAAGACCATGTTTGTAAGCGCGCTCTACCACTCTTACTGAATTAAGATGATTCCTTTCGGCCGCGAACCGGAACCAGAAGAATGCCTTCTCATCACTTTTTTCGATGCCCTCGCCATTCGCATACATTTTCGCCAGACCAAACGCCCCCTCGACATTGCCCTGAAACGCTGACATCAAAAACCATCCGACAGCATCTTCGTTAAACTCTGCGTAGTCGAAATATTCACCCAGACGAACCTGGGCAGGTGTGTAGTTCTGATAAGCTGAAGCCCTCAATAAAAATAAGGCATCATTAATATCCGCTCTCTCCATAGCCTTCTCGGCACGTTCAAATGCCTCTACAGGATCAATCTTCTCATCTTCCTTCAAAGGATTAACGACCAAAGGGTCGGCCAGTACAGTTGACGACAGCAGGCTGCAAAATACGAAGTAGAACCAATAAATTTTCATTCGTATTGCCATCTCTTCCACCCCCTAAACTATCAAAACAATCCGAACAATCAACTATCACTGCCAAGTTAGTTGGTGCTCAATATTTCTTCAGTGTATCAAATGCTGAAGCTTTCAAGCAAACACTAGGCTCCCAATAATTCATAGTCCTCACATACCCGGAGCATCCCAAGGAGTCATAAAAAACGTCCAGAATTCATACCGGTTCGGCACCCAATTTCTGCGACCATTCTATCAGAGCATCCTGTGCTGCTTGTCCACCAGATGCGTTAGCGTGATTGATAACGAAAACCACTATCCATTTCCCTCCATCAATGGCATGCACATAACCAGCGATGGATTTCACCCCTTCCAGCATCCCGGTCTTGATATGCGCATATCCCGCAATCTCCTGATCCTTGAAGCGTTTTTTCATCGTGCCATCCATACCCAGTATCGGCAACGACGCCTCCATCTCG
>JBGSMU010000002.1:0-2304 GCA_041739955.1 Gallionella sp. | reverse complement strand
ACCGGAAACGGCAACACTCGACACTGGGCTACAAGTCACCAATGAAGTTTCTGGAAGACTGGCTTATTGCTCAGCAGAAAGAAAAGCTGGTAGCATGAACGCCACTTCTTGGAAGACGAAAAACCGAGGGAAGCTCACTCGATGAAACCGCCGAGAGTCTGATCCACGGTCTGTCGCAAGCCTTCATGAAGCGCGGTTTGCCACGAGCCCTGATGACAGATAATGGTGCGGCGATGCTGGCTACGGAGACCACCACCGGGTTGGCGAAGTTGGGGGTGTTGCACCAGACCACCCTCCCTTATTCGCCTTATCAAAATGCCAAGCAGGAATCCTTCTGGGGTCGCATCGAAGGACGCTTGATGGCGTTGCTCGAAGGCGAACAATCCCTGACGCTGGATGCGCTCAATCTGGCCACGCAAGCCTGGACGGAACAGGAATATCACCGAACACGTCACACAGAAATCAACGCCACGCCGTTAGCGCACTACCTCGCAGGTCCCTCGGTGCGGCGCGACTGTCCCGCAACGGCGGTGCTGTCGGCTGCGTTCCGTATTGAGGTGGCGCGTAAACAGCGCCGTTCTGATGGCACGGCGAGTCTCGAAGGGGCGCGCTTCGAAATCCCCTCGCGTTACCGTCACCTTGAAAGGGTGAATTTGCAGTACGCCCGCTGGGATCTGACCCGGGTCGATCTGGTTGATCCGCGCACAGGCGCCATCCTGTGTCCGGTAAAGCCGCTGAATAAATCCGCCAATGCCAACGGCCAGCGCCGACGCTTGTCTCCGGCGAATACTGACCTGTCGCCACTACCGCCGTCGGGCCTGCCTGCGTTGATGACCGAGTTACTGGCCGACTACGCTGCCACCGGCGTGCCGCCCGCTTATCTGCCTAGCACTGAGAAGGAAATAGCATGAACCAGAAATTACTCGCCCTGTATGGACTCAAGTGGAATCCCTTCTCGCCGGAGCTGCCGGTTGAGGCAATCTACGTACCGCCCAAAATAGAGAACTTCTGTTGGCGCATTGAGCATGCGCAGATTCGCGAAGGCGGCTTCGCCATGATTCACGGTGATCCAGGTAGTGGCAAAAGCATCGTGTTGCGGCTGCTGGCTGAACGGCTTAAGAAGCTGCCTGATGTGACCGTTGGCGCGATCAATCACCCACAAAGCAACTTGGCCGATTTCTATCGTGAACTGGGCGACATCTTCGCAGTGCCGCTGCGCCCCTCCAATCGCTGGGGCGGATTTAAGGCATTGCGCGAGCGCTGGTTCAGTCATCTGGAATCCAGTCGTTGCAGACCGGTTCTGCTCATCGATGAGGCGCAGGAAATGACGCCGCAAGTACTGTCTGAGCTACGCCTGTTAGCCAGCGCCCGTTTCGATTCACAGCCCTTGTTGTGCATCGTCATGGCAGGCGATGCCAGGCTGATTGAAAAGTTGCGCCGCGAGGAACTGGTACCGCTGGGTAGCCGCATTCGAACCCGGCTTGCCACCGAGTTTGCCAGCCGCGATGATCTACTGGCCTGTCTTGATCATCTGATGAGCGGCGCTGGCAATGCCAGCCTGATGACTCCGCAATTACGACATACCTTGTGCGATCACGCCGCCGGCAATTACCGCATCCTGACCACGCTGGCCGCTGAATTGCTCGCTGCGGCAGCGCAAAGAGATTTGGCCGTGCTCGACGAAAAACTCTATCTGGATGTGTTCGCACAACCCAGCCAACCAGTACAGCGCCGCGTTGCTACAGGCCGTTGATCATTTACAGAGGAAATCTATGTGCTCCGATCCTTGCTTTCAATGCATCCCACTGCCACAGCTTTCTGACGAGGCTGTTGTCGAAATACTCGACTTCCTGCAGGCGTTCACGACTAACTTCGAAAATCGTTACAGCAACCAAATCCGTCGCTATTACGAAGATCGTTCCCGCCACAATATCATTCTGGACAAACCCTACGTGAATATCAGCGACCCTCCGTTCTGATCGTCAGCATCACTTAATAAAAAACGGCGTCATTAAAAAACTGACGCCGTTTTGCTTGAAATTCCTTGCTGTATCAACCATCAGCAAATGTGAGTATCGGGCCATCAAATTAGCTGACCACACTCAAAAGCGGTCACTCATGGTCAATTGTGTTCGAGGCAACGCGACCGACCGCTTTGGCCGAGATATGGACGGTCGAAGCGATTCTACTTACGGACTGTTCCTGGTATTTTGTAGATGGTCAAATTCCAAGTTTTACCGTGCCTCGAATATCAGATTCCGAACTGACCATACATTAATCAGCACAACAATCTTCCCCTCTCGT
>JBGSMU010000001.1:0-12163 GCA_041739955.1 Gallionella sp. | reverse complement strand
GCGTCTGATGAACGGGAAATCGACCGGTATGGCCGACGAAATGGCCCTTGCCAGGGCCGTTTATGGTTATTTCGAATATCCAAAGCAAAATGTGTGGGTGTCGTTCTCATTTTCTGCTACTTATTCAGACCTTCCTTAAGTTTTCGATTTGCCATATGCGCTCATTGAAAAGTTAACCTGGCTAACATTTTAAGAAATGCATCAGCCAAACAGCTCCACATCGCCCTCGAGTTTCGAATAGTGCAGCCGGGAATTGTATTCGGCCTCTCGAGTAATAATCGTGTCGTTGTGCACTTGCCTCAATTTCTTTACCCTCACCAACCCGGTGGCTGGAAAGTAATAAACTTTGCGCGGAAATATATCGAGCAAATCCTGGGCTAATACCGGGATTTTTTCCGTTTTGAGAAATTGCAAAACAAAATCGGCATTGCGCTCACCCACATTATTGATAGTAAAACCACGCAACACCGAACCGCCCCCAAATACCTTTGCCTCCAGGTTGCTACGCTTTGCACCCATCTTGAGCAGTTGGTTGATCAAAATTTCCATGGCGTAAACACCGTAGCGGGCTGATTCTCCCATTGGATTATTCTTGTCCTGCCCGCTATCAGGCAACATGAAATGGTTCATTCCGCCTATCTTGCTGGTTCGATCACGTATACAGGCGCACACGCACGATCCCAGTACCGTAACAAGCACCATGTTTCGGCCGGTTGCATAATATTCACCGGGTAAGATCTTGGCCGCTTCCGATTTATGCTCGCGATCAAAATACAAGTGCGGCGACAGGACTTCCTCAAAGCCGTGCTCAGCCATGACGCTTCCTTTCGGATTTCCCAATTGAAGCGGATATATTATTTGTATGCATTTGAATTTGACGCCATTGGCTCATATACGGTCTTGCCGCGCAATTTGAACAGATGTGTTGCATTATGAAAACTTTCCGAGTGCCCCGCGAACAACAACCCGTCTGGCCGTAGCAAAGGTGAAAATCTCTGCAACAACTTGAGCTGCGTCCCCTTGTCGAAATATATCATCACGTTGCGGCAGAATATCGCATCCAGCGGCCCTCGTATCGGCCATTCAGCGGCAAGCAGATTCAAGGGCCTGAAGCTGACCATAGCGCGCAGTTCCGGCCTCACCCTGACAAAGCCCGATTTTACGCCGGTGCCCCTCAGAAAAAAACGCTTTAGCATGGATTCGGAAAGCTTCTCGACCCTTTCAATCGGATATATTCCTTTTTCAGCGTGAGCGAGTACGCTGGTGTCGACATCCGTCGCCACAATGGATACCGGCGGTGTGAAGCTGCCAAAAGTGTCCACCATTGTCATAGCCATTGAGTACGGTTCTTCACCAGTCGAAGCTGCCGAACACCATAGTGAGACAGGGTGTTTTCCTTTCTGTTTTGACACATGCTCGGCAAGCAAAGGGAAATGATGGGACTCGCGAAAAAATGAAGTCAGGTTGGTAGTAAGTGAGTTGACGAATGCCTCCCACTCCACCTCATTGTTACTCTCAAGCAAAGCCAGATATTCCTTGAAGTTATCCAGTCTGTTGGCTCTTAAGCGTCGTGCCAGCCGGCTATAAACCATATGCTGCTTGTGCGGGCTAAGTGAAATACCCGCATGTTCGTAGATCAATCGCCGTATCCGCTCGAAATTATCATGAGTAAACTCGAACTCCCGATCATTCCCACCGACAGATTTTAATATTGTGCTTCTGGAGTTCATATCATCCTGTTTGTTGGGTTCTTGCGAAATACACGAGGTGTCTCTCAATTTATTCACGCGTGCCATATGCAACTTCGCACATGCTTATTAAGCAGGTTGCTTGCCTATAGAGCTCTCCCCAAGAGAGCCCAGAAAGATTGGTCAAGTCACTTCTGCCCAATACTCTGCCGTTTGATGAATCGCTAGTTCAACCGACTTTTTCTTCTGCGTCTATCAACTCCATGTCGCGGCTACTTACCAACTTCTCGATATCCACCAGGATGATCATTCGTGTACCTACAGTACCCAGACCCTGTAGATACTTGGTATCCAGACCCGATCCAAACTCTGGTGCGGGCTTTATTTCTGTGGCTTTTAGTGAGATGACATCGGAAACCCCGTCAACGACCATACCCACCACACGATTGACAACATTAAGGATGACGACGACTGTTGTATCGTCATAATCTACCTTGCCGAGGTTGAATTTGATGCGCATATCCACAATGGGAACGATGATGCCGCGCAGGTTGATTACCCCCTTGATAAATTCAGGTGCGTTAGCGATAGAAGTGACTGCGTCATAACCTCGGATTTCCTGTACTTTGAGTATGTCGATACCATACTCTTCGTTTCCCAGCGTAAATGTCAGTAATTCTCGATTTTCTTCGGTCGATTCCATGTTTTGATGTTCCTGCATTGTTCCCCCCACATGATTCGTCTCATACCCACCAGCATGGCAGATCACACATTATTGAGTCCCACCGCCAATATTGCTGTTTACCGGAACTACACCACGTAAGGATCGGTAAAGTGTAAGCGGTTACGCCCATACTTGATTTCCGCTGCATCCTTCAGTCCCGGGAATTCACAGTTATAGTGGGGCTAAAACATAGCAGCTGCTGTCTCGCGTGATCTGATAGTCGCGCCAATCATCCTTGGCATATCAACTGTTGACGTTTCCCCCTGGAGAAAATCTCTACTCCAAGGGGCTCTACGCCATTTTCACCAGCGCACCCACATCCATGATCATGGCAACACGCCCATCACCCATGATAGTTGCGCCAGATATACCTGGCACCTTGCGATAGTTTGTTTCCAGACTCTTGATCACGACTTGATGCTGCCCGACCAATTCATCTACGAAAAGAGCCACTTTTTTACCCTCTGCTTCCAAGAGAACCAGAATTCCTTCTTCAGGGTCGGTAATCCTGGTTGGGATATTGAACACTTGGTAAAGTTTGATCAGCGGAAGGTATTCTCCCCGCACCATTACCACTTGCCCTTGTTGTCCACTGATTCCGTTGATATCGCCCTCTTTGGGTTGCAAGGATTCCACGATAAAACTGAGAGGAATGATGTAAATCTGGCCTCCAACTGAAATCGACAAACCATCCAGAATAGCCAATGTAAGTGGCAATCTGATCGAAACAGTGGTGCCCAAACCTTTTTTTGAGGTGACTTCTACCCGCCCCCCGATGCTCTCAATATTCTTTTTGACAACATCCATGCCGACTCCGCGCCCGGATACATCGGTAATGGCTATAGCTGTTGAGAAGCCAGGAGCATATATCAATTGCCAGACTTCGCTATCACTCATACCCTCACTGACTGACATTCCTTTTTCCCTGGCCTTGGAAAGTATCCTCTCCCGATCCAGTCCCGCGCCGTCATCCGACACTTCGATGAGGATGCCGCCACCCTGATGCGCCGCGCTAAGAATAAGCGTCCCCTGTGGATCCTTTCCATTTGCGATACGATCCTCAGGGGATTCGATGCCATGATCCAAGCCATTGCGCACCAGATGCGTCAGCGGATCACTGATTTTTTCTATCAGGCCTTTATCAAGCTCTGTACCCTCACCGATGATCTTAAGGTGTACTTTTTTGTTAAGTTTGACTGCACTATCTCGCACAACACGTTGGAAACGGCTGAACACCAGGTTGATAGGCATCATTCGTACCGACATTACAGAATCCTGCAAATCCCGGGTGTTGCGTTCCAGTTGGCTCAAACCGCTAAGTAGCCGTTCATAAAGAACCGGGTCCATGCTTGAAACGGTTTCAGTCAGCATTGCCTGGGTAATGACCAATTCCCCGACGAGATTGATCATTTTATCAACCTTGCCCACGCTAACCCGGATCGAGGTTTCCGCTCCGTTACCCGATACTCCCTTGTCTGTAGCGCGGCGATGGGGAATTTCACTATCCGATGCGCGGCGCTGGGGAATGAACTCTTCTACCGGGGCAGCATTCGATACCAACTCAGCTGGTGAATTCTCGACACTATCAGAAAAAAATCCGAATCCCTGCGCATTTTCCATACTGGACTTGATGTCACTGGGCTGTTTGAAAAATCCGTAGCCTTGCTGATCATCTATAGACGAACGTACTGTTTCCGTATCGACAAAAAAACCGTAGCCATCTTGTGATGAAATGTCTTCAACGTGACGCTCGCCTGAAACTTCATCCTGTGGAAGAGGTGCAAAGAAACCATAGCCGGCATCTTCCGTTCCCCCCTCACCGGATTCTGAGCTTTCTATTGTGTCGATAGTGAGCTGTTTGGGTTTCAAAAAAAAGGAGAATATCTCGCGCAAGTTTGCTTCTGAAGAAGAGGTGAAAAGTCTAAGTGTCACCTCGTCAGATTTTATTTTCTTGTTTCGAATAACCCCGATGTTTTCAATTTCTCCCAGCAGGTTATTGAGGTGTGATTTCTTCGGGAAAGCGGAACGTGATTTGGCGAATTTGATCAAGAATTCGTTTTTCCCGGAATGCTGAGCATCTTCTTTTGGAGCGGCATGCTGCTTATTGCTATTGGTTTTCTTCTCTCCAGTAATCCCGCCTTGGGACAACTTTTCCAATTTGGTGCAAATTTCAATCGATGGAGCCGCATCCGTCTCGGTGCCATTTTGATGCGCCCGCAGCAATCCTTGCAGCACATCTCCCGCTATCAGAAATGCATCGACCATCTCATGGGTAATAGCGATCTCATTTTTACGAATACGGTCAAGCAACGTTTCAAGGACATGAGTTACATCAGCGATGTCGGTAAAACCAAAAGTACCACTGCCGCCCTTAATTGAATGCGCAGCACGAAATATCGCGTTCAATTGATCGTGATCGGGGGAATTGATGTCTATCGCAAGCAGCAAGCTTTCCATGCTGGCCAGATGTTCGGCTGACTCCTCATAAAAAACCTGATAGAACTGGCTCATGTCGATGGACATCGGCTTTTCCCTGGGGTTGTGGGGTAGATAATTGTGGTCGTCTGAAAACTGAAAGGCTGTATTTTCCCGCTTCAGCCTATCACTTTTTTAACAACCTCCAGCAGCTTGTGTGGATCAAAGGGCTTGACCAGCCAGCCGGTTGCTCCCGCCGCCTTTCCCTGAGACTTCATGATATCGCTGGACTCGGTTGTCAACATGAGTATTGGCACAGATGAGAACTGCGGCATTCCACGCAAGGTCTTTATCAGGGTCAAGCCATCCATAACCGGCATATTCTGGTCAGTCAGAACCAGATTGATGGCGCTGGCATTTGCCGTTGCTTTAATCAATCCCTCCTGACCATCTGCCGCCTCGATAACGCTGTACCCTGCAGACTTGAGGGTGAATGCCACCATCTGCCTGATGGAGGTGGAATCGTCAATAGCTAAAATTGTTTTTGCCATTTTTTCTGATCAGTTCATTAAGAGTGGTTATGGGCAATTGTCCTGTGTATCTCCAGACTGCATTAATTACCCTGAAATGCAATCGGCCTCTTTACAACAACGGGTTAGAACAACTCTACATCCCCTGTCCCAAAATCCTTTTGTTTGACGGGATTCGATTTTTGCTTATCCAGTGACACCACGTGTTTGTCCAATAATCGGTTGTAGGCTGCGATCTGTTCGAGATATTGCTTGCGGTCTGGGCTGCCCGCACCTTTCCCCATTTCGTTGGCCACCTCCTGCAAGGCAGTCATACGCAATCTGGCATGCTCGATCAACTGCGAACTCATATCCTGAAACTGCAATGTGGATATCACCACCAGTACATTCTGCTCAACATTGCCGCTGATGAGGTTTAACTCGACCGCATTATTGGCGACCGCGTCATTAAAGTCCGAAAGCTCGGATGTAATAGAACGTACTTGCTGGCTGGATGCCATGATTGCTTCCCGTTCATCTGAAGCAAGTTCACTGACCGAGCGTTCGGCAACATTCAGGGAGTTGTTAACTTTACCCACGACCTCATGGATTTGTTTGCTGAATTCATTGGTGCGCGACGCCAAGTCGCGCACTCCGTCAGAAATCAGGATGAAATTGCTGACCAGCTTGCCTATCGCATCACTCAAAATGGCTTGTGTGTTTCCCAACTCGGTATGAGCCGAGCTTAGCTGCTCCGCAATCTCGTGGCCCAGTTGAACATGGAAAGAGCTGCTTTGGTTTATAAAATGCTCACCATCGTCTTTTTGACCCAGGCTTTTAAACAGATAGCCAAGACAAGCCAATAAAGACAAAAATAGCAGGACATCAGCGAAAAGGAAGGTTGAATTGAAATAAAACAGCAACGCATCTCCGCTTAACAAAATGCTGCTAATCGTTACACCAACCATAGCAAGGCGAGAATAATCTTTCATAATCTGATGTCCCTAAGTACGCCGATATGCCTTTTCGAAAGTTATGGCGGAATGATTTAAAATACCCCGCCTTTCTTATCACGAGCAAATACTACCGAGATAAGCGCAAAACCACAATGCCGGCGTTAGCTGCCGCCCCAGCACACAATATCAAATTAAACGACCACTGACTTTTCTTGCTGTGAGCTAGCCTGTAAAAGACCATGAACATGCTGGAGTAAATCCGAATCAGTATAAGGTTTCGTCAAATAGACGTTCACTCCGGAATTCATTGCCTGCTCACGGTGCTTGCCTGTCGAACGTGAAGTAATCATGATGACCGGTAAGCCTTTCGTGGAATCTTTCAAGCGAAGATGCTGCGTCAATTCCAGCCCATTCATATTCGGCATTTCCATATCAGTGCATATCAGGTGGGGTTCAAATGCATCAATCACCCGGATCGCCTCCATGCCATCTCCCGCACCTTTCACTTCATAAGCCGCATCCTGAAGCAACTGCATCAGCCCCTTGCGTACGGACAGCGAATCGTCAACAACAAGCACACGGCGCGCCTTTCTGCGTGCTGCAGCCGCAAGATCGGCGACAGCGGCTGTTACCGCTATGGGGTCGGCCAATAATTCGGGTACATTTAGCAGGGGTACAACTGAACCATCTCCCATCAGGGTAACGCCGGAAATTCCGTGAACATGTGGCAGATATTTCCCCATGCTTTTCACCATCACGCTTCGGCTATCTACCAGGCGATCCACCAGTACGGCTGTTATTTTGCCCATGGTATGAATCAGAATTTTGGGCATTTTTGCATAGCGTTCGCTATTTGGCGACGCTGCCGGGAACCACGTCAACGGTGTCAAATCACGTAAAGGATAACTTTCATCACGCATGGTAAAGACCCAGCCGTCATTTCCGTGCTCATAGGCCTCAGCTGAAGCTTGCATCTGGCTAACCTGCCCCAAGCCGCCCGGGAAAGCTTCCTTTATATAGTGAATGGGAATCGCAAACAATTGCTGACCTGCTTCCGCAAGCAAGGTATGTTGTGTAACGAGTGACGCTTGGAATCTCAAAATTATTTCGCATCCATGACCAGGTTCCGAGCTGAGTTCAACCGTTCCCTTGATATTCGCGAGACGTGAAGCGACCACATCCATTCCCACCCCGCGCCCTGATATCTCACTGACTTGTTCCTTTGTTGAAAAGCCAGGCAGCAATACCAGTCGCGCCAGTTCTTGACGAGACAATTGCTGGTCCGCGTTTATGAGATTTTGATTGATCGCCTTGGCTCGAATGCGCTCATAGTCCAGCCCTTTGCCGTCATCCCGAATAGTGACGACTATGCCGGACCCCTGCCTCGAGAACCCCAGATTAATTGATCCTTCAACCGGCTTGCCCGCACCGACCCGGTCGTCAGGAATTTCTATCCCGTGGTCGACAGCATTTCTTAGCAAATGAAGCAAGGGATCGGCCAACTTGTTCAACACATCCCCATCCACCTCTATCTCGCCGCCGGTAATAATCAATTCAGCCTGTTTACCCGTTTGCTGGCAGGTTTGCCGCACATTTCGAATCAGTCGTGAGCTTAAGACATTGACCGGTGCCAGACGAGTCGACACAACCTGATACTGCAGCTCTTTGTTGATATTATTTTGTTGCGATATCTCACTCCGCAATTGCATAACGCCATCTTCAAGACTGTCCGTCATTTCTCTTGTATCTGCCGCAGCCTCAACAAGTGCCCGCGTAGCGCTATGTAATTCGGTATATCGATCCATCTCCAACGGATCGAAAGAATCGTCCGTAGCGGCATCGGCCTGCGTCAAGGACATGCCACGAATCATTACCAGCTTTTCGATATCCGCCACTCGATGCTGAACCATGACATTGTGTTCAAGCAACGTTTTTGTACGTGCATTCACATGAGTCATCAACGACTCAAACCGGGATATTTTGGCAGTCATCTCTCCAACCAGCCGAAATATTTCATCGACCGTGCTTACCGGGACACGAAGCGTTGCCTGCGGTTCGCTTTCGGCGGCAGGTGGTGCCGATGCACCCGTTCGAGCAGTGCCGTCCGGGACGGAAGTCACCTCCACACCGGCATCATCTGCCATATGCGCAATTTCACCGGACTTGACCTTGTTCGCCCATGCCACGATTTCCGAAAGCACTTCGAACGCATTATCCGGGGCACTCTCATCACCCCGCAGGTATCCGACCATCTGCGCAAGGCAATCGCTTGCGGTAACCAGCGACTTGCCAAGCGCACGCGGCGGTTTTACCGGGTTCTTTTCGAAATATTCGAGCACATCTTCGGTGTGGTGGCCCAAAGTAGCGATGCCTCTAATCCCGACTATATTCGCAGAACCCTTGAATGAATGAGCGATACGCTTGGCATTGCGCATATCCTCCACATCCGCCTTGCCGGCAGCGATTTTAGAGGTCAACTCCGAAAATTGTTCGACGTTGTGAGGCGCCTCATCAATAAAGGCATGATAAACATCACGATCCGCATTGTCGGGAACAGCCAATGAAATGTCGTCTATCGTCACGCTGACAGGTTCACCCGCTTCCGAGAGCTGCGACATCAGCTCTTCCGGCACAACAGGAGGTGTAGACAACAACTCCACTAGACTAAAGCTTGCAGCTTCGTCAAAGGGCTGGGCAAAACAAGGTGCTGACAAGTATTCCGCCAACCCCATTGACACGTCAAAATTGGCCGGCTCCTGTAAATATTTATCTACCAGGGTCGGCCATAGGGACAATTCCTGACAGGCCAGCACACGCTCATCACCCTCCATAAATGCAATGTTGGGCAGGATTGTGTTAAGTGAATTACACCAGGCGCTCAAGCCCGGCATGCCTATCATTTCTGCAGTTTGACCTATGCGCTCCAACTGTGCGGCATAGTTTTCCAGCGCCTCCATCAGCAAAGGATCATCGCCGGCAGACGTCGCAATAGTGCCTACCCACCTCTCAAGATCAGGGGCGGTTTGCGCAAGCTCGTTGCGCATCTCTGAGAAAAAAGGCTTGAGCGCTTCAATAGACATAATGGTTTGGAATCACGCTCTCTTCTGGCTTATAGATTCAGCGGGTCATAAAGTTCCGTATCATCACTATCCGCACCACCCCCCGATTCCGCGGGCTTATCCAATTGGGGAAGTTTAAATACCGAAATCGCATCGACCAGCTTCCGGGAAGCAGATACAAGGCTTGCGGCGCTTTGATTCTGCGCGACCAGTTGCTCGGATGTCTTTTCCGTGAACTGCGCAATTTCGTCAGCCGCCCCGCGCAGTACTGAAGCTATTTTGGTCTGTTCGGCGGAGCTGGTTGCGATTGTGGCCACCAGTCTTACCAACCGCGCGGTAGACTCGTGCGTTTCACGCATCCTTTCTCCCGCGTTATGCGCCAACTCGGACTCATTGACCACCTGCTCAATGGTTTTGTTTACCGTGGCAATTGTGTCGTTGGTCTCAACCTGGATATTCTGCACAAGATTGGCGATTTGCCCTGTAGCCTGGCGGGAGTTTTCCGCAAGGCGCTGAACTTCTTCAGCGACAACCGCAAAACCCCTGCCGGCCTCGCCAGCCATCGCGGCCTGCATCGCGGCATTAAGTGACAGCACGTGTGTACGTTCTGAAATCGTATTGATAAGGTTAACGATCTGGGAAATCTCCTGCGAGCGCTCACCGAGACGTTTGATGCGCTTCTCCATCTCGGAGATGGTCTCACGTATCGCATTCATACCACTCAAAGTCGCCTGCACTGTCTGCATCGCGCTTTCGGTGGAAGTCGTGGCCTCGGCAGCCGCACGATTTGAATCACGCGCGAATATCGCAACTTCACCGATGGATGCCATGGCTGTTTCAAGATTGGAAATCAATCTCACAACGATGACATCTTCTTCCTTGGCCATCTCGTTGACAACATCGGACTGCTTCTTCATACGCTCGGAGGCAGCCTCCACAACCCCGGCCACCTTGGTGACATGGTGCAACACCGTCGCCGTCACATCCGTCAACTGATTGATCGCGTCTCCCAAAGTGCCGATGATATCCTCGGTCACGGGCGCTCGCACCGTCAGATCTTTTTGAGCCAAAGCGCCCATCGCTGAAAATAACCCGATCACTGAATTGTTCAGGCGCTCATTCTCTGCGGCTGAAGTTTTAAGCGTGGCGATATGCTCATCGATCAGCTTGTCAAAGGCACGTGAAAAAACAACTGTCTCATCCTGACCGTTATAGTCCAGTCGGGATTTGTAGCGCTCGGTCTCCGCTTTGGCTACCGCCCGCCTGAAACTTTCCAGCGAACCGGCGACCCCCCGGTATACAAGTAGGGCAAACAGCCCCAGCAAGACGCAGGCAGCGCCCGCAGTCGCAAGATTTATAATGGTCGCCAGTTTCGAAGCCTGGTCCAGGCTCTGGCGAGCCGCATCCGTATCCACACTTATCTGATTGTTCAGCTGCGACTGGCTACCCTTGATATTCCGGTAGCTGTCATCGAATTTCTTGAGCATTACCTCCGCCGCCAATTCATCAACGAGCACTACATTGGCGATTTCCTGCGCATACCTTGCATAACTTTCAAACTCGACGTTGACCGCGGAAGCAGCCTCGTGTGCACCGTCTGAAAGTGTTGATGAATTCACTAATTTGGCCACATTGCCGCCCAACGAATTTATCCTGCCGCTCAGGCCGGTTACAGCCTCTTTGTAAGCACCGGTTTCGCCGTTTCTTGCCTCGTGCATAACATGCAAAAGGTCGGCGCGAATTTCGTCTATCCGGATATTCACCAACATATTTATGTCGGCTATCCCCAAATCAGTCTGGGCAAGTTTGGCAGCATGGTCAATTTGAAATTTGCCGTAATATCCAGCACATCCCACTATCACTATGAGCAATAGTGAACCAATGCTAAGGGCAATCAATTTAGCGCGAATAGTTGCAAACATGACTTTCTCCTGAGATTCCCATTTAATTTGTGTGTGCCTGTCGCTGCGCCCCAATCGGGGGTATAGCGAATCGAAAATTCGTCCGTTTTATGCGGGAACAAGCCCCTGTTGCTAAGCCATCACATGTCTGCCGCATCAAGGTTGAATACCGATGCAAACAACGACCCCATGTCGACCTCCATCCAGATTTGGCCATTTTCCTGATATGCGGCCTTGAGGTGAAACACGATCGGGTGCGCGATGTCTTCCAGTGGGATAGAGCTTTCTTGCGCAAACTTCTTGCGGTCCGGCAAGCTCTCAATAATGATCCCGACCGCCTCATCTCCGCGCCCGTATACCAGCAACCAGCCGCCATCTTTTGTTCCCTCGTCGTTTCCAAACAGGGCCAGCAAATCCAGAACGGGCACCACTCGACCGTGCCTGTTTGCCAAACCCTTTATTCCGGCGGGTGCGCCGGGCAGGCGAAACAACGGCGGGATTTTGGCAACCTCGCTGGCTTCAGCCATACCCACAAGCAACCTTAATTCACCAACCTGGAATCCACGCCGGTGAATGTATCTGGCGTAATCTGCCTCGGCCTCCAGACGGGAGGCTATTTCCGCATCAACCTGCGCTTTGAGGGCATTGATATCGACATCCTGATAGGGGTTTGCCTGTTGCATATGATTGGGCGTATTAATTTTTCGGGAATGCCCGAATTGGATTTACCAATTTGGTTCGTGAGTTCATGTCATCTACCTGCCTTGTACTCGCCGCGAAGCTAGTTGAATTTTCTGATCTCCGCCAATATTGCCTCCCTGCTCGCGGGTTTGGGAACGAATCCTTTTGCTCCCTGCATCATTGCCCATGCCAGGTCTGCCTTCTGATTTTTACTGGAGACGAACACAACC
>JBGSMU010000214.1:0-17335 GCA_041739955.1 Gallionella sp. | reverse complement strand
AGCCCAACTCGTCGGCAGCGGCGATGACTTCTTCGTCGCGCATGGAACCGCCCGGCTGGATGACGGCCTTGGCACCTGCTTGGGCCAGTACGTCGATGCCGTCACGGAACGGGAAGAATGCGTCGGAAGAAACCACTGAATCAACCAGGCTCAGGCCTGCGTTCTGCGCCTTGATGCTGGCGATGCGGGTGGAGTCGACACGGCTCATCTGGCCTGCGCCTACGCCGAGTGTCTGGCCGCCCTTGCAGAATACGATGGCGTTGGACTTTACATATTTTGCGACGCGCCAGGCGAACAACAGGTCTTGCAGTTGCTCGTTTGTCGGTTGCGCCTTGCTGACGACTTTCAGTTGTGCTGCCTGCACGTTCAGCGTGTCCGGTGATTGCACCAGCAATCCGCCGCCGACGCGTTTGAAGTCGAACTGGTTGTGTGCATTGGACAGCGGCACGGTCAGCACGCGCACGTTCTGTTTCGCTGCGGTGACTTTCAATGCCGCTTCGGACGCGCCCGGTGCGATGATGACTTCTACGAACTGGTTGGCGGTGATCAGCGTCGCTGTCTCGGCATCCAGTTCGCGGTTGAAAGCGATGATGCCTCCGAACGCGGAAGTGGTATCGGTCGAGTAAGCTAGCTTGTATGCGTTCAGCGGGGTATCGGCAATCGCCACGCCGCAGGGATTGGCATGCTTGATGATGACGCACGCGGGCTGGTCGAATGTCTTGACCAGTTCCCATGCGGCATCAGAGTCGCCGATATTGTTGTAGGAAAGCTCCTTGCCCTGTACCTGCGTGTAGTCCGCGATCGCGCCGGGAACGGAAACCAGATCGCGATAGAAGGCTGCACTCTGGTGCGGGTTCTCGCCGTAGCGCATTTCCTGCACCTTAGCGAAGTTGAAGTTGATCTGTGACGGGTACGCACTTTTGCCGCCGTCGCTGTCGATGGCAGTGAGGTAGTTGCTGATCATGCTGTCGTAGGCGGCGGTGTGGGAGAACGCTTTCTTCGCAAGGTCGAAGCGCGTTGCATCGGACACAGCGCCCTTGGCGGTCTGCATTTCGGCCAGCACGTCGGCGTAGTCCGCCGGGTCGGTGACGATGGCGACATGCGCATGGTTCTTGGCCGCCGAACGCACCATCGTGGGCCCGCCGATGTCGATGTTTTCGATGGCGTCTTCCAGCGTGCAGCCGGGCTTGGCGATGGTGGCCGCGAACGGGTACAGGTTCACCACGACCAGGTCTATGGTCGGGATATCGTGCTTTTTCAGCGTGGCGACATGCTCGGGCAGGTCGCGACGTGCCAATATGCCGGCGTGAACTTTGGGTTGCAGTGTTTTGACGCGGCCATCCAGCATCTCCGGGAAGCCGGTGTAATCGGCTACTTCGGTGCAGGGTACGCCGTTGTCAGAGAGCAACTTGGCGGTACCGCCGGTGGAGAGGAGTTTGACGCCCAGGGCGTGCAGGCCTTGGGCGAATTCGAGGACGCCGGATTTGTCCGACACGCTGATGAGTGCTTGTGTGATCGTTGCCATGAAGTTTCCAGATTTAAAATTGATCTATTCGATGCCGTGCAGCTGCATCTTTTTTCGTAAGGTGTTGCGATTGATGCCGAGCAGTTCCGCAGCGCGGGTCTGGTTGCCTCCGGCGTGTTCCAGCACGATCTCGATAAGCGGTTTTTCGACGCAATCCATCACCATGTTGTACATGCCGCAGCAGGGTTCCTCTCCATCCAGGTCCTTGAAGTATTCTTTCAGGGACTTGCGCACATGGCGTGCGACGTCATTTTCGTTTATCAAGCAATCTGTCATGCTGCAAATTCCTCCCGATATTGCAGTTGTTCCCCAAGCTGTGACTGTTCAGCGAAAAAACCATCCACTGCAGACATTTGTTCAGCCGGGTTCTCCAGTTGATTCATGTGGTGGCGGAAATGTGCCGAACCCACCAAGCCCTTCGTGTACCACGAGATATGTTTACGGGCCACTCTCAGCCCGGTGTGCTCGCCGTAGAATTCATAAAGTTCCTGGACATGGGCCGCCAGGATGCGATGGATCTCGCTGACCTGGGGTGATTCCATGTGTTTGCCTGTGTTCAGGAAATATTCGATTTCGCGGAAAAGCCAGGGACGTCCCTGGGCAGCCCGTCCTATCATCACGGCATCCGCGCCGGTACGCTCCAGCACGTAGCGGGCTTTTTCCGGTGTGGTGATGTCGCCGTTGGCGATGACTGGGATGTTCACTTCCGCTTTTACTGCCGCGATGGTTTCGTACTCCGCATCGCCGGTGTAGGCGCAGGCCCGGGTGCGGCCGTGTATCGCCAGCGCCTGGATGCCGCTGGATTCCGCGATGCGCGCGATATTGATCGCGTTGCGATTATGCTTGTCCCAGCCGGTGCGTATCTTCAGTGTGACCGGAACATCGACTGCGCCGACGACGGCTTCCAGCAAAGTCTTTACCAGCGGTTCGTTTTGCAGCAGCGCGGAACCCGCCATCACATTGCATATCTTTTTAGCCGGGCAGCCCATATTGATGTCGATGATCTGGGCGCCGTGATCGACGTTGTAGCGTGCGGCCTGGGCCAGCATCTTCGGGTCGGCACCGACGATCTGGACCGAGATCGGATCGACCTCGCCTTCATGGTTGGCACGCCGTCTGGTTTTCTCGGAGCCGTACAGCAGGGAATTGGACGCAACCATCTCGCTGACGGCCATACCCGCGCCCATGCGTTTGCAAAGCATGCGGAAAGGACGGTCGGTCACGCCGGCCATCGGGGCAACGATCAGTTTGTTCTTGAGCTGGTAAGAACCAATACGCATCTAAATATTTTTCTGTGGGTTTTCAGCGAGGGGGTGGGATTATAAATGAATCTTGGCGCCATGCTATGATTCATGCCATGAATTTTGATGTCGTTATTGTTGGCGGAGGATTGGTGGGAGCCAGTCTTGCCGCTTCGCTCAGGGATAGCGGGCTATCGCTGGCTTTGCTTGAAAGTCAGCCCTCCCTCATTCAGGGTGGCAAGCTTCATGGCGATGACGATTGGGATGGCCGCATCTATGCTGTCAGTCCGGGTAGCCGCGGTTTTTTGGAGCAGTCCGGCGCATGGGACTTGCTTGATAAGAGCCGTATCGAGCCGGTCGAGGAGATGAGGGTGTTCGGCGACACGGGTGCGGAACTGGATTTCAGCGCTTACCAGATGGGCGTGGCCGAACTGGCGTGCATACTCGAAAATCGTGCGTTGCAAAGTGCTTTGTGGCAAGTGCTGGAGCAGCAGGAGAATCTGACCCTTTTGAATCCGGTGCGTTGCTCGTCCCTGGAGACCGGAGCGGATATCTCCGTACTGACCCTGGAGGATGGGCGAACTGTCAATGCCAGGCTTCTGGTCGGTGCGGACGGACGCGATTCATGGGTGCGGAAGCAGGTCGGCATCAGTGCCGCGTCGGTGGATTATCAGCAGAGCGGGGTGGTGGCGAATTTTGCAACGGAGTTGCCGCATCGCGGTATTGCCCATCAGTGGTTCCAGGAGGATGGCATCCTCGCCCTGTTGCCGCTGCCCGGCAACCGGGTTTCGATGGTCTGGTCGGTCAGCCCAGAACGATCTGGCGAATTGCTGGCGCTTACCCATGAAGCGTTATGCGCGAAAGTGTCTGAAGCCTCACACCACACGCTGGGGGAGATGCGGGTCATCACGCCTCCCGCCGCGTTTCCTTTGCGCCTGCTGGTGTTGCCGCGTATCACGTCGGCGCGCGTGGCACTGATTGGCGATGCGGCGCATAACATGCATCCCCTGGCCGGGCAGGGCGTGAATACAGGATTTCGCGATGCACAGGAATTGGCG
The DNA here is from genome assembly GCA_041739955.1 of Gallionella sp. Classification (GTDB taxonomy): domain Bacteria; phylum Pseudomonadota; class Gammaproteobacteria; order Burkholderiales; family Gallionellaceae; genus Gallionella. The sequence continues at coordinate 13,511 of JBGSMU010000214.1, read as the reverse complement.
CAGATGCTGATCGGTCGTGGTGCGCAAAGTGATTGTGGCGACCCGTATTTGCTGAGACGATATGAACGAAAGCGCAAAGAGGATATCTATACGATGCAGGCTACGACTTATGGCCTGAAACACCTGTTCAATAATGATGTTTCACTGTTGCGTTCGCTGCGTAACGTTGGTCTGGATGTCACCAACCGTTTTTCCCCGCTCAAGAAGATGTTGATGCGGCACGCGCTTAATTGAGTTTATATATTTCTTATAATTGGTTATTTAACATGAAAAAATCACCCATGAAGACGCTCTGCAGCTGGACACTGATATGTCTATTCGGAATGACCGCTTTTGCGCATGCCGGAGAAAAAGAGATCCGGGACTCTCTGAAAAAGAATTTCCCGAACATACAGAATATCGAGCATATCGTTAAAACATCTTATGCCGGCCTATATGAAGTGCTGCTTGACGGGCAGTTGATATATACCGATGCCAATGGGCAGTATGTATTCGACGGCAATGTGATCGAGTCGAAAAGCAGGACTAACCTGACAGAAGATCGCCGCCGTATCCTGTTCGCTATTGATTTTGACAAGTTGCCTTTTGACCTGGCTGTAAAAGAAGTCAAAGGCGACGGTAGCCGCAAGATCGCCTTCTTCACCGATCCGAATTGCAGTTTCTGCAAAAAACTGGAAAACGAACTCAAGTCGGTCACCAATGTCACGATCTATCGTTTCATGTTCCCGATCTTTCCGGGTTCGGATGAGATCGTGCGCAATGTGCTCTGCTCTAAGGATCCCAGCAAGACCTGGGGCAACTGGATGCTGGGCGGCAGTGCTCCGGCGTTCGCCACTTGCGATACCAACACGGATAAGGTCAAGGAGCTTGGCCAGAAGCTTCATGTCAACGGCACGCCGAACCTGATCTTTGCAAACGGAGTACAAAATCCCGGTTATATGCCTGCCGCCGAATTGGAGAGAAACCTGAATATGGCGAAAGCCAAATAAACCCAAGATTCCTGTTTTGCACCACGAAGAACTGAAGTGCACGAAGAAGAGCAAGATGTTATCCGTGAATTGGGAATCCTTTTGGGTGAACGCCAAATCTCATTCAACCCGTTGAATACTCTTCGTGTGCTTCGTGGTTAAATGAGTTTTTAAGGATAACAGGACTGGTGCGACGATTACGTTGCAATATCTGGTATTACGGTTCGGTATTCGCTTAGGGGTAGAGTGCGGGCTCTGCCCCTTTGGGAAACAGCACCCACATTTGACCGAGCTGTTTCATGCGACCTGCTTGTGCACCCGCCTGATCTCCGAAACCCCAGAAGAAATCGCCCCGAACCGGGCCCCTGATCGCGCCGCCGGTATCTTGCGCAAGCATCAGGCGGTTCAGCGGTTGGTCGCTGTTCGGGTAAGTGGTGGAAAGGAATACCGGCGAGCCGAGAGGAATGGTGCGTTTGTCTACCGCCATGCTGTATTCATTGGTCAAAGGTACGCCCAACGCGCCAAGCGGAGCATTCAGGCCATCAGGTAGTTCGCGGAAGAATACGTAGCTCGGATTTTGCGCCAGCAGATCCGACAGCAGGTCGGGATTCTCTTTTGCCCATTTTTTGATGCCCTGCATCGAGGCCTCTTCCAGCTTGAGTGCGCCCATATCGACCAGTTTTCTGCCGATGGAGGCGTAGGGGTGTCCGTTCTGCTCGGCATACCCTATTTTTATCATGCTGCCGTCCGGCAACTCGATGCGCCCCGAACCTTGAATCTGAAGGAAGAATAATTCAACTTCATTGTCAACCCAGAATAATTCACGACCCTGCAGGGCAGCCTTGCCGCTGTCGATGTCGCCGCGATCAAAATAGGGGATGACACGATTTCCCTGCAGTCGACCGCGCAAACGCAAATCCTTGAGTTGGGGATATACCTCGCTCAGATCTATGGTCAGCAGGTCGTCCGGTACGCCATATACCGGATAGCGGAAACGCGATGTCTTGATACGGCTGCCGTAAAGTCTGGGTTCGTAGTAACCGGTGATCAGACCCACTGAAGTTCCGTCAGGGTTGAACACCTGGTAGGGAGTGAAGCCTTCCTCGAAAAAATTGCGCAATGTTTCATTATCCGGCTTGGTCAATTCGTTGGCGCGAGAGCATACCGGTTGCCAGTCCGGTTTGTTCTTGAGCGCGGAGCAGCTTTGCCAGAACGCCGCCCATGCCGGTTGCAAGTCGATCGTTTGCCAATCCGGCAACATCTCCCATTTGCTCACTGCGAAGGGTGCATATGGCGCCGTTTCTGATTGCGTGTTGTCCGGTGCAGGAACGATTTTCGGCGTCACGGTGGTCGTGCAGGAAGCCAGCACAAACAACAGGAGCGGAATCGCTAGCCGGGTTCTCCGGAGGCGATCAATGCAAAACACGGGGCACACTCAGGACGAATTGCGGGATATCTACATCGAATTGAGCGCCATCCTCACCCGCCATCTGGTAGCTGCCGCGCATGGTGCCAACCTGTGTGGTCAATACCGTGCCACTGGTATATTCAAAAGACTGATTCGGTTTTAGCAAGGGTTGCTCGCCGACCACACCCTGTCCGCGAACTTCCTGTACCTGATTATCGGCATCGGTAATGATCCAGTGGCGGCTGACCAGCTTGACTGTTTCATTGCCGAGATTGGTGATCGTGATCGTGTAGGAAAACACGAAACGATTGCCTGACTCGTCGGATTGCTCGGGCAGGAAATTGACTTGTGTCTGTATATCGATGCCATGCGGCTCATTATTTTTCATATTTTCCATTTGACCCGATTTTTCCTTGTGCTGCAAGGGGTTCTGGGTATTTTGTGATAACCTTCGCGGGTATTTTTTTATCGAATTGTTTTCGCCGGATTGTTAATGACTTCCGGGATCCACTTTGCGGGATGAAACGCGGGGAAACCCTTGGCGAACGACGAAACATTTCAAGCTGACTGGCGGGGGAGGCAAGTTGCGACACCGCGCTTTGCCCGCAAGAGGGGATTTTGAGGATTTTATGAACGGTTATTTGAAACGCATCCTGAATGCACGCGTCTACGATGTTGCCATCGAGAGTCCGCTGGAATATGCACCCAATCTTTCGGCGCGTACCGGCAACAAGATTATGCTCAAGCGCGAGGATATGCAGCCGGTGTTCTCCTTCAAGCTGCGCGGCGCCTACAACAAGATGGCGCAACTCACCCAGGAGCAACTCAGGCGTGGCGTGATCGCGGCTTCGGCGGGCAATCATGCGCAGGGAGTTGCGATGTCCGCACGTCGCCTGGGCTGCAAAGCGACCATCGTGATGCCGACCACTACCCCGCAAGTGAAGATCGAGGCGGTGAAGCATTTCGGGCAGCGCGCGGTCGAGATCGTGCTGCACGGCGACAGTTATAGCGATGCCTATGCCCGCGCACTCGAACTGGAGAAGCGGGATAAGCTGAGTTTTGTCCATCCCTTCGATGATCCCGATGTGATCGCCGGGCAGGGTACCGTTGCGATGGAGATCCTGCGCCAGCACCAGGCGCCGATTCATGCGATCTTCTGCGCTATCGGTGGCGGCGGTCTGATTGCGGGCGTGGCGGCTTACGTCAAGCAGGTTCGCCCCGACATCAAGGTCATTGGCGTCCAGACCTCGGATTCCGATGCAATGTCCCGTTCGCTCAAGGCCGGGAAGCGCGTCACGCTGGATAGTGTCGGCCTGTTTTCCGACGGCACTGCGGTCAAACTGGTCGGCAAGGAAACCTTCCGCCTGTGTAAGAAGTGTGTCGATGATGTGGTGCTGGTGGATACCGACACGGTATGTGCGGCGATCAAGGACGTGTTTCAGGACACGCGTTCCATTCTGGAGCCGGCTGGTGCGCTGGCCGTTGCTGGCGCCAAGCTGTATGCGGAGCGCGAAAAGCTCAGGGGCGAAACGCTGGTCACAATCTCAAGCGGTGCGAACATGAACTTCGACCGGCTTCGTTTCGTCGCCGAACGCGCCGAGATCGGTGAGAGGCGTGAGACTATCCTCGCGGTGACGATACCGGAGACACCGGGCAGTTTCCGGAAATTCTGTGCGCTGCTGGGCAATCGCAATATAACCGAGTTCAACTACCGCTATGCCGATCCGAAAGCGGCACAGGTATTCGTCGGTGTGCAGGTGCGGGATCCCTCTGAGTCAGCCAAGCTGGTAGCCAGCCTGAAAAAGAACAAGTTAAACACCCTGGACCTTACCGACAATGAAATGGCCAAGCTGCACCTGCGCCATCTGGTTGGCGGCCATGCGCCTGAAGTCAAGGACGAGATCATGTTCCGCTTCGAGTTTCCGGAGCGTCCCGGCGCGTTGATGCTGTTCCTCAACAGCATGAGTCACAGCTGGAACATCAGCTTGTTCCATTACCGCAACCACGGGGCGGATTACGGTCGCGTGCTGGTCGGCATGCAGGTGCCGCATCACGACAAAAAGGCCCTCAAGACATTCCTCGACACTCTCGGTTATCACTATTGGGACGAGAGCGGCAATCCGGCATATCGCTTGTTTTTGGGTTGAGCATGGCGCTATCGACCAAGCCAATAATCCGCAAACGTATCCAGTCGCAGCGCGAACAGCTTTCGCCGGAAGTTCGCTCAGCGCACAGTGAAGCGATCACCAATAATATTGTCTTGTTGCCGGCATACCGGGCGTCGGGCGCGGTGCTGGGTTACATGAATTTCGGGGCGGAGTTCGCCAGCGAGCTTTGGGCCGCGCGGGCTTTGGCAGACGGCAAGCGGCTGGCGCTGCCACGGGTGAACCATCACACCAACCATCTCGACCTGTACTGGGTGGAAGATATTGAGGGCCAATTGGCACAGGGATTGTGGGGGATACGCGAGCCTGTTGTCGAACGCTGTGAACGGCTCGCCGGACTAAATGAGGTAGAATTCGCCCTCTTGCCGGGAGTCGCTTTTACCCGTGCAGGTGCACGGCTGGGTTACGGCGGTGGTTATTACGATAAATTGCTGGGTAATGCCGAGGTTTGCCCCGTGTTGGCGGCTGCGGCATTTTCATTGCAGCTGGTGGAACATATCCCGCAGGAAACGACGGATGTAAAAGTAGATTGGATTATCACCGAGCAGGAAGCAGTGGCCTGTTCCGGTAGTGAATAACGTTGTAACAATGAAAGAGTAAATAGATGGCGACATTACCCGATTATGACCCGCAAGAAACCAAGGAGTGGCTGGATGCGCTCGATTCGGTACTGAAACACGAGGGCGCCGAGCGTGCACACTACCTTATCAGTCAGTTGATCGATCAGGCGCGCAAGGCCGGCGACGATATGCCGATCAGCGCAACGACACCTTACCTGAACACTATTTCCCTCGATAAGGAAGAGCGTTCCAGCGGCAATCACGATATGGAGCACCGTATCCGCGGCCTGACCCGCTGGAATGCGATGGCGATCATCCTGAATGCCAACAAGGAGTCTTCCGAGCTTGGCGGCCATATCGCCAGCTTTGCTTCTGCTGCCACGTTGTATGACGTGGGCTTTAATCATTTTTTCCACGGTAAAACCAATGATCACGGCGGTGATCTGGTTTATTTCCAGGGACATTCTTCGCCGGGCATGTACGCGCGCGCCTTCCTTGAGGGGCGTCTTTCCGAAGATCAGCTCCGCAAGTTCCGTCAGGAGGTTGATGGCGACGGCCTGTCTTCTTATCCGCATCCATGGTTGATGCCGAACTTCTGGCAGTTTCCTACCGTATCAATGGGCCTGGGCCCGCTGATGGCCATCTATCAGGCGCGTTTCATGCGCTATCTGCAGCACCGCGGCATGGCCCAGACCGAAGGACGCAAGGTGTGGGCGTTTTTGGGTGACGGCGAAACCGACGAACCCGAATCGCTGGGTGCGGTCTCGATGGCGGGGCGCGAGAAGCTCGACAATCTGATCTTCGTGGTCAATTGCAACCTGCAGCGTCTCGACGGCCCGGTACGCGGCAACGGCAAGATCATCCAGGAACTGGAAGGTGTGTTCCGCGGTGCGGGCTGGAATGTCATCAAAGTGGTGTGGGGCGGCAAGTGGGATCGCCTGCTGGCCAAGGACAAGAGTGGCCTCCTGCTGAAGCGCATGGAAGAAGTTGTGGACGGCGAATACCAGACCTATAAATCCAAGGATGGCGCCTATGTGCGCCAGCATTTCTTTGGCAAATATCCCGAGCTGCTGGAGCTGGTCTCGGACATGTCCGACAATGACATCTGGCGCCTGAACCGCGGCGGCCATGATCCGCACAAGGTGTTCGCGGCCTATGCGGCAGCGAATAAACACAAGGGGCAGCCTACCGTGATCCTCGCCAAGACAGTGAAAGGTTACGGCATGGGCGAGGCGGGTGAAGCGCAGAACCCGTCGCACCAGCAGAAAAAGATGGGCGAGGATGCGCTGCGCAAATTCCGCGACCGATTCAATATTCCGGTCACCGATGAGCAGTTGCCCAAGCTGCCTTTCGTGCGTCCTGCCGATGACAGTCAGGAAATGAAATATCTCAAGGAACGCAGCAAGGAGATGGGTTCCATCCCCGCGCGTAACCCGGTTGCTGAACCGTTGCAGATTCCCGGCCTTGATGCGTTCGAAGCTCTGCTGAAGGGCACGGAAGACCGCGAGATTTCAACCACGATGGCTTTCGTGCGCTTGCTGGGCGTGCTGGTGAAGGACAAGCAGATCGGCAAGCGGATCGTGCCTATCGTGCCGGACGAGTCGCGTACCTTTGGTATGGAAGGCATGTTCCGCCAGCTTGGCATCTTCTCGCAGGTGGGGCAGCTCTACACACCTCAAGATGCCGACCAGCTGATGTTCTACAAGGAAGACAAGACCGGCCAGATACTGCAGGAGGGCATCAACGAAGCCGGCGGTATGGCCGACTGGATCGCAGCCGCGACCGCGTATGCCAACCACGGTGTGGCAATGATCCCGTTCTACATCTACTACTCGATGTTCGGCTTCCAGCGTATCGGCGACATGGCTTGGGCGGCGGGCGACCTGCGCGCGCGAGGCTTCCTCGTCGGGGGTACCGCCGGACGCACCACGCTGAACGGCGAGGGCCTGCAGCATCAGGATGGTCACAGTCACCTGCAGGCCGCGATGATCCCGAATTGCGTTTCCTACGACCCTACCTTCGCTTACGAACTGGCGGTGATCGTGCAGGACGGCATGCGCCGCATGTACCAGAACCAGGAAGACGTGTTCTACTACCTGACCGTGATGAACGAGAACTACACGCACCCAGCGATGCCTAAGGGCGCGGAAGAGGGCATCATCAAGGGGATGTACAAGTTCAGCGCAAGCAAGGCCAAATCCAAAGCCAAGGTGCAGCTGCTCGGCAGCGGCACTATCCTGCGCGAGGTGATCGCGGCGGCGGAAATGCTGGAGAAGGATTTCAAGGTGGCGGCCGATGTTTGGAGCGTGACCAGCTTCAACGAATTGCGTCGCGAAGGTCTGGATTGCGAGCGCTGGAACACGCTGCATCCTGAAGCCAAAAAGCCGCGGGTCAGCTATGTCGAGCAATCTCTGGATGCGGCAACGCCGGTGGTCGCCGCGACCGATTACATCAAGAGCTACGCCGACCAGATCCGTCCTTTCGTTTCAGCCCGCTATAAAGTGCTGGGTACGGACGGTTTCGGTCGCTCGGACACGCGCAAGAAACTGCGCGGATTCTTCGAGGTGGATCGCCACTATGTCGTCATCGCCGCATTGAAAGCGCTGGCCGACGAGGGTGCGATACCCGCATCCGAAGTGAGCAAGGCGATCAAGCTGTACAAGATCAATCCAGACAAACCGAATCCCACCACGGTATAAGCAAGGAGAAGCAACGTGGCAGAAATTAAAAATGTATTGGTGCCGGATATCGGCGATTACAAGGATGTGGAAATCATCGAAGTAAGCGTGAAGGCGGGTGATACCGTTAAGGCCGAGCAGACACTCATCACGCTGGAAACCGACAAGGCGGCCATGGATGTGCCGGCGCCCTTCGACGGAGTAGTGAAAGAAGTCAAGGTCAAGGCGGGAAGCAAAGTTTCGGAAGGTGATTTGATCCTGCTGATGGAAGCGGAAGGGAGCAAAGCCGAGACAGCCTCACCTTCAACTGTCTCCGCTCCGGAAAAGCCTGTCGCACCAGTTGCACCACCTGTGGAAGTTGCAAGGTCAGCACCTGTTGCCGCACCTGTTGCGACCCCACCGGTAACTGATTCCAATGGCAGCGCCCATGCCAGCCCATCCATCCGCCGCTTTGCGCGCGAGTTGGGCGTAAACCTGGCGCTGGTAAAAGGCAGCGGTGAGAAAAGCCGGGTTACCAAAGACGACGTGCAGCTGTTCGTCAAACAGTCGCTGGCCGCGCCTGGCGGTTCATCCGGCGGAGGTAACGGCCTGCAAGTATTGGCTTCACCTGTAGTGGATTTTGCCAAGTTCGGTGCGATCGAGAGCAAACCGCTGTCGCGCATCAAGAAGATCTCCGGCGCGAACCTGCACCGCAACTGGGTGACCATCCCCCACGTTACGCAATTCGACGAGGCAGACATCACCGAAATGGAAGCATTCCGCAAGGAACTGAATACCGAATACGCCAAGCAGAACATCAAGATTACGCCTCTGGCCTTCATGATCAAGGCGGTGGTCGTCGCGTTGCAGAAATTCCCCGAATTCAACGCGTCGCTGGATGCGAGCGGCGAGAATCTAGTGCTGAAGAAATATTTCCATATCGGCGTGGCGGTGGATACCCCCAACGGCCTGATGGTGCCGGTGTTGCGCGACGCGGACAAGAAAGGGATCGTGCAACTGGCGAAAGAGCTGGGCGAGATCAGCGCCAAGGCGCGCGATCTGAAGATCACCGCTGCTGACATGCAGGGCGGCTGCTTCTCGATCTCCAGTCTGGGCGGGATCGGTGGTACGGCCTTTACGCCTATCATCAATGCACCGGAAGTGGCGATCCTTGGCGTATCCAAGGCTGCCATCAAGCCGATGCATCAGGATGATACTTTTGTAGCCAAGCTGATGTTGCCATTGTCCCTGTCGTATGATCATCGTGTTATCGACGGTGCGGCTGCCGCGCGCTTTATTGTGTTCTTGTCGCAAACGCTGGCGGATGTCCGCCGCCTTGCGCTGTAGTCTCAGGCATCGTATTGGTGGGAAATAAAGCAATCGGTATTCTGGGCGGGACGTTTGATCCCATTCATTACGGGCATCTGCGTTTGGCCGAAGAAATGCTGGAACTGGCAAATCTGGCTCAGATCCGTTTTATTCCTGCAGGAATGCCGCCGCATCGCGATGCGCCGCAAGTGTCGGCGCATCACCGTGGCGCGATGGTGAAGTTGGCCATCGTGGACCAGCCCGGGTTTGTGCTGGATGACCGCGAAGTGAAGCGCACTAGCAAGTGTTATACGGTAGACACCCTGCGCGAATTACGGGACGAGTTGGGCGAAAAGCAACCACTATGCCTGCTGATGGGTGGCGATGCTTTCCTGCAATTGCATACTTGGCACGAGTGGGAGCAAATATTCGATCTGGCGCACATAGTTGTGGGATATCGTCCGGGGTACACTCTGGAAGAGCGTATCCATACTGCCATGCCGGAGTTGCGGAAGCAGTATCAACAAAGATTGTGCGCGGTTGATGCATTGCCGAGCAAATCATCAGGCGGGATCGTCGAGTTGGCGATCCCCAAGCTGGAAATCTCCGCCACGCTGATACGCGATCGTGTTGCAGAAAATAGAAGTATCCGCTATCTGTTACCCAATTCGGTGGCAGCTTATATCAACCAATATCATTTATACGCGCCATGCTAAATACCAAAGAAAAAACCAAAGCAATTATAGAAGCCCTTGAAGACATCAAGGCCGAAGACATCACCGTGATCGACACCAGCAAACTTAGCCAGATGTTCGATTGCATGATCATCGCCAGCGCCAAGTCCTCACGCCAGACCAAGGCTATCGCCGACAACGTGGTGGTCAAGTTGAAGGAGCTCGGGGAGCATATCTCGGGCCGTGAAGGAGAAGAAAGTGGCGAATGGATACTGGTGGATCTGGGTGAGGTGCTGGTGCATGTCATGCAGCCGGCCGTGAGACAGTATTACAACCTCGAGGAATTGTGGAGCAAGGCGCAGGTAGGAAGGGCCAAGCTTGCAAAATTGGCGGAATAAATAATGAAACTGGTGGTCGTATCCGTGGGGCACAAGATGCCGGACTGGATTACGGCGGGATTCAATGAATACACCAAACGAATGCCGCGCGAGGCAAAGATCGAACTTGTCGAGGTAAAGCCGGAGCCCCGCTCCACCGGAAAAACAGTTTCCGGGATAATGGATGCTGAGGCGCAACGTATCTTGTCAGTGTTGCCGAAAAACAGTCTGTGCATCGCGCTGGACGAGCACGGCAAGCAATCCACCACCAGGCAACTTTCAGAGCAAATGAAGGACTGGATGCGTGAAGGCCGGGATGTGACATTCCTCATAGGAGGTGCGGATGGCTTGCATGAAACGGTCAAGCAGGCGGCACATCAGCTTATGGCATTATCTTCCCTGACTTTGCCGCATGCTTTTGTGCGGGTACTGCTTGCCGAGCAGTTGTATCGCGCGTATAGCCTGATGCACAATCATCCCTACCATCGCGAATGAAACCATGAAAATCATCCAGCCCAGAATTTATCTGGCTTCCCGAAGCCCGCGCCGCAGGGAGCTATTGAAGCAGATCGGTATCAATTTCGAAGTGCTGCTGTTGCGTTCAGATTCCCGCCGCAATATTGATGTCGATGAGACGCCCATTGCCGACGAGCAGCCCGAAGATTATGTGCAGCGGATCTGCAGGGAAAAGGCAGAGACGGGTTATTCCGTACTCAGGTTGCGCAACCTGCCTCCTTTTCCTGTGCTGGCAGCGGATACCACGGTTACGCTGGGAGGAAAGATATTCGGAAAGCCCGACAATGCCGAGCAGGCGGCCGAGATACTGCGCCAGCTTTCCGGGAATGAACACAGGGTCTTAAGTGCGGTCGCCATCGCGATGGAGGAGCATGTTGAAGTCGCGCTATCAATCTCCACCGTGCGTTTTGCCCACCTGGATGAGGATCGCATTCGACGTTATCTGCATACCCGTGAGTATACTGACAAGGCAGGTGGCTACGGGATACAAGGCTATGCCGGTGCATTCATCGAGCATCTATCGGGCAGCTATTCCGGCGTAATGGGTCTGCCGCTTTATCAAACCGTGCAGTTACTCCAGCGTTTTGATTATCCGGTACCCTGATGAGGTTGTCATGAGCGAAGAGATACTGATAAATGTGACACCCCAGGAAACACGCGTGGCGGTGATGCAAATGGGAACGGTGCAGGATCTGCATATCGAGCGCAAGAGTAATCGCGGTATTGTCAGCAATGTCTATCTCGGCAAGGTGGTGCGTGTTCTGCCGGGCATGCAATCGGCGTTCATCGATATCGGCCTGGAGCGTTCGGCGTTCCTTCATGTTGCCGATATATGGGAGAACAGCCGTAACGGAGATCCCGATAAACCGATAGAGAAGGTGTTGTTCGAGGGACAAACCATCCTGGTGCAGGTCATCAAGGAACCACTGGGCAGCAAGGGTGCACGACTATCCACACAGCTCAGCATTGCCGGGCGTTTACTGGTTTATCTGCCACAGGAGACGCATATCGGTGTCTCCCAGCGCATCGAGAGTGAAGAGCAGCGCGAGACCCTGCGCGCCCGGTTGCAGGCTGCATTGCCGCCGGGACACGGCGGGGGATATATTATTCGTACTGTGTCAGATTATTCCGATGAACTGGATTTTGTGGCGGATATTGCCTATCTGGACAAGTTGTGGGGGAATTTACAAGCTGGCGCAAAGACCGCGAGTGCCCCGCAGTTGCTGTATCAGGAGCTTGATATCAGCTTGCGCGTTTTACGCGATTTTGTCAGGCAGGATACTACCCGCATCCTGGTCGATTCCCGCAGCACACACCAGAGAATGCTTGAGTTTGCACAAGCCTATAACACGGTTGAGGTGGATCTGCTGGAGCACTATCCGGGTGAACGCCCACTTTTTGACCTGTTCGGTGTTGAAGAGGAGATCGAACGCGCCCTGGCAAAACGGGTCGACCTTAAATCCGGCGGTTATCTGATCATAGACCAGACCGAGGCAATGACGACTGTCGACGTGAACACGGGCGGATTTGTCGGGTTGCGTAATTTTGACGACACCATCTTCAAGACCAATCTCGAGGCCACACAGGTCATTGCGCGGCAATTGCGTTTGCGCAATCTGGGCGGGATCATCATATGCGATTTCATCGATATGGATAGCCCGGAGCATCGTGATGCAGTGCTGGATGAATTCAAGAAAGCCCTGGCGCGCGATCACACCCGTATCACCGTGAGTGGATTCTCGGCTCTGGGGTTGGTGGAGCTTACACGCAAGCGCACTCGCGAAAGTCTGGCCCATGTTTTATGCGAACCCTGTCCGACTTGTACCGGGAGGGGCGAAGTGAAGACGGCTCAGACCGTTTGCTACGAGATACTCCGTGAGATCGTGCGCGAAGCGCGACAGTTCAATGCGCGCGAGTACCGCATCCTTGCCTCGCAACAAGTGATCGATCAATTCCTGGATGAAGAGTCCCAGGCGCTTGCGATGCTTTCGGATTTTGTTGCCAAGCCGATCTCGCTGCAAGTCGAAACGATATACAGTCAGGAGCAATATGATGTCATTCTCATGTAATACTCATCGAGGAACATTTCATTAAGCCATGCATGTTTTTTTTCGGCGGTGCTATAGAATCAAGACATGCCTCGTGAGCTAAATGGAATAAGAGTAAAATGAGACTGGGCATGATTATTTTGCAATTTACCCTGCAGGGAAGCCGATATGCGCGTTGATCCGCAACAAAAAAATACTGGAGAGAATCTGGAACTGCTTACTTTTACCCTGGGCAAGGAAGAGTACGGCATCGATATCCTCAGGGTGCAGGAGATACGCGGCTACGAAGCCGTGACGTCTATCGCCAATGCGCCCGAATTCATCAAGGGTGTGATCAATCTTCGGGGCATCATCGTCCCGATCATGGACATGCGCATCAAGTTCAAGCTGGGCAAGGTCGACTATGACGATACCACGGTTGTCATCATTCTTAACGTGGCTGATCGCGTGATAGGGATGGTGGTTGACGGTGTATCGGATGTCATCACCCTGAAGGCGGACCAGATCAAACCTGCTCCCGAATTTGGAGCGGGATTGGATACCAAATATCTGCAGGGTTTGGGTATTCTGGACGAGCGCATGATCATCCTCGTCGATATCGAAAAGCTGATAAGCAGTCGTGAGATGGCGCTGATGAATGTGGCGGAAGTTGCCGATACGGATACAGATTGATTCTTTGTTGATCTGTTTGACCCGTCCTAAACTAGGTTGACAGCAAAACGTCGTTTTTGACCTTGTTCAGGTCAGCAGCTAAAGACGCCTGGTGCACTGCATCAGGCGTTTTGTATTCTAGCGCCAGATGCGGTCGTTCATGGTTGTAGATGTAGATC
>JBGSMU010000141.1:0-14267 GCA_041739955.1 Gallionella sp. | reverse complement strand
GAGGTGATTTACAACCGGAAACGGCAACACTCGACACTGGGCTACAAGTCACCAATGAAGTTTCTGGAAGACTGGCTTATTGCTCAGCAGAAAGAAAAGCTGGTAGCATGAACGCCACTTCTTGGAAGACGAAAAACCGAGGGAAGCTCATTCGTATATACAACAACGCAACATACACAGTAAATATTATGCCGACAAAGCAAAGCACCAACGCCATACTGGCACCGGAACGTAAAAAAACTGCGCCTCCGCGGATGTACAAGGTGATTTTGTTCAACGATGATTTCACCACGATGGAGTTTGTGATTGAGGTACTGCAGCGTTTTTTTGCAATTAAACATGAACGCGCAATGCAAATCATGCTCAAAGTACATAATGAGGGATCCGCAATATGTGGGATATACGTTCGCGATGTTGCCGAAACCAAGGTTAATCAAGTGATCAAGTTTGCAAAACAACACGGGCATCCGTTACGATGTGACATGGAGGAAAACTGAAATGATTGCACAAGAACTGGAAGTCAGCCTGCATCTGGCATTCGTTGAGGCGCGTCAGAAGCGCCACGAATTCATCACTGTCGAACATTTGTTGCTGACGATGCTGGACAATACTTCTGCAGCACAAGTTTTACGTGCATGCGGCGTGGACATAGACGAACTTCGCCAGGTTCTGAGCGACTTCATCGCATCCAATACACCAGTCACCCCCGGAGACCAGGAGATTGACACCCAACCCACGATTGGCTTTCAACGGGTAATCCAGCGGGCCATCCTGCATGTACAGTCCACCAATAAGAAAGAAGTGACCGGCGCCAATATCCTGGTAGCCCTCTTCGGCGAAAAAGATTCACATGCCGTGTATTTTCTTACCCAGCGCAATGTCACACGGCTTGATGTCGTGAACTACATCTCACACGGCATCGACAAGGCCCAGCCGGACACCCAAGCCAGGCTGGAGAACGAATCCGAGCCTGATCAGGAGAAAAATGCCGGCAGCGCCCTGAAGAACTACACTCAAAATTTGAACGAACTGGCTGTCGCGGGGAAAATCGACCCGCTGATAGGCCGAGCGACAGAGCTGGAGCGTGTCATCCAGACATTGTGCCGCCGCAGAAAGAATAACCCGCTACTCGTTGGGGAAGCAGGCGTCGGAAAAACTGCAATCGCGGAAGGTTTGGCGCGTCGAATAGTAGAAGAGAACATTCCAGAGATACTCAAGGATGCGCAAGTATTCTCGCTGGATATGGGTGCATTGCTGGCTGGCACCAAGTATCGGGGTGATTTCGAACAACGCCTGAAAGCCGTGCTTAAGGAGTTGGTCGATGCGCCCAACGCCATTTTATTCATCGACGAGATACATACCATGATCGGTGCGGGAGCCGCCTCCGGCGGCACGATGGATGCGTCAAATCTACTCAAGCCGGCATTATCCAGCGGTCAATTGAAATGTATCGGTGCAACCACTTATCAGGAGTATCGAGGCGTCTTCGAAAAGGATCACGCTTTGTCACGCCGTTTTCAGAAGATCGATGTCCCAGAACCGTCTGTCGAGCAGACGATTGAAATTCTCAAGGGATTGAAGTCACGTTTTGAAGAGCATCACAATGTCAGATATAGCGCGGCGGCGATCACTTCCGCATGTGAACTTTCCGCACGTTTTATAAATGACCGTCACCTGCCGGACAAGGCGATAGACGTTCTGGATGAAGCGGGAGCCGCGCAACGCATCCTGCCAAAATCCAGACAGAAAAAAACTATCGGCAAGCACGAAATCGAAGAGATCATCGCCAAAATCGCCCGAATTCCGACACGCACGGTGTCACACGATGATCGCAACACTCTGAAAAATCTTGATCGCGATTTGAAGGCTACTGTATTCGGCCAGGACAAAGCCATAGATATGCTGGCACGCGCCCTCAAAATGTCGCGTAGCGGACTTGGAAATCCCCAAAAGCCGATAGGCAGCTTTCTTTTCTCCGGCCCGACTGGCGTCGGCAAAACTGAAGTGGCTCGTCAACTGGCATATTGTATGAGCATGCCGCTGCACCGCTTTGACATGTCTGAATACATGGAACGTCATGCTGTTTCGCGATTGATCGGAGCGCCTCCCGGCTATGTCGGTTTCGACCAGGGTGGACTACTGACCGAAGCGATCAGCAAGCAGCCACACTGTGTTCTGTTACTGGATGAAATTGAAAAAGCGCATCCTGACGTTTTCAACATCCTGCTTCAAGTGATGGATCACGGCACACTCACCGATAATAATGGCCGCAAGGCAGACTTCCGTAACGTAGTGATCGTGATGACCACAAATGCGGGGGCAGAAGCACTGAACAAATCCCAGATAGGCTTCACCAATACAGCAGCTATTGGTGACGAAATGGCCGACATCAAGCGTATCTTCACACCGGAATTTCGGAACCGTCTTGATGCCATCGTTTCCTTCGCATCTTTGGACAAAGAGGTCATTCTTCGTGTAGTAGACAAATTCCTGATGCAACTCGAGGAACAGTTGCACGAGAAAAAAGTGGAAGCCGTATTCACAGACGCATTAAAAAATTACCTGTCGGAAACAGGTTTCGACCCGCGAATGGGTGCACGCCCGATGGCGCGCCTGATTCAGGACACCATCCGATCCGCCTTGGCCGACGAACTGCTGTTCGGCAAGTTGGCGAACGGCGGCAAGGTCATCGTGGATGTAAAAGATGACAAGGTGGTACTGGAGTTTGAGGAAGAAACTGCGCCCGCCTGATCCTGCTTACCGTGGGCGTTTCGCCCCATCACCCACAGGCCCCCTCCATTTCGGTTCGCTGGTCGCTGCTGTCGGCAGTTACCTCGACGCTAAACAGCGCCACGGAATCTGGATTGTGCGCATGGAAGACCTCGACATGCCGCGTTGCATGCCGGGCGCGGCGGATGACATCCTTCGCATACTGGAGGCATTCGGGCTGCACAGCGACGAACCTATCCTGTATCAAAGTCAGCGGACCGTGGCGTATGAAGAAGCGCTGGAAAACCTGAAAACAGCGGGAATGGTATTTCCGTGTTGTTGCACTCGCAAGGAAATAGCCGATTCCGCAATAGACGGCATCGAAGGCCCGGTCTATCCGGGCACATGTCGCGGTGGCATCCCTTCAGGAAGGGATGCACGTGCCTGGCGGGTAAGAACCTATAACTATGCGGTAACATTCGACGACACGCTGCAAGGACGGATCAGCCAGCAGCTGGAAAGGGAAGTCGGCGATTTCGTAGTAATGCGGGCCGATGGTCTGTTCGCCTATCAGCTGGCGGTTGTGATTGATGACGCCTACCAGAACATCACGCATGTGGTGCGAGGCGCCGACTTACTGCACTCCACCACAAGGCAGGTATTTCTGCAGCAACTGCTAGCCAAGCCCACGCCCCGTTATATGCATCTCCCCACCGCCGTGAATAAGGACGGCGAAAAACTGAGCAAGCAGACTCTCGCACCGGCGATAGGGCGAAACAATGTTGTAGCAACGCTGATAGAGGTATTGAGTTTCCTGAAACAGCAACCGCCGGTTGAATTGCTGCAGTGCAATATTGAGGAAGTATTGAAGTGGGCAGTCAGCCAATGGCGACCGGAAAAACTGCAAGGTTGCCTGCAGCTACTGGCCGAAAACGATTAAGCAGCAGCCTTTCGGACCACATCGGAGATCTTTTCCGCGCACTGGGTTACCAGTGCACCATCCTCTCCTTCCACCATCACACGCAGTAGCGGCTCGGTGCCCGAGGGACGGAGAAGCACACGCCCTCTTCCGCTCAGCTTTTTCTCGGCATCGGCCACTGCCGCGATGACACCGGAATGACCGAGGCAATCGACGCCCTTGGCGATGCGGACGTTGATCAATACTTGCGGATACATGTGAAGCTCCTGCACCGACTCGGTCAGTGTCTGATTATTCAGGCGAAGAGCATGCAGTACTTGCAAGGCGGAAACGATACCGTCTCCGGTACTGTGTTTATCCAGACAGATAATATGTCCTGAATTTTCGCCTCCAAGCTGCCAACCGTTCTTATGAAGCAATTCCATCACATAGCGGTCACCCACTTTTGCACGTTCAAAGGGTATATCGAGTTTCTGCATTGCGTGTTCAAAAGCCAGGTTGGTCATCAGCGTGCCGATCACACCTCCCTGAAGCTTTCCGAGTGTATGACGGTGTTTGGCGATCACATACAGCAACTGGTCGCCGTCATATATATTTCCCGATCCATCAGCCATAATCAGGCGGTCACCATCACCGTCCAACGCTATGCCGATATCGGCATGATGTTCCACAACAGCCTTCTGCAAATTCGCCGGCGCGGTGGCGCCATATCCATCGTTGATGTTTTTACCGTTCGGTTGGGCGCCGATAGTAATCACATCCGCACCGAGTTCGTGGAAGACATGGCGTGCGATATGGTAAGTCGCTCCATGGGCGCTATCAACCACGATCTTCAATCCGCGCAGATCCAGCTCGGTCGGAAAAGTACTCTTGCAGAATTCAATATAGCGTCCGACTGCATCGTCAATCCGCTTCGCCTTGCCCAGTCCGTCCGAAGCATTGGTATGCATCGGTTCATCCAGCACCGATTCAATGGCCTCCTCAATCTCGTCGGGCAATTTTGTACCGTAGGCAGAAAAAAACTTGATGCCGTTATCTTCAAATGGATTATGTGATGCCGAAATCACAATGCCCGCCTGCAAACGTAGCGCGCGTGTCAAATATGCAACCGCTGGCGTCGGCACAGGCCCGGCCAGATACACATCAATACCCGCTGCAATCAAGCCGGCTTCCAGCGCCGATTCCAGCATATATCCGGAAATACGTGTGTCCTTACCAATCAGCACTCCAGCCCGTTCACCGGACAGGCTATGTCCCAGCACCTTGCCGGCGGCATAACCCAGATGCATCACAAACTGGGGAGTTATGGGATGTTCGCCCACCCGCCCTCTAATTCCATCGGTCCCAAAATATTTTTTGCTCATGATTCCTTCTCGTTCAACGCATTCCATATCTTCAGTGCATCAACCGTCTCGCGCACATCATGCACTCTCACAATGGATGCGCCAAGCTGCACAGCGATCAGCGCGGCAACCACGCTACCGGCCATGCGTTCGTCAACAGATCTGCCGGTCAACGCACCCAGCATTGATTTACGCGACAAGCCGGCCATTACCGGCACGCCCAGTTCATTCAGGCGTTCCAACTCGCGTAATAAAGCCAGATTATGCTCCAATGTCTTGCCAAACCCAAAACCGGGATCTATTACCATTCGGTCACGCTTAATACCGGCCGCTTCGGCAGCAATAATGCGCGTACGCAAAAAATCCCAGATTTCTGACACCACGTCAGAATACCCGGGGCTAGACTGCATGGTCTGCGGTGTACCCTGCTTGTGCATCATACAGACGGCAACATTGTGGGCTGCAACTTCATGCATCGCGGATGCATCCTGAAATGCATTGATGTCGTTGACCATCTCCACACCTGCTGAAATAGCGGCACGCATCACTTCCAGCTTGCAGGTATCGATCGAAACCGGTACAGATACCCCGCGCAAACCCTCTATGACGGGCAGCACTCGATCCAGCTCCTCCTGAATGCCGACCGGTTGCGCTCCCGGACGGGTAGATTCACCCCCGACATCAAGCATGTCCGCACCATCTGCAACCAGTTTATGCGCATGCGCGATGGCTCCCGCAGTAGAGTCATGCCGACCACCGTCATAAAATGAATCCGGAGTGACGTTGACGATACCCATGACCAGCGGCCTGGATAGGTGAAATTGAAAGGTTCCGCACAGCAGCATATTGAAAAACGGGGGCTTGGCCCCCGTTTGGAGTTAAAGGCCTTCTGCAGGCTGATTAGTCGCCGATGCTGTCGGCGCCGGATCCTGGGGTGGTTTAGGACTCTGTGCCGCAGGAGCAGGTTTTGGATGGCGGGGCGGATTACCGGACATGATGTCGTCGATCTGATCTGCATCGATAGTTTCCCATTCCAGCAGTGCCTTGGTCATCGCCTCTATCTTGTCGCGGTTATCTTCAATCAAGCGACGTGCCAGTGCATATTGCTGGTCGATGATACGCCGAATCTCAGCATCTACTTGCTGCATAGTTGCTTCCGAGATATTTTTGTGTGTGGTCACAGAACGCCCTAGGAAAACCTCACCTTCGTTCTCGGCATACACCATGGTTCCCAACGCCTCAGACATCCCCCATTGTGTGACCATCTTGCGCGCCATGTCGGTAGCACGTTCAAAATCGTTGGATGCCCCGGTAGTCATCTGGTGCATGAACACTTCCTCGGCGATACGTCCGCCAAACAGCACCGCTATTGTGGACAGGATGCGCTCCTTATCCATGCTATATCTATCCTCCGCCGGAAGTTGCATAGTCAGGCCAAGCGCGCGGCCGCGCGGAATGATAGTAACTTTGTGTACCGGGTCAGTTTTGGGCATCAATCTCGCCACTAATGCATGCCCCGACTCATGGTAAGCAGTATTGCGGCGCTCCTCCTCGGGCATGATCATGGATTTGCGTTCCGCACCCATCATGATCTTATCTTTGGCTGCCTCAAAGTCATCCATCTCGACGAACCTCTTGCCACGCCTTGCCGCGAACAACGCCGCCTCATTCACCAGATTGGCCAGATCAGCACCTGACATACCTGGAGTACCCCGGGCAAGAATATCCGCCTTGACATCGGTTGCCACCGGCACCTTGCGCATATGAACCATCAGGATTTGTTCGCGACCACGAATGTCCGGCAACGGCACTACCACCTGGCGATCAAAACGGCCTGGGCGCAACAGTGCGGGATCAAGCACATCAGGACGGTTGGTTGCGGCAATCACGATCACGCCGCTGCTACCTTCGAAACCGTCCATTTCTACCAGCAGTGCATTCAGCGTCTGCTCCCGCTCATCGTTTCCGCCACCAAGTCCGGCACCGCGTTGACGACCGACCGCATCGATCTCGTCGATGAATACTATGCAGGGAGCATGTTTCTTGGCTTGCTCGAACATGTCACGTACCCGCGCCGCACCAACACCGACAAACATCTCGACGAAATCCGAACCGGAAATAGAGAAGAACGGCACCTTGGCTTCACCTGCAATGGCTTTCGCCAGCAGGGTCTTGCCGGTACCAGGGCTACCCACCATCAGCACGCCACGGGGAATACGCCCGCCAAGATTCTGGAATTTTGACGGGTCACGCAGGAAATCAACCAGCTCCGACACTTCCTCCTTGGCCTCATCACAGCCTGCAACATCCGCGAACGTAAAGCGCTCTTTGTTCTCGTCCAGCATACGTGCTTTGCTCTTGCCAAACGAAAACGCACCGCCTTTACCGCCGCCCTGCATCTGGCGCATGAAGAAAATCCACACACCTATTAGCAGGATCATCGGGAACCAGGATACGAAAATGCTCATCAGCAAGGATTGCTCTTCTTCAGGCTTGGCTTCGATGCTTACCCCGTTTTTCAACAGATCTGAAACCATCCACAGATCGCTGGGGGCATAACTTGTTATGCGTCGACCCTCGGTAGACGTTGCCTTCAAGGTACGGCCCTCTATCACCACCTTGGTGATATGTCCCTGCTTAACTTCGTCAAGGAATTGCGAGTAATCCAGTTGCACCTGGGCAGTGTTCATCTGGCGCGTATTGAACTGGTTGAACACCGTCATCAGCACCAGTGCGACGACCATCCAGATTGCGATACTCTTAAAGTTATTCAACGGTCACTCCTAAAATTCGGCTGTAGACGACGCCATTAAACTATGTATTACTTGTTTCCGCTAGCCAAAAGATACAACTCACTGCTCCGATCCCTTGATGCCTTGGGCTTTCGCGTCACTACTTTGGCAAAACGGCTGCGCAACGTTTTGTAATACTCCTCAAAACCTTCACCCTGAAAAACCTTGACGAGGAAACTGCCTGATAGATCCAGATGTTCGAGTGCAAAATCCATCGCCAGTTCCGCCAAATGCATGACCCGTGCCTGATCGAGCGAAGCAACACCGCTTATGTTGGGTGCCATATCGGAAATTACAAGGCCTACATGTTTTCCCTGCAACAAATCCTCCAATTGCTTCAACACCGTTTCTTCGCGAAAATCACCCTGAATGAAATCCACCCCGGCCAAAGGGTCGAGTGGCAGCAGATCCAGCGCGATAACCTTCCCGTTGCGCCCCGTCCTGCTTGCGGCTATCTGCGACCATCCTCCCGGGGTGGCACCAAGATCCACAACCACCAAGCCCGGCTTAAATAGGTGATCCTTGGCATCGATTTCGAGCAACTTGTATGCGGCACGAGATCGATAGCCCTCCTTTTTGGCCAACTGGACAAAGTGATCATTTACATGCTCGTGCATCCATTGTTTACTGGTTTTGGAGGGTTTCATCGATAAACCTTAAAAGCATTTCACCACGAAGCGCACGAAAAACACGAATAAAAGCCCCGCCCCAAAAAAACTTTCGTGCCCTTCGTGTTCTTCGTGGTTATGGTTGTTTCTGGGTTAAAATTCGCATCTTAATCAAAAAGGCCATTATGTTATCCCTTACCGTATCCGAACGTCTCGCTCTGAAAGGTCGCGCCCATCCGTTAAAACCAACGGTGATCATAGGCAATGCGGGTTTGACCGAGTCAGTGCTGAAAGAAATCGCGCTGACGCTGAAAACCCATGAATTGATCAAGGTCCGCGTGATGAGCGATGATCGTGAGCAACGCGAAACCATGCTGGGATCCATCTGCGAACAACTCAACGCCGCACCGGTGCAACATATCGGAAAAATTCTGGTAATTTACCTGCCGAATCCCGACGCGAACCTGATCGAGATCAAGAAGATGCCCCGCCACAAAGGCAAGAAGCCACTGACCAAAAAACAGCTCGGAAGCAGGACTAGTGGGAAGTAGTAAGTAATAAGTAGTGAGTGATAATTCCACTTCCCACTAACGACTTGCCACTCCCAGCGTTTAAATGTACTGAACTTCCACAACCTCGTATTCACGCACGCCTCCGGGCGCCTGAACTTCTGCGATATCTCCACTGAACTTGCCTATCAGCGCACGGGCGATCGGAGAACTAATGGAAATTTTCCGGTCCCTGATATTAGCCTCGTCTTCTCCGACAATCTGATATGTCACCACATCGCCGTTATCCACATCTTCCAACACAACAGTAGAACCGAATACGCATCTGCCATCGGCATTAAGCGACTTGGGATCAATCACCTGGGCGCTTCCCAACTTGAACTCCAGCTCGACGATACGACCTTCAACGAATGACTGCTTTTCTTTCGCGGCTTCATATTCGGCATTCTCGGACAAATCCCCCTGCGCCCGTGCCTCGGAGATCGCGTTAATCACCGACGGACGCTCTACAGTCTTGAGATGGTGCAATTCCTGGCGCAACATTTCTGCGCCAACCACGGTCAATGGAACTTTACTCATAACACCTTCCTTGCAATCATGCTTTGTTGATAAGACGCCGATGCAGCTGCTGCAGGTCATACACCTGCAATTCTGCAAGATGTTGCATTCCCATACATGCGGCACGAGCACCGGCTATGGTTGTGTAATACGTCACACGAGCCTGCAACGCAGCATGGCGGATAGAATAAGAATCACGCATCACGATCGGTTTGCTTTCCACCGTATTAATGATCAGGTTGATCTCATGATTCTTGATCATATCCACAATATGCGGACGTCCCTCAGCAACTTTGTTAACAGCCTTCACCTCGACTCCGGACTCGCTGATAGCTGCTGCCGTCCCTCGTGTGGCAACTATGGTAAAACCCAGTTTAACCAGAGATTGTGCGATTTCAATCGCACCAACCTTATCCTCGTCACGCACACTGATGAACACTTTACCATCCTTGGGTAATTTCACACTGGCTGCAAGTTGCGATTTGACAAAAGCTTCGGCAAAAGTATCGCCCACGCCCATCACCTCGCCGGTTGATTTCATTTCTGGGCCAAGTATGGTGTCGACACCGGGGAACTTGATGAACGGGAACACTGCCTCCTTCACCGAGTAGTATGGAGGTATGACTTCCTCTGTCACCCCCTGTTGCACAAGTGATTGTCCCGCCATGCAACGCGCCGCCACTTTCGCCAAAGGCACACCGGTAGCTTTGGACACATAAGGTACAGTTCTCGAAGCGCGCGGGTTGACTTCGAGTACGTAAACCGTCTCACCCTGAATGGCAAACTGCACGTTCATCAGGCCGATCACTTTAAGTTCTTTGGCCATTGCCACAGTCTGGCGACGTAATTCGTCTTGCAATTTTCCAGAAAGTGAATACGGCGGCAAGGAACACGCCGAATCACCGGAATGCACGCCTGCCTGCTCGATGTGCTCCATTATTCCGCCTATGAGGATATCCTTGCCGTCCGATACCGCATCTACGTCGACTTCGATAGCATCGTTCAGGAAGCGATCCAACAGGATAGGCATACGCTCGGGATAGGTTTTGGACATCTCCTCGGCATCACGCATGTAGCGCTCAAGGTCGGGTTGCTCATGTATGATTTCCATCGCGCGGCCGCCCAGCACATTTGAAGGGCGCATCACCAGCGGATAACCAATCTCCTCGGCACCGGCGATACCGTCCGACACATTGCTGGCGGTTCGGTTTGGAGGCTGTTTAAAGTCAAGTTTACGCAACATAGCCTGAAAACGCGCACGGTCTTCAGCGCAATCAATCATGTCAGGTGTGGTGCCGATGATGGGCACACCGTTTTTTTCCAGCCCTTTGGCCAATTTCAACGGCGTCTGACCGCCATACTGCACGATCACCCCTATGGGTTTTTCAACCGCCACCACTTCGAGTACGTCTTCCAGAGTCAACGGTTCGAAATACAGACGGTCGGAAGTATCGTAATCGGTAGAAACAGTTTCAGGGTTGCAATTAACCATGATGGTCTCGTAACCGTCCTCACGCATCGCCAGGGCAGCATGTACACAGCAGTAGTCGAACTCTATGCCCTGTCCGATACGATTCGGTCCGCCGCCCAGCACCATGATCTTCTGCTTGTCTGTCGGGTGCGACTCGCACTCTTCCTCATAAGTGGAATACATGTACGCGGTATTGGTGGAAAATTCGGCAGCACAGGTATCAACGCGCTTGAACACCGGGCGCACTTTCAGCGCATGGCGGTAAGCGCGCACAGACGAAGAGAATATTCCCAGCAACGAGGCAATACGCTCATCGGCAAAGCCACAGCGTTTCAACGCACGCAGCTCTTCAGCACTCAAACTTTCCAGCGTACGACCGGATAGTGATTGTTCCTGAAGGATGAGGTCTTCGATCTGCACAAGGAACCACGGGTCGATCTTGCTGACGTTGAACACTTCTTCCACGCTCATGCCAAGACGGAAAGCATCGCCCACCGCCCAGATGCGATCCGGACCGGGGTTGCCGATTTCGGATATGACAGCTCCGCGATCGGTATATTTTGAATCCAGCCCGTTCACGCCAACCTCCAGACCACGCAGGGCTTTTTGGAATGACTCCTGAAAAGTGCGGCCAATAGCCATCACCTCGCCCACCGATTTCATCTGCGTGGTCAGGCGGTCATTGGCTTGCGGGAATTTCTCGAAAGCGAAACGTGGGATCTTGGTGACAACGTAGTCTATGGTCGGCTCAAAAGAAGCCGGGGTCGCTCCACCGGTAATATCGTTCTTCAATTCATCCAGCGTGTAACCCACGGCCAGCTTGGCCGCCACTTTTGCAATGGGAAAACCGGTCGCCTTGGAGGCGAGCGCCGAAGAACGTGACACGCGCGGGTTCATCTCGATCACCACCATGCGCCCGTCTTCAGGGTTGATAGAGAACTGCACGTTGGAACCGCCGGTCTCCACACCGATCTCGCGCAGCACGGCAATTGATGCGTCGCGCATGATCTGGTATTCCTTGTCGGTCAGTGTCTGGGCCGGTGCGACGGTGATGGAGTCGCCGGTATGCACACCCATCGGATCGAGGTTCTCGATGGAACAGATGATGATGCAATTGTCGTTGCGGTCGCGCACGACTTCCATCTCGAATTCTTTCCAGCCGAGCAGCGATTCTTCAATCAACAGCTCTCGCGTGGGCGATGCTTCCAGACCGCGCTCACATATCTCGACGAATTCTTCGCGGTTATAAGCGATACCGCCGCCGCTGCCGCCCATGGTGAATGACGGACGGATAATGGTCGGAAAACCCATCACTTGCTGCACTTGCAGCGCTTCTTCCATGCTGTGCGCGATGGCAGATCTTGCCGAGGCCAGCCCGATTCGGGTCATCGCCTGCTTGAATTTCTCGCGGTCCTCCGCCATGTCTATAGCGTCGCGCGATGCACCTATCATCTCGACATTGTATTTTTCCAGCACGCCGTGCTTGGCGAGGTCGAGCGCACAGTTCAGCGCGGTCTGTCCGCCCATGGTCGGCAGGATCGCGTCCGGTTTTTCCTTGGCGATGATCTTCTCGACGATCTGCCAGGTGATCGGCTCGATGTAAGTCGCATCCGCCATATTGGGGTCGGTCATGATGGTGGCAGGATTCGAATTCACCAGAACGACACGGTAACCTTCTTCGCGCAAAGCCTTGCAGGCCTGTGCACCGGAGTAATCGAACTCGCACGCCTGTCCGATGACTATCGGGCCTGCGCCAATGATCAGAATTGATTTTATGTCTGTACGCTTGGCCATTTACTTACCCATCATCGCAACGAAGCGATCAAACAATACGTCCACATCATGCGGGCCTGGGCTTGCCTCGGGGTGACCCTGAAAACAGAACGCGGGTTTATCAGTCAACTCGAAGCCCTGCAGCGTGCCGTCGAACAGCGAAACGTGCGTGACGCGCGCGTTCTTCGGCAGCGTCGCCGCATCCACCGCAAAGCCGTGGTTCTGGCTGGTGATCATCACACGTTTGGTCTCGGTATCCTGTACCGGATGGTTCGCACCGCGATGGCCAAACTTCATCTTCACCGTCTTGGCGCCCGATGCCAGACCAAGGATCTGGTGTCCCAGACAGATGCCGAACAGAGGCATGCCGACTTCCAGGAACTTCTGTGTCGCTGTTATCGCGTAATCGCACGGCTCGGGATCACCGGGGCCGTTAGACAGGAACACACCGCCCGGCTTCATCGCCAGCACATCGGAGGCAGAAGTCCGCGCTGGAACCACGGTGATCCTGCAGCCGCGTTCGGCCAGCATGCGCAGGATATTGCGTTTTACTCCGAAGTCGTATGCAACCACATGGCATTTGGATCCGGAGATATCGCGATAGCCCTCGCCCAGCTTCCATTCGCGCTGAGACCATTCGTAAGGCTTGTCGCAGGTCACGGTCTGCGCCAGATCCATGCCGGCCAGGCCGGCGAACCCGCGCGCAGCTGCCAGCGCAGTTTCGACATCGTCACCGGAAGCGATGCAGCCGTTCTGCGCGCCCTTGCTGCGCAGAATGCGCGTCAACTTGCGCGTGTCGATACCGGCGATGGCAACGACATTATTTGCTTTGAGATATTCCGGCAGCGATTGCATCGCGCGAAAGTTGCTCACCGTCATCGACAGGTCGCGAATGATCAGACCGCTGGCAAAGACCTGTCGCGACTCCACATCCTCGTCGTTGCATCCGACATTGCCGATGTGAGGATATGTCAGGGTGACGATCTGACTACAATAGGAAGGGTCGGTGAGGATTTCCTGGTAGCCCGTCATCGAGGTATTGAACACCACCTCGCCAACACTGCGGCCCGATGCGCCGATGGCTGTCCCGCGAAACACCGTCCCATCGGCTAAAACTAGAATTGCAGGACTTGTTTGCGACACCAGAGACTCCCAAGATAGACATAAAGAAGCGGGAAGAACTGTGCGTTCACCCCGCTTTAGAATTGCGGCGCATTATAGCAGATTCGATGGTGAGCATCAAATGCAGGAAGAGGATATGCATGTATCTTGCACAAGCCGTCAAATTACCTTGCCTGCTGGCTATTCAGCATGGGCATCAGGATTCGATATCACCGCGGAATGCCGCTCGATGATACTATCGATAAAGCGGCGCAGATAACCTTCTGTCTGCGCACTTTGAAAGCGGTCGATTTCGACACCATGACTGTAAGCGACCACAGTTGGGAAACCGCGCACCTTGTGTCTGAGCTTCCCTCGGTTTTTCGTCTTCCAAGAAGTGGCGTTCATGCTACCAGCTTTTCTTTCTGCTGAGCAATAAGCCAGTCTTCCATAAACTTCATTGGTGACTTGTAGCCCAGTGTCG
>JBGSMU010000127.1:0-3427 GCA_041739955.1 Gallionella sp. | reverse complement strand
GCATGAAGGCCGAAGTGGTTGCATGGGAGCAAGACCGAAACAACAGCTTGAAAAAGATTAACTGGCAATTTACAACTTCGGATGCGCGGACCAAGCTGACGCGTCTTTATCCGAAATTATAATTGTTACATGGTACTAGGGTAATCATGCCGTCTCGCCCATATTCTTCCACATGCACGCCCCTTTGCTGGCTTTGTCGATATCGACAAGCTGTTGCTGGTGGGCAGCCAGCTCTTCCTCACTGGGCTGCAATATACGGATGTGGGGACGGTTACCGTCGGTTTGCAATACTGCCGCCTTGCGGGTCGTTGTCGTGTCGTCACCCAGCAAGCTCTCCTGCCCTCTGGTCATCGCAAAATACACTTCGGCCAGCAACTCGGTATCCAGCAACGCACCATGCAGGCTGCGGTGTGCATTGTCTATCTCATAGCGACCACACAGGGCATCGAGACTGTTCTTCTTGCCCGGATGCATCTCTCTTGCGACCTTCAGGGTATCGATCACCTCGTTCCGTAATGGGGGCAAGCCGAGCAGACCCAGTTCGTTATTGAGGAATCCCAAATCGAACGGTGCGTTGTGTATGATCAATTCAGCATCTTCCACAAATTCCAGAAAGCCGCTCACGATGTCGGCGAACTTCGGCTCATTCTGTAACCGCTCATAGGTCAGTCCATGCACTGCCACCGCACCCGCATCGATCTCGCGCTCGGGATTGAGATAACGGTGAAAGCGTCGCAGCGAGATCTTGCGCCCGTCCAACTCGATCGCCGCGAGTTCGATGATGCGATGCCCCTGTTTCGGGTCCAGCCCGGTGGTTTCTGTGTCCAGTACGATCCTACGCATCTGTCAACCTCTCAAAATCCATTTTTCTGACGAATCGTGGCGTCGCGTGCTCGCTCATTCCTCTTCTATCAGACAAGATATGCCTCGTCATTCGCTCCGCGGCTCCTTGCGCTTCATCCAGAAAATCTGGATTTTCAGAGGTTCCCATTACTTTGCTCCTGTATTAGTTCAACGCCTCGATTAGCCAGTTCATCGGCGCGTTCGTTGCCGTCATGCCCTGCATGACCCTTGACCCAGACCCATTCAACCTGATGTTGAGCCGCCAGTGCATCCAGCCTGCGCCACAGGTCTTCGTTCTTGACCGGCTTTTTGTCCGCCGTCTTCCAGCCGCGCAACTTCCAGCCGTGTATCCAGGTGCTGATGCCCTGTTGCACATATTTCGAGTCGGTATGCAGCCGCACATGACAATGCCGGGTCAATGCTTCCAAAGCCGAGATCGCGCCCAGCAACTCCATGCGGTTGTTGGTCGTGTGGGCCTCACCGCCGAATATCTCCCGTTCCTTGCCCCTGGTGCGCAATAACGCTCCCCATCCGCCCACGCCGGGGTTACCTTTGCATGCACCGTCGGTAAAGACTTCTACTATATCCTTGCTCATTGTGGATCCGTATTTTGACGTTGCGAGATCTTGTTATTCAATTTGGGCGCGACCGGTAGCAGCTTGCTCACCAGGCCCTCGTTCCACTTCGGCTTGATCAGTCTCATTCCGGGCACACGCTTTACCGCATGAAGAAAGTATACCCCGCCTCTCACCGACCACCAGCGCTCACCCGCTTTTTCCATAAATCCGAACCGTTCCAGCCATTTTTGCGTATGAAAGGGCGGGGCATACGCGGCAAAACTCTGATCCACCACTTCAAGCCCCAACAATGCCAGCCAGTCCCTGAGACGCGGCAAGGAGATGAATCTCCCCTGCCAGGGATAGCCCTGCTTTCTTCCCAGTGCACGGTGCAATCCCCACAAGCTGCGGGGATTGATGCCGCTGATGATCAGGTTACCTTCGGGGCGCAATGCCCGTACCACATCGCGCAGTACCTGGTGCGGCTGTTCCGAGAATTCCAGCACATGCGGCAGCAGCAGCAGATCCAGGCTATCGGTGTCGAACGGTAACTCGGTACAGACACAGCGCACCGCATTTCCGGTCTGATTGCCCGCGCTGAAGCGCAGTGGCATGCGGTTACCGCGCAGGAAATCCTGCTCGGGCAACCCCAGCTGCAGGGCGTTGTAACCGAAAATATCGCTCACGGTATGGTCAAAGTATCCCTGCTCGCGCGCCAGCACATAACCACCCTGCTCGGTGGCAAACCATGCGCTCAAACTTTTCGCGGTTGACTTACAATTCGGCATCGCCTCTATATCCAATCAAACTGATGTCCGATAACACTGCATTCGAGATCACTGCGATCCCTGCCCTGAACGACAATTACATCTGGGCCATCCATGATGACAATCGCGCCATTGTGGTCGATCCCGGCGAAGCCTTGCCTGTATTGGCCTTTCTGAAGGCGAATGACCTGCAGCTTGATGCGATCCTTTGCACCCATCGCCACCACGATCACATCGATGGTATCGCGGAACTTCGCGAAGTATACAACGTGCCGGTGTATGGGCGGCGACATCCCAACAACCCGCACATCACCCACAATCTCGTCGAGGGCGATCAACTGCAGCTGGAATTCCCGCCTGTCGCTTTCGACATCATCGATGTACCCGGGCACCTGGATGACCACATCGCCTTTATCGCACCGCAGATACTGTTTTGCGGAGATGTGTTGTTTGGCGCGGGTTGCGGCAGGAATTTCGAGGGCACGCTCGCGCAACTGCATCATTCCCTGCAACGCCTTGCCGCACTGCCCGATGATACCCGGGTGTATTGCGCGCACGAGTACACCGCAGCCAACCTGCGCTTTGCACTTGCCTGCGAACCCGGCAACACGGCGGTACAACAACGCAGCCGAACCACCCGGCAGCTTCGCGCTGCCAACCAGATCACCTTGCCCTCCAGTATCGCCCTGGAAAAAGCCACCAACCCCTTCCTGCGCTGCACCCAGCCGGAGATCATCCATACCCTGAAGCAACGCGAACTGGCCGACACCAGCGAGCTCGGCGTATTCACTGCCCTGCGTATGTGGAAGAACCATTTTTGATTGCGGCGAAACCTGTTCTGGTTTATCCTGCGCGCCCTTCCGGAGAGGTGGATGAGCGGTTTAAGTCGCACGCCTGGAAAGCGTGTTTGGGATAATATCCCAACGGGGGTTCGAATCCCCCCCTCTCCGCCATATGACAAACCGCCCCTTGTGGGCGGTTTATTATTTGGATGAGTGCAAGGTGTGGACGAACCACCTTTGAGTTCGACCTCTGACTTATCCCGCAAATCGAGCATAGTCGGGGGAGTGTGGAATTTGCATTTACTCGGTCACTGTTTGAGCTTCCCTCGGTTTTTCTTCTTCCAAGAAGTGGCGTTCATGCTACCAGCTTTTCTTTCTGCTGAGCAATAAGCCAGTCTTCCAGAAACTTCATTGGTGACTTGTAGCCCAGTGTCGAGTGTTGCCGTTTCCGGTTGTAAATCACCTCGATGTACTCGAA
>JBGSMU010000122.1:0-11095 GCA_041739955.1 Gallionella sp. | reverse complement strand
TCCGATCCCTGCTCGGGATCGCTGGCGATGTCACTGCCCCGACCTACGCAGAGCTTTACTCCGTAAAATCACGAAACACTACATCTGGTAGGTGTCTGTGACAACCGGATAAGCACGCACGATTCATAACATTACCTATTTGATACAAACCGCGCGTATCTGATGCATGTCGGTTATTCCCTGCAATACTTTCTGCATTCCGTCCTGCTTCAGGGTACACATCCCCTCGTCCAACGCGATCGCAAGCAATTCCGCGACGCGCGCATGCTCCTGAATGGCCTTTTTGATCGGATCGGAACCTATCAACAACTCATGCAAGCCCACCCGCCCACGATAACCGGTACCGGAACATTTCTCGCAACCGACCGGCCCATAAAGTGTAAATTGGCCCTTTTCATCCGCGAACTCTTTCACCCATTCCGCATACAGTGCCTTGGTAGCAGCTGCCGGATCTTTCTTCCAGGTCTGGGTGTTCTCCAATTCAAGACTGTATTCGGACAGCATGGATTTGATTTCCTCAGCTGTCGCTACATGTGATTTTTTACAATCACCACACAGACGCTTCCCCAAACGCTGCGCAAGAATTCCCAACAATGCATCCGCAAAGTTAAATGGATCCATACCCATATCCAGCAAGCGGTTGATGGATTCCGGCGCGCTGTTGGTATGCAGTGTGGCGAAAACCAAGTGACCGGTAAGCGAGGCCTCGATACCAATAGAAACGGTTTCCTTGTCGCGCATCTCGCCCACCATAATCACGTCCGGATCGGCACGCAGGAAGGCGCGCATGATAGTGGCGAAATCAAGCCCTGCTTTCTTGTTGATTTGTACTTGCCGAAGTCCTTTCTGCGTTATCTCCACCGGATCTTCCGCCGTCCATATCTTGGTGTCTGGCTTGTTGATGAACTTGAGTATGGAATGCAGGGTGGTAGTCTTACCCGAACCGGTCGGGCCGCACACAAAGAAAAGACCGTAAGGCTTGCTCACTGTCTCCCGAATCAAATTGTCGTTACGCTTGGAGAAACCCATTTTTTCCAAAGGCAAGGGTTCACCGGACGCCAGGATACGCATCACGACATCCTCAACACCGCCTTGGGAAGGCAAGGTCGCTACACGCAACTCGATATCCAGCGGACCGAATTTTTTGAACTTGATCTTGCCGTCCTGCGGTTTGCGTTTTTCCGATATATCCAGATCGCACATGATTTTAAGACGGGTCACCAATGCATTGCGGTAGGTTGATGGCACCTCAATATAGTTCAGCAGGGAACCGTCCTTGCGTACCCTGATCTGCGTTTTGGCCTTTCCCGGACCGGGTTCGATATGGATATCAGATGCACCCATGCGGTAAGAGTCAATAATGATCTTGTTGACCAGCTTGACCAGTTCATTGTCGGCGGCCGCATTTACATCATCCTGCGTTGTTATCTCTTCATCATCCGAACCCAAGCTGGTCAGAAGATCGTCCATGGAGGATTCATCTCCTCCGAAATACGCTCCCCCGTCATCTGATCCACCACCATAAAACACATCCAGCGTCTTCTTGAACTCCCGTTGTGAACAGACCAGGTATTTCAGACGACTTTTGGGGAATATATTATTGACTACTCTAGAGGCTTGAATCCGCTCAGGATCGGTAGTCAATATCATGACGCCCTCCTGCGTTTCCTCTATCGGAATCCAATGGCTGCTTTCCACGTATTCACGTCTCAGGTTTTTCAGCAAGTCGGCAGGCTTGATGCGGTCAGCCTTATATGGCTCATATGGAACCTTGAAAAAGCTTGATAATGCCTTGCCCAACGCTTCGACCGGTACCTGAAACTCATCTATCAGCACTTCCTCGACATCCACTCCCTTGCGTTTTGCAGTTCGCGTCGCCAACTCCAGCTCTGCTGCCGACAAAGCACCATCTGAAACCAGAAAATCGTATTTGGTCTTGGTAGCGCTGGTTTGTTGCCGCTGATGCTGGCGCAACGCTACCGCCAGGGTAAGCGCCAACTCGCTCACGCCTTCTTCGATCAGCGCGGCAAAAGGTGCTCCGGCCTTATTGTTGATGATCTGAATTATCCCCAACAGGTCACCGCTTGCCGAGTCGACTATCGGTGCAACCAGCATCTGTTTGGTACGATAACCCGTGCGTTGATCGACTTCCCGCAAAAAACGCAAGTGGCTGCTGTATTGTGCGAGCTCCTTTTCGTCGTAAACGTCCTTGATGTTGAGCAACTTCTTGTGCATTGCCGAATAACCTGCAAGGCTTTGTTCGGCAATCGGCAACTTGAGATCCTTGAACGAGTTTAGGCCGGTCTTGACCTTGGATATCAAGGAGATGTTATCTTCGCCCACCACATAAATCGTCAACCGGTCGGCATTGAACAATGTGCAAATGTCCTTGCTGACTTCCAGCATGATTTCATCAACATTGCTGGTAGCATGTATCTTGTTATTGACCTGATTGAGATTCTTGTTGAAATCGATCCTGAGAGTCATATCCCCGACATTTTTTGATGTGCTGTTTGCAGCCATATTTGTACTCACACTTATTCTCCTGTCTGTCTCTATGTCTTAATCCTGCGCCCCATTTGGCTTCGACCAGAGACCACCTTCAAGCCATCCACATCGCATTCAACTCGGTTCGGATTGACCATAGCGAGCTGCCACAGCGAATCCGACATAAAACTATTTCCGTCCCAGGCATCCTAAAATTCAAACACCTGATTGTTCAGCAACATTTTCGGTTGCAGATCGAGATTTAACGCTCTAACGCACGCCTCGACCTCCCTCATGGTCAATTCCAACTCACCCGGTTTCAGGTGAGTGATAAAGATCTCCGCATCTATCTTCAGTTTTGCCAGTTCCTCTGCGGCCATACTTGGGCACAAATGCTTCGAAATGACCGCCAGTTCTTTTTCGCTATTCGAAAAGGCCGTTTCCAGAATGATATAGCGCAGATTACTCACTTTATTCACCACATCCCAAAAATCCGGATTTGTCGTGGTATCACCACTAAAAACCAGACTCCCCTTGCCGCTATCCAGATGGAACCCCACTGCAGGAACGACATGATTCGCGGGAACAGAGGTTATCTTGCGCCCATTCAGGACAACAGTCTCGCCCAGCTCCATCGACTGGTAACGCATGGATGGTTGCTGTGCGTTTGGTATCTCGCTGAAATCCGGCCATACTTTCCAATTGAAAATATGTTGCTTGAGGATGTCCAGCGTTTTCCCGATTGCGTATATCGTTATCGGGCGCTCTCGCATCATCCAGACGCTGTCGACCATCATCGGAATACAGGCAATATGATCAAGGTGAGAGTGGGTAACGAAAACATGATCAACCATGGCGAGTTCTGCCAGGCTGAGTTCACTCACTCCTGTACCTGCATCGATCAGGACATCATGGTCAAGCAGAAACGAGGTGGTACGCAAATTCCCACCGATTCCACCGCTACATCCCAATACCCTGAGTTTCATATGCTCATTTACTCCGCGAAAAAATTATTTGGTCTGGAAAACGAACACTCCGTCCCAATCGGGTGCCGGCGGATTATTCCTGAAATAAGCCACCCGCTCCGCATAGATTCTGTACAGGGCAGTATCAGGTGAAATACGCTGCAGATTCATCAGTTGCAATTCTGCCTGGTCCCAATCCTGCTTTCGGTACAAGCGCCTCACTTCATGGAACAACTTGACCTCGTCCAGCATATCTTTACTTGCCTCGCCAGTCGGGCAAATAGGCTCGTAGATCGCAACCGGCTTATCCTTACCTTTGACCCTCACATGATCAAGTTCGCGATACAGAAAGTCTGTTACGGCATTCCGCGTATTTTCGCCAACGATGATACCGACACCATATTGCTTGGTGATACCTTCCAGGCGCGAGGCAAGATTGACCTCGTCACCCATTACTGTATACGCGACACGCACCTCGGAACCCATATTTCCCACGCTGACGCGGCCGCTATTGATACCGACACCGACATGAATCTCCGGCCAGCCGCGCTCCTTGAAATGAGGCAACAATTTTTTCAATGTCTGCTGCATCTCGATTCCGGCCAATATCGCATTACGCGCATGGTCGGGCAACGGTTTGGGCGCACCCCAGAATGCCATGATGCAATCACCCATATATTTGTCCACCTTCCCCTGATGCATGGAAATCACGCGTGATAACGGGGTCAGGAATTCGTTCATCAACTGGCTTAGCTCCTTGGGATCCAGGCCCTCGGAAATGGTCGTAAAACCGCGCACATCGGAGAACAGAATCGTCATGTCACGGCTTTCGCCTTCCATGGATACGACCTGTTCAGGATTTTTGCTCATTTCATCCACGAGTTCTGTTGGAACATATTTCCCGAACAGGCTGGTGATCAGTCGTTTGGTCCGTGACTCGACAAAGTAGCCGTAGGACATATTCAATGCAAACAGCAATGCAACCATCACCAGACTGTTGGCGATGGGCATAAGCACGTTCCAGCCCTGCCACATCGCCAGACTCAGCAGCATCGTCGCAACCAGCATAAACACCGAGGTCAATATCGCCTTGATCGGGCTCAGTATCGGCAACAGGAAACTCAACGTCCCGCCTATCAGCAACAACCATACGACTTCAGCGCCCAGCATATATGCCGGCTGTTCCTTCACCTTCTGGTCAAGGATGCCCGAAATCATGTTCGCATGAACTTCCACTCCCGGATATACCTCTGCGACTGGTGTTGCGCGCATATCCATCAATCCCGGCGCCGTTGTGCCGACCAGCACGATCTTATTCTTCAATTTCTCCACATCAACGCGGTCATGCAATACATCCGTGATGGAGATGTAAGGGAAACTTCCCTGTTTTCCCCTGTAAGGCACGAAAGTCGCAACATCACCGTCTACGGGGATTTTGAATTTGCTTCCAGCATCTAGTTCCAGCCACTCCAGACCGGAATAGCCCGTCGCGCTGTTTTCCGCGTAGCCCGGCAGTAACTTCGGTAGTCCGAGCAATGTACGCACCATAGCAAGGGACAGGGATTCGTAATATGCTCCATCGTATTCCACCAGCATGGGGATGCGGCGCACCCTGCCGTCAAAATCCACCAATGGATTAAAATGCCCCGCGCTTGCGGCGGCTTGCTGCAAGCCCGGCAGATTCGCGCCATAACCTTTCCAAAGCGTGAAACCTACCGGACGACCCTTGAAGGAACCGGAAGGAAAGGTCGGCTCAGGAAGCTGTTCCGACAGGTTGTTATCCTGTTGTCCGGTCAGGTAATATCCAAGAACCACATTGCGCGACCGCATCTTGTCCGCGAACAATTTGTCATATTCGAGTCCGGGCTGAATCTGGGCAAGCACCGATTGGAACTTTGCATCCTCACTCAACTGGTTCTGACCAAGACTCTGCAAAACTTTTAGTCCCGAGCTCTCGTCCTTCTCCGCGAATACAACGTCGAATCCAACCACCGCAACATCATATTTGTCAAAAAGCTTATCCATCAGCAGAGCCAGACGGTCACGGCTCCATGGCCAGCGCCCTTCTTCCCTGAGGCTTTTTTCATCTATATCGAGAATAACGATGCGATCGTCAACGGTGCGCGGCATCGTCAGACGCAGGCGATAATCATAAAGCGCGGAGGAGAGTTGCTCGACAAGCTCCATCCTGTAAAAGCGGGCGGCAGCACCCGCAAAAATCAGGACTACCAGCAAACCCAAACCGATCAAGATTGCATTTTTCTTCAAGCCGCGCCCTTCAATAAAGAATGGGGATAACTGATAACAAAGTACGGCAACAAACCGGACGGCTTGCCGCCATACTCAAGTCAGATCACTTTTTGTAATAAAACTCCATCTTTACACCCGCCAGCTCAATCACATCATGGTCTTCCAACTGGTGGGGTTGACTCGTAAGCAAAGTACCGTTCACAGATGGGAATTTATCCCCCTCCACATGAGTGATGAAAAACCCCTGCGGGCGTCTTGTCAAAACCGCCACCTGTAATCCCGGCTTGCCCAGCGTGGTGAGGTTCTTCACAAGCTCAAGCTCCTTGCCTGCGTTGGGGCCGGTCAATACTTGAACAGCTGCGGTGTGTTGCACTGTTCCAGTGGCAGGGGATGGGCCCGTGGCAGATCCGGCCGGCTTTGGTGCCGGCGCAACAGGTGTTGCCGGACTTGCCGGTCGTATCGCGTCAAACCTGCCTGTTCTTTCGACAGGCTCTGCAGCAGGTTGTTTTCCGGCTGCGCTGTCTGAAGGCTTCCCGCCAGTAGCAGATTGCTTTACCGGAGAGCGCATCACCATAGTCTTCTCGAAATCAGCAGCTGTAGTTTGCGTAACCTGATCGTTGATGTACTTCAACTTGTACTTGCCGATCTCGATCACATCGTTACTTTGCAGAAAATGCTTCTTGGTCGGGACTCCATTCACCTCAAGTCCGTTAGTGCTATCCAGATCCTCGAGAAATGAATCGTGGAGAATAGTAACGATAGCCGCATGCTCGCCGCTAACCGCCAGATTATCGATCGCAATATCGTTATGCGGTTTGCGTCCGATGGTCATCCGCTCTTTATTCAGGGGATATTCCTTGATTACCGCCCCATCCATACTGAGTATCAATTTTGCACCCATATTCTTACCCCTCGTACCTGATTATTTCTGAAACCACTTGAACAATTTTGCCAACCAACCGGTCGGCTCGGAAAACTTCCCATTAACCTTGACCAGAACCACCGAAACGTTATCCCTGCCACCATTATCATTCGCCATCTGAATCAATTGCTCTGCTGCAAGCGGCAAGTTACGCTGCATCGCAACCAGCGTATCCCGGATATCGTCATCTTCCACCATGTCATTCAGACCGTCGGAGCACAGCAGGTAAAGATCACCAACCATCACATCATGCATGTGGATTTCCGGTTCCACATCTGCATCAATGCCTACTGCACGCGTCACCAGATTCTTGTTCTTGGACAATCGCGCATCCTCAACACTGATCATTCCGCCATCGATCTGCTCCTGCAACAGGGAATGATCCCGCGTAATCGTCTCCAGCGTTTCACCCCGCAGGCGGTACATACGTGAATCACCCACATGCCCGACAATCACGCGATTATCATAGAACAATCCCGCAACGATCGTCGTACCCATGCCCGAATACTGGGGCTGGCTTTGTGCCGCGTTGAATATCGAAGCATTGGCCTTCTGTATGTTTTCGCGCAATAGCGACACACCCAGTTCCTCGCCACTGGCATCATCCAGCTCGACCGGGCTGGATTTCTGCAAACGCTGGCTGACTTCGGTAGTCACCACCGAAACAGCGATTCCGCTGGCCACCTCCCCGGCATTATATCCTCCCATGCCATCGGCCAAAACAGCCAATCCGCAACCGAGTTCGTACGATACGCTATCCTCGTTATGCGAACGCACCATGCCCGGATGGGTCTGGCTAAATATCTGCAGAGCTTCTGTAATCTTCATATTCACCCCTGAATGCTGGCGGCACATTGCCTCAATGCATTAGCCATCTCCGCCCCGTTTGCATATCGCGCCTCGACCGGCTTGGACAGCGATCGATTGATGATATCCACCAAACAAGCCGGCAGATCGGGCCTGATACTCAATATATCCGTATGGGGCTCGTTCGCGATCCTGAACATCAGCTGCGCCATCGAATCCCCCTCGAACGGGAGCTTACCACAAGCCAACTGGTACAAACTCACGCCCAGCGAGAACAGATCGGAATGACCCTCTATCTTCTTCCCTGCCAGTTGCTCGGGTGACATGAAAGAAGGAGTACCCAACACCATACCCGTCTTGGTCTTGCTCGAATCGGTGATTCGCGCAATACCAAAATCGGTCACTTTGGGTGAGTCGGTTTCCGGATCGTACATAATGTTCGCGGGCTTGATATCGCGGTGTACCACATTCAGTTTGTGGGCATAGTCCAGCGCGTCAGCAACATGCGCAACGATATTCATCACCTTGGGCAAAGGCAGCAAATTATCTGGCTTGGTATAGGCAACCAGATCCTTGCCCTTGAGGAATTCCATCGCGATATAGGCAAGGTCGTGCTCCTCGCCGGCATCGTACATCGTCACAATGTTCGGATGATTCAATCGGCCCGCTGTTTCGGCCTCACGGAAGAACCTGTCCTTTACATCCTGCAACTCATCCGGCTCGAACTCCTGCGCAAGGGCCATGGTCTTGATCGCAACAACGCGGCCAATCTTCGGATCCTTGCCAAGGTACACCACGCCCATCGCCCCTTTGCCGAGCTCTTTCTCGATCTCATAGCGGCCCAGCATCGGCTTGGATACGCCAGCCTTATCCAGCACCATCGTACTGGCGTTGCCTTTGGTCGAACCGCCACCGAGCATCACTGTTTCCGACATCGCCTTGGATTGTACGAGACGGGCTTCCAGATCGCGGAACTTGGGATTGTATTCGGCCATATACTTGAATACCGACTCCGCCTTGTTGAATTGGCGCTTGCGCTCGAAATCCAGGCCCAGGTTGTACAACACCTCCATCAGGCCGTCATCAATAGGCACTTTGCGGAACTTGTCGAACGCGATGTCAAGTTGCCCTTGCCCCTGAAAAGCCAAACCCAACATGCGATTACTTTCAGCCGATTCCGCATCGGACACCTGCTTGCCTTTTTCCGTCATCAGGAAACGCTTGGTCGTCAACAACAGATGGCCGACCAGCAACAAGGATGCAGGCAACATCAATTGCAGCCACATCGCCTGAGTCGTCATCAGCACATAATGCGCCCCCAGTAATAAAGCCAGCAGTACAACCGTTACTGCAGCCCCGATTGCCGCTTTCAAGCGCGGCAACACCACCACCAGATACAGCGCGATCACCAGGAACACGCCCATCTCTGCCCAAACAGCCCAAACCGGCGAGACAAAGAAGTCACCCTGAAGGATGCTGGAAACGGAATGCGCCAAGGTCTCTGCCTGCGACATTCCCGACTTGATCGGGGTCACTTGTAACGTACCCAGTCCTGCAGCCGATGCGCCGATCAGAACGATTTTGTCGCGATACTTTTCGGCTGGAATTTTTCCGGTCAGGACATCATAGAAGGAATCCACCGGAAACGCCGATTGGCCGTCTCTGCCCTTGTAGAAATAGGTATACATCCGCAAAGCAGGATCGGTAGAAATCACCTGCTTGCCCAACTGCACACTCTCACCCAGATTGACCTCGATATCCGTGACATCAAGGTTCAGGCTTTTTGCCGCCAGCATCAGTGAGAAAGACGGATAGTATTGATCGTAGTAACCAATCACCAGTGGCTCGGTTCGTATCGCGCCATCCACGTCCGGTGTGCTGTTCAAGTGGCCGAGTCCAATTGTCTTGCTACCCAGGGATTCGATCGGTGACAAAACACCCAGCGACATCAATGGCGACATACCCAGACCGCTGCTATCCCTCACATTGGGAAGATTGTTGCGCAACACGTATTCCGGCAAATCCTGATCGGGCTTGCCTTGTGGTTCACCCAACTCGAAGTACATCGCCAGCAAGACATCATTCGCCTTGGACAGGCTCTCGCTGAGTTTCTGGTCGTTATCCAGATTCTGCGCAGCCTCCATCAACAAGCCCTGAAGTTGTTCCAATGTCGCCTGATGCGCGGGATCCTCACTGGAGGCAAGTTCGGAATTGCCGATCAACTCCGCGATCCGGTAGATATATTCCAGACCTGCATCGACCTGTGGCTCAAAAAAGAATGCGGTGTGGCCAACCACCTTTGCATGCCCCGCTGCAAGGACATCTATCATCTTGGCATGTATCTCGCGCGGCCAGGGCCAGCGTCCAAGATTGGCAATACTCTGCTCATCGATCGCGATCACCGCGATCCTGTCGCTGGGTGTCCGTGATGAAGCCTGGACACCAATGTCATAAGCCTTGCGCTCCAGACTTTGTATCAGGTCACTCTTTGCGCCAAGCACAAACACCAGCGCAACCAGCAACCCCACAAACCAGTCCTGCTGCCAAAACGATCTCTTAACCATTAGTGAACCCCTTGATTTCGCGTTGCCTAGCAATATTTGCCACGAATATTAAGGTATTTTTCAACATCGCACCACAAGCTGTTTGATTTATTTCGGAATTATCTATTTTCTTATGGTGCACAACTGCGCCATACTTCCGCAGGTGTTGCGCGTGCATTTTGCCTACGATTTCCGGATGAAAAAACACTTTTTCCATTCACCCAAAAACCCGGTTCTAAGCTACACTCGCGCGCCAGATTTCAGGGCATTTGCCAATGCCTGAGGGAAACGGGTGAATCGACCAATTGGTTTTGAAAATAAAGGCCTGCAGGCTCGGACACTATCGACTATGGCTAAGCCATTACGCATTCCAAACACTAGCGGACCACACGACAACACTCCCGTCTTCAAGCGCATCAGCGAAAACCTTGCCGCGCAAGGATATTCTTTTATTGACGATGCGATTCCCGGCGACCTGGCGAACGTGCTGCTTGCACGTGTCACCGAACTGAAATCGAATGATTTCTCACCCGCCGGAATCGGTCGGGCCGACAACCAAATGCTGAACAATTTCGTCCGGCGCGACGAGATTCGCTGGCTGGAACATAACGACGAGGCCGAACACCGCTGGTTGCAGTGGACAGAACTGTTGCGCATCTACCTGAACCGCCACTTGTTTCTGGGACTGTTTTCCTATGAGAGTCACTTTGCCCATTACGAGCCTGGCGCATTCTACAAGCGGCATGTCGATGCGTTTCGCGGTGACAGTAACCGGGTATTGTCTGTGGTGCTCTACCTTAACCGGGGCTGGCAGACGGAAGACGGCGGCGAGTTGCTGATGTAC
The DNA here is from genome assembly GCA_041739955.1 of Gallionella sp. GTDB lineage: Bacteria > Pseudomonadota > Gammaproteobacteria > Burkholderiales > Gallionellaceae > Gallionella. The sequence goes on along the minus strand of JBGSMU010000122.1, from coordinate 277 downwards.
CACGAGAACGAGACTGAACCGTTCACTCGAGTCATCCCCCGCATGGGCAAGCTCGCCGTGTTCCTCAGCGAAGAGTTCCCCCACGAAGTCCTGCCCGCCAAGCGCGACCGCTATAGCATCGCAGGCTGGTTCCGCGTCAATACCTCCACCACAGAGCGTCCCGACCCGCCGCGTTGACCTTGCTCTTCTAGTCGGTTAGGGTGGGGCCATAAACACAACGGATTCCCAAAACAAAAGGTTGGTTCATGTCTGCCAAACTACCCGACGCTTTACTCTT